>JBFYNF010000032.1:0-19517 GCA_041304525.1 Thermoplasmata archaeon | reverse complement strand
GGCGCCCAGGGGTTCTTCTTTGGCCGGGGCAACCAGCAGATCTCGGCTAAGGTCATCAGGGCAGCCGGGGCAGACAACGTCGTGGTCGTCTCCACGCCGTCGAAGCTCTGCGGCACGCCAGTACTGAGGATCGACACAGGTGACCGAGCGTTGGACGAGGAGTTCCGCGGCAACCTGAAGGTCGTCACGGGCTACAAGAGGAAGAGACTCGTCAAAGTCGCCTGAACCGGTCAGGGCCCCTTGTACTCCTTCTCGAGCAGCATGGCCCATCTCTCGTCGACCGTCTTCTGGATGGAGTCGACCTCGGCCTCGGTCAGGTGGGAGAACCTGCCCTGTATCTTGAGGTACTCCTTGACCGGAGTCCCCTTGCCCTTCCTGGTGATCCGGAGCTTCCCGTCCTCGATCTCGTACAGCGGGAACAGGTGGGTGTCGACGGCCAGACGGGCCACCTCTATCGTCAGTTGCGGGTTCAGGCGCCAGCCGGGCGGGCAAGGCGAGAGCGCGTGCATGAACCTAAGGCCCTTGATGGATTTGGCCTTCTGGGCCTTCTTCACGAAGTCCTCAGGGTGCGCCACGGACAGCGTCGCCGAATAGGGTATCCCGTGGGCCTGCATGATCGCCATGATGTCCTTCTTGGGCTCGCGCTTGTACTCGTGGTTGACTCCCACCGGAGTGGTGGTCGTCCACGCGCCCCAAGGGGTCGAGCCGCTCCTCTGTATCCCGGTGTTCATGTACGCCTCGTTGTCGTACATGACATATATCGCGTCCGTCTGCCGCTCGGCGGCGCCGGACAGCGCCTGCAGGCCGATATCGACTGTCCCGCCGTCCCCGGCGAAGCCGACGACCGTCACGTCCTTGAGACCTTTGACATCGAATGCGGCCCTCAGGCCTGATATCCCTGCCCCGGTCGCCTCGAAGGCCGTATACAATATCGGCACCTTGAGGCAGTTGCTCGGCCAGTAGCCGGGCATGACCGCCCAGCAGCATGCGGGTATCGAGAGGACGGTCCTCTCGCCCAGGCCCTTCAGCAGGTATCTCATGACGAGGTTCGCCCCGCACCCGGGGCAGCCCGTGCTGCCGGGGTAGGCGAACTCCTCCTCCGGGATAGTGGTCTTGGACATCAGCGCCACCTCCTCGGCAGGCCGTTCACATCGACCCATTCGACCTCGTCCCCTCCGCCTCTCTTCGCGGTGAGCTGGATGTCTTCGAATATCTTCTCGAGTATCTTGGGTGTGATATCCCTGCCTCCAAGACCCGCGATGTAATTCTTCATGACGGGGCGTTTCGGGCAGCTGTACAGCGAACCTTTGATCTCGGTGTAGAAGGCGCCTGCCGGTCCGAACGTGTAGGACCGGTCGAGCACACCCATGCCAGACACCTTCGCCCCGAGCGCCCTGAACTCGTCGTGGGGGAAGGGCCTGAACGACCGGAGTCTCGCCAGGCCAACTGGCTGGCCCTTCTCGCGCAACGCGTCGACCACATCCCTCGCCGTCGACGCTGCGGAGCCCGCAGCCACTAGCACTACGTCCGCATCGTCGCACCTGTACAAGTCCAAGTGGCCGCCGTACTCGCGTCCGAACACCTGCTTGAACTCCTTCTCGACCCTGAGGAACCGGTCATGCGCTTCCTTCATCGCGAGCATGGCCTTGTACCTGAACTCCATGTACTGGTCGGGCCTCACCAGCGACCCGAACCCCATCGCCTTGCCGGGCTCGATCTTGAGCGCCGGGTTGAACGGTGGCAGGAACGAATCGACAAGCTCCTGGTCGGGTACGTCGACCGGCTCCGACGTGTGCGAAAGTATGAACGCGTCCTCTATGACCATCGCGGGAAGCATCACGCCACTGCTCTCGCAGGCCTTGTACGCCATTATGATCGTGTCGAGGACCTCCTGGTTGCTCTCGCAGAAGAACTCGAGCCAGCCAGTATCGCGCTGGGCGACGGAATCCATGTGGTCCACCCACACGCTCCACGGTGGGGCCATGGCTCTGCTGACGTTCGTCATGACGACCGGCAGGCGGGCCCCGGAGGCCCACATCAGGACCTCGTGCATCAGAGTGAGCCCGTGGGAGCTGGTGGCCGTGTATGTCCTGGCGCCCGCCGTCGCAGCCGCCACGCAAGCCGCCATGGCGCTGTGCTCGCTCTCGACAGGGATGAACTTGGCCTTCATCTCGCCGGACGACACGAAATCCGCCAGCTTCTCGACGATGGATGTCTGGGGCGTGATCGGATATGCCGCTATGACCTCAGCCCTCGAGACCTTCGCCCCGTATGCGGAGGCGTAGTTGCCCGTCATCACCATCCTCATCCAGTCCCCTCCTTCACCATCTCGATGCACTCCGCAGGGCACTCATAGGCGCATATGCCGCAGCCCTTGCAATATTTCAGGTCGATGACCGGCACCCCGTCCACCAGTGTGATCGCCGCGTCAGGACAGAACTTCCAGCACAATGTGCACTTCTTGCATCTCGATATGTCCACAACGGGCCTGAAGGCCCTCCACAGACCGGTCATGTTCATGGTGCTGGGGGAGTCGGAGATGGGGGTAAGGGGTATCTCCTCGTAGCTCTTCGTCACACGGTCACCTCCCTGGTGCGGTCGTACGCCTCTCTGGCGGCGGCCACATTCTCCTCCTTCTTGACCGGTGCTACCGCCCTGATGGTCTCGACCATCGCGTCCAGGGACACCCACTCGCACACCTTGGAGAAGCCGCCCATGATGGCGGTGTTCACGATTGGCGCGACCTTGGAGCCGATCCCGTGCGCGGCGGCGATGGCGTTAGCGTCCAGGGTGTAGTATTTGTATGAATCGGGGAGCTTCGGCAATGGAACGCCGTCGGGATAGTTGATGAGCACCTTTCCCCCAGGTTTCAGCCCCTCCAGGAAGTCCACGCCCTTCAGGAGCGAGCTGTCCAAGACAACCACGAAATCCGGTTCGTAGATGCTCGATTTGTTCCGTATCGGCTTCTTGTCAATGCGGGCGAACGCGGTCACGGGAGCGCCCCTGCGCTCGACTCCGAAGAAGGGAAAAGAAGACACTTCGAAGCCCATCCGGAAAGCCGCTTTCGCCAGGACCTCGGACGCAATGACCACACCCTGGCCACCCCGCCCGTGAAACCTGACCTCCATCAACGGGTACACCGTTTTCGTTGTTAGCGTGTTATATGTATTAAGTATTCTCCCACCTACAGGTACGGTGCCTGCGATGATATGACCTGGCATGGTGCCGGTGTCCCATGCGTGGGGGGTTTTACATATCAGTTGGTCGATTGAGTCAGAGTGACCCGGAGACTCTCATCTCTACACGCCAGGACGATATGTCACGCCACCGAGGACTTGGCCAAGGTGGGGCATGCGCTCAGAACCGTGGTCGGAGACGCGCCCGTCGAGAGGTCCAGGACTGAGGGGCATTTCGGCAACGCCATCGAGGTCCTCGAATCGACCTTGAAGGATGAGGACATGATCATGGGCGTCCTCGAGCGGATGACAGACGAGGACTTGGCCAATGTCATGTCCACGCTCACGGTGAGGACCGACAACGCATGTCAGGTCTTCATCAGACTGGACAAGCAGAGGGCGTACCAGGAGGGGGTCAGACTGAGCGAGGGGGAGGATGTGGTCGCCATCCGAATCAAAGTACGAGCATTCCCGGCGAAGGCGGAACTCGCGATGGAGATCATGAGAGAGGTCCTGCACGAGATAACCTCGCGCAGGAGTCGTTGAACCGATTGTGCATGCTGTGTACCAGTCTGCGATTGATTCTTATACGGCGCCAATGATGCGTCACGCACAGGGCACCAGGCAGGGGTAGCCAAGTCCGGCCAACGGCGCAAGGCTTAGGACCTTGTCCAGAAGTGGTTCCGCGGTTCGAATCCGCGCCCCTGCACTCCCGCAGCCATGTGGATAGTCTCACCCGGAGCCCGCGGCTATCCCACCGAGGGTTTATATCGCCAGGTGCCACTTCTACTGACTCGAGGAATGGTGGTTGCTCGTGGACAGTCAGATCCCTGCTTGGATGAAGTCAAGAGAAACCGGGCTGGATCCGATAAACGGTCTCGGGTCGAAGGTCGTGAAAGCCGTATCGATGATGGTCCTTGTCGCGGCATTCTTAGCCGCAGTTGCGTTCAGCGTTTACGCAGCGGCTGAACGCGCAGCATGGTTCCATATAGCGGTCATCGCGACAGGTGCCGTACTTCTGACGATAATGCTCGTCTACTGCATCCAAGGCAATCTGTGGACGGCTTCGGCACTTTTCATATCCGCAGGCGCAGCCAACTATGCACTGTACCAGCACGCGAAATCCGTGACAGAGAACATCAGCGGGCTCATAGCACTGGTGTTCGGAATATTGTACACCGGTCTGTGTGCCCTTTTGCTGCTATCCAGGTCGGATGTCAAGCTGACTAGGCCTGCGAAGGTTATCCTGATGATGTCCGTGCTCGCCCTGTGCGTTACAGGCCCTCTGATGTACGTTTCAGGACTGACTGAAGGGACTGTGGGGAGTGTCACCGGTTATCTGCTCGTGCTCAGCATTCCTATGATACCCCTCACCCTGGCGACATTCGTGATGGTAAGCTCGCGCCACCGCTCAGAGGTCACCTTGCCGTCGGACAACTGGATCTGACGGTGCCGCAAGACAGTCGAACTCAGGAGATGTTATCCGCGGCAAGCGCCCCACCAGAGGGCGGGCTTAGGACCTTGTCCGGAAGTGGTTCCGCGGTTCGAATCCGCGCCCCTGCGCTCCCGGTCACATCGGCAAGGGCGTTCGAGACGTGGATAGCCACGACTGTCGAACCGTGATTGGCCCCTCTTCATGGCCCTATTTCTTGAGCCTGATAGTCCAGACGGTTAGAAACGCGAGGGTGGCGACGGTCGATGTCAAGATGATTGCGCCGAGGAGCGCTTCGTCCAATTGCACCAGGGCCATTCCAGAGATGATGCCCAAGAACGCGACTGCGAACGCGAGAGCGCCTACTGCGGGTGGGAGGGACTTCGTCTTCGTGGCGAGCCTCATGTCAGAGGATTCACATGCCTGCACGATTCTCCCTGTTGACGGTCCGAAGCCGCACATCGAACATCCTGGCGATGTGACTGAACGCGAGAGCATATAGGTTGCTGGGGAAACCCCTAAGAAACGAACAGGGGCCAACGAGACGTGGCTGAGGTGAGACGTTCAGACTAGATGAGTGACCCAGGCCGGGATGACCCTGCGTCCCCCTCCAAAACAGATACATTCAGGGTCTGCAATTCCTGGTCGTAGATGTCGTCAGCGGATATCACCAAGATCATCGACGAATCGTGCAGGAGACTCCTACAGAGTTCCTCCCCATCCGTGAGATACTGGCTCCTTACGGACATCCAAGGCAAGGGCAGGGAAGACTCCATCGTGCAACGCACATTAGCGGAATGCGAGTGCTACCCAGCCAGGGTGAGGCTGCTCAAGACAATGAAGGATGATGGCACTTGGCCTGTTTCCAACGTTGCGCGACACCAGAACGGAACTGAGCCAAGGGGGTCCACGGACCCGATACAAGCGACATTGTACAAGAATCTCCTCGGGCTTCTCCATTTCGTCACCGAGCCCGATGACGAATGTGTCAGGAGAGCACTCGAGAGACTGCTAGAGGGGCAGGCCGAGGATGGGCATCTCAGGGGACCCATGACTCATGGCCTTCCTCAACCACATTACGACGGTCATGCGCTCTACATCCTGTTCGGGTTCTTCATGGAGCACGATGCCCGTGTGAGGAGGGTGGCCGACCGGCTCATATCGATTCAGAGGAGGGATGGCGGCTGGACAATGCCATACCTTCAGGATGTCAGATACCTCGAGGAGTACGGACATCTCAAGATGGATGAGTTCATTCGGCTGATGGGGACCGACGAGAGGCATCGATACGACCCCGGTACGGTCCTTGATATCCCCAGCTGTCACTGGACTACCATGATGGTGCTCTGGGGACTCGGGGACCTCCCTTCGAACCGGAAGAGCAGGTGCGTTCAGAGAGGGGCGGACTTCTTGTTGGGGAGGTTCTTTCAGAAGAACCCTCACACGAACTTCTACGAGGACCGACGGAACTGGACGACCCTCAAGTACCCCAACAACAGGTGCAACGGCCTGGCCGCATTGGAGGTGCTCACGAAACTGGGCAAAGGACCGGATGACCCGAGGATGGACAAGCCCATCAAGTGGCTCATATCGCAGAGGTACCGGGACGGGTTGTGGACCGAATCGAATCGGCCTCACATGGAAAGAGACCAATGGCTCACGCTCGGGGCCTTGGAGACTCTGAACAGATACAACAACTCATGACTGCGTGAATGGAAGACGGCCCAGAGCCTCGTCGAGGGGGAGGACCGCGCTGCACCAATCTGCGTCCCTGCGCTACCTCCGACCCATGGAGTCGCATCCAATCCCCCTCAGTGTGATGCTTACGGTGGCACCCATCAGCACGTGGAGACTGTTCGAGGGGCACATCACCCGCTCAGGCGTTTCGAATCGATGGAGTACCATACGCCCGCGAGAGCGACCACCACAGCGACAGCAATCGCCGATATAACGAAGCGAGTGTCTGGGTCATCTGAGACGCTCATGTAAAGGAATGCGGACAGACTGATAACCCAGAGTATTAGGAAGGTCAGCAGTACGATGAAGATTCTGCGTATGTTGACAGCCATCGAAAAGAGTGATCTGTCCGGATGGACCGTCCCAGATGGCTGAGGCACATCGGAGCTGATAGAAGTTGGCGTCCAGAGAGCATCCGGCGCTGTGATCTCCGGCATCCAAGGGTCGCTAGATCGAGCAGCGTTCTCCGACCGCGGCGCATCTTTGGCAAGGGGTGCACCACAGTGACCGCACTTCTCGACACCAGAGACATTCGAAGCTCCACACGATCCGCATTCTACCATGACCATGTCCTCTTGCTCCGGATGCAGGACAAGATACTTGAAACTTGACACATCGTGGCATACCCACAGCTGCGCCTTGTTCGCGCTGAGTGAGAGGTCCCGGGCCTCGATCAGAGGCTCTATCGGGCCCTCGGCTCGAACTTGTCGCATCCAGACTCGTATTCCGTGGTCGACAGGAACTTCCTATACTTCCCCTCGGGGTAGCATCCCCTCTGCTGACCGCGCATGCTCAGCCATCTACAGGTCCTGCACGTGCGGCCTTGGGCCTTCCTCAGACCCGCAAGGAACCGCAGCTCGTCGTCCGTGTATGATCGGTCATCCCCGCGCCTGGGCTCAGCCATGTGTGTGGTATAGAGTCCCGGCTTGAGAATCCTTCGCTCCTGTCCCCAGATTACGATATATACGTCCCCGTCAATCCCCTCAGACGTGAAGTTCCTCTACTGTCCGAAGTGCAAGGAACTGAGGGTTAAGCCTTGGTATTCCATGCGAGACAGATGCGCCAGATGCAGTGACGACGTCCGCGTGATCGAGGTCCCGCGTTCGATCCTGACATACATGGTCTACATCCTGACCGCGGTCGCATTCGCGCTCATATTCCTCCACACGAGGGAGGAAAACAGCCTGTTCCTCTACACCGCGCTCGCACTCGTCGTAGCGATGATGGTCGTCCAATTCAAGGAGATGGCCAGAGGAGAGAAGTACGCGAGGTCCAAGATCAAGGTCACGAGCTCAGACAAAGAGGCCATGAGAAAGAAGGGCTGGACATAGGATCAGAGTGACCATGACGGGGGCGCCCTCGCACATGCCCAGGTTCTGAGAAGCTGAGTCCGTATCCGCGTTCTCAGCGGGTTCTTGACCGATCTCCATCACAGTCACCCACTCGACACCCTCTGCCAGCGACACTCTCAGGAGCGCGGCGCAAGGGTCGCACACGCGCACCAGCACTTCCTCGATGTGCAACAGGACAGGCTCGAACACTTCGGACGGATGGCCCTGCAGCACCATGGCTGAGATCAGCAGCAACGTCTCCCCAAGCTGTTCCCTCCCAGTGAGTTCCAGTCCGAGGCCATCCAGGACGAATCCTTCACCCAGAGACGACTCAAGGAACACGGCAAGCGACTCGTCCGTGTCCGCGCCTGTACCGACGGCCTCATAGTGATCCCCAGCGTTGGAAACCACGTAAGACATCAGCGTCCCGCAGATCACCATGGACACCGCGAAGAAGACCATCGCGTCCATGAGCGCCAGTTGCGCGCGCTCATCACTTCTGAGACTCCCACACAAGGACACGCACCTCCAGTATGCCCACGACACCTCCCTCGCATGATGCATTCATGAGCGCCCTCTCCGAACGGGCGACTTCGAGGTCACTGTCAGCCTCCCCAACAACCAAGAGTGACTCCAGGTCCGGATGGATGCACCACACGGAGATCAGGCACGCGAGCCCTTCTGGCAGGCCGGCCAACCGCAGGGACAGGTTGGCGGACCGCACGGCTTCGACGGATGGAAGCGCTCCGTCCCCTCGCAGGTCCACGACCACGTCGGCCACGAGCCGTGCCGCGGACTGCCCAAGGGCGTCTGAGTCGTCAGTCTCGGAGAGCTGCCCGCTCGTCCAGCAGGCGGTACCTGCAACTGACATGACCCCCGCAAGCACAAAGGCAAGGACTGGAAGGTCCTCGAAGAACCCGCCCACGGCGTCCTGATTGCCCCTCATCAGCCCCTGGATGGCCTGCCGATGCCTTCTACCGCCTGGCTACATGTAGACTACGAACGTTGGCACGGTACAATAGCAGTATCATCCGTCCAAGGAAGGATGACACACAACAGCACCAGGCCTTCCAAGAAACTCGTGCCCACACTGAGCAACGACAGGAGCTGCGAGCACGTGTTCACAGAGGAGGATGTGATGACCCTCGAAGTGGACTGCAGCGACTGCAGCGGCGCCCAGAGTATCGAGAACGCCAAGTGCGCCTCGGGCATCATGAACATACTTGCATCGGGGGTCCTCCCGGAGGCGGTCGTGCTCAAACGATTCATACATGTCAGATACAGGGCGGACCGAATCGAGCGACTATGCGAGTCGGCATCGGCACTTGCGGCCTTGAAGAGGCTAGAGATGCAGCCGGGGAGTGTGTCGGACGATAGGTGTCGGACATGTCCCGCCAGTAGGGCGAAGCTCGCCTCGGAGGTCATCCACATGATACGGGCCGACCCGATGTCTTTCGGTTCCTCGAGGAGGACCATCTCCGAGAGGCTCCTGCGGGAATTCAGTTCGGTCAGGTGCCCGGAGCTCGGGACATGTGTGGCCCATATCGTCTGGGCCGGGATCCCGTCACCCGGGGGCGCGTGAATGCCCTCCAAGCCGAATCCTCCGAGGATAGTGTCCTCTGGCGGCCCGCACACCGTTCGGGCAAAACCGCCTGTGCTTGTTTCCAGGCCAATCACGGATGACAGACGGCCGTGCTTCACATCCACGTGGCTCGAGAGGAGTGGAGGCGAAGAGAACCGCGCCCTGACGAGCTATACCGTCAATGGTGTCCCCGTGACGGTGTCCTCGTCCCCCGGCGAGACGAGCGCTAGATACGATGTGCATCCACCGGAGTACGATCTCAGCCCCGCGCTGATCAAGGTCGTCGCCGACGTCATCGGCGACATCACCGCAACCCCGCCCGAAGACCTGGACCTCAGGTCACTGGACGCCCTGAGGCCTTTCATCAAGGCCAGAGCGAAGGACATGGTGCACCACAGGCTGGCGCCTAGGAGGGCGGCCACAGGGGGGCAGGGGCTGTCCAAAGAAGTGGATTACCTCGCTGAGCTTGTCTCGAAATACACCGCAGGGTACGGGGTACTCGAGACCCTGTTCGAGGACCGGGCAGTGCAGGATGTGTACGTGAACGCACCCTCGAGCCAGACACCTGTCTTCGTCGTGTTGAGGTCCGATGCTATCGAGCGTGTCGGACAGAAGTGTCGGACGAATGTGTTCGTCGGGCGGGACGACTTGCTCGGGCTCGTGTCGCGCATCAAACTGGAGACGGGCATGCCCTTCTCGGAGGCCCATCCCGTGCTTGAGGCGGACATATCCCGTCTCGGGTGCAGGGTGACGATGGTCGGGCCGCCCATAAGCGAGAGAGGCGTTTCCCTCGCGATCAGGAAGCATTCCACGAGCGTGATGACGCTCCCGACACTGATAGCCAAGGATTCCGTGTCGCCCCTTCTCGCGAGCTTCCTATGGGCTTGCGTGCTCGGGAGGAGGGCGGTCCTGGTCGCGGGGTCAAGGGGGGCGGGGAAGACGACGCTCTTGGGAGCCCTCATGCTCGAATTCCCTCTCACCCAGAGGGTCTTGCTGATAGAGGACACGCCAGAGATATCCGTCAGGAGGATGAGACAGCTAGGATACGACATCCAGACGCTCAGGTTCGGAAGCGGGGAGGGCGCGAACGAAGTCCCGGCCGAGGACACGCTTCGCGTGTCCTTGAGGATGGGCGAGAGCGCGATCGTGATCGGCGAAGTCAGAGGGGCCGAGGCTAAGGTGCTCTACGAGAGCATGCGGGCCGGGAGCGCCGGTTCCTCAGTGCTCGGCACCATACACGGCAACTCCGCGAGGGGTGTGCTCGACCGGGCGGTCGAGGACCTGGGAGTGTCCGAAAGGGCGTTCTCATCCACGGACATAGTCGTTGTCATCGGATTGATACGCACGCCTGATGGTTCGACCTTTCACAGAAAGGTCGTCGAGGTCGCCGAGGTGCGACATGAGCGCGGGGAGACCACCCTCGTGGACCTCTTCTCGCTGCAGCCCGGATGCGGGTGCGCGAAACCCACGGACGCGTTCTCCCCGGAATCCAAGACGGTCCAGGGCATCGCGCGCTCTCTCGGCGTCTCCCCCGCGCAGGTCCTTGACATCATCAAGTGCAGGGCGCACAGCGACCAGAGGATGGCGGCAGACGCGTCGGCCGCCGGGACCGCATCGAACGGCCTGGCGCACGACGAACTCCGAGTCACCTCGAACGAGATGCTTGTCAAGAGCCTCTTCTCCCCGGATGGGCCCGACGAGGCATTCAGAGCATGGGAGGAGTGGTATGCTCGCAAGACCCAGTCAGCCTGAGGGCCGCCACGCGACGTACGCGCGCGCGTGCATGATGCTCGAGCGCGCGGGCAGACCGTTGGGGATCAGCGCAGCCAAAGAACTGGCGAAGGCAAAGAGGGGCGCCGCTGGGCGAATGGACAGACTCTCAGCCCTTGCCACGGACCTGGAGCTCGGTGCAGTCCGCTGCGACCCACAGTCGGTGTTAGCGGCAGCGAAGAGCCTGGGGGCCCTGAGCGTCTTGGTGGGGGCCGCCGTGCTCATCCTGGCGGTCGTCTTCATGGGACCGGCCTGCCAGGCCGCCGCGCTCATCGCGGCATCAGCCTGCCCGCCTTTGTGCTACCAATCGGTGCTGGCATATCCATCATCCGCAGCCAGGCGGCGCGCGTCTGACATCCTGAAGTCCTCGGCGGATGCCGTGAACCTGATGATCATGGGCGTGAGGCAGGACGCCTCGCTCCCCAGGGCGATCGGGTTCGCGAGTGAAGGAGGATCGGTGTTCGCCAAGGAGTTGAGGAGGTGCACCTGGGAGGTCGTCACAGGAACATACACGGGCTTCGAGGAGGCCGTGCACGCGTTCGGCTGCCGCTGGGAGAGGTTCAGCTCTGAGCTGAAGACATCCCTCAACGCCATCGTGGTGGCGTCTCACGAAGCCACCGAGGAGGGAAAGCGCCGTTCGCTCGAGAGGGCGAACAGGGCGATGGTTGCAGGTGCGAAACGCAGGGTCGAGGAATATGCACTGTCCCTCTCAACCCCTAGCATGCTACTGTTCGGCCTTGGCATCCTCCTGCCCATAATGGTCGGGTCGTTCATGCCGATGCTGTCCTGGGACATCTGGTCAGGCGGCGGGCTCGGCGAGCCGATGGCGCAAGCCGGCGGACACGTGGTCGAGACTGCGATGGTCATGAACGTGATGTTCCCCGTCGTCGCATTCCTCGTGGCGATGGACGCGGTTTCGAGGAGGCCCGTCGACAGGCACGTGCCCACAGCCAGGAGCTTCCGAGGACGGCATGCATGGGCTATCGCACTGACGGTCGGAGCGGCGTGCGCTGCGTGCGCATACACTGCCTTCGGGATGGGGGTCTACGCTCCCGTCGTGCTGCTAGCCGGGACCGTGCCCGCCTCTGCGGTCTTGGTGATGTCATCTCCCTCCCGCCAGGGCGCCGGGCACGTGAGGGAGAACGAGGTCCAGGACCTTCTGTTCAAGGTCGGCGCCAGGATGCTGGACGGGGACAACTTCGAGTCCGCGCTGCACAGAGCATCAGAGAGCAGCCATGGACCGGACCGGTCCCTCGGCAGGAGGCTCTGCCTCAAGGCCTTCGTGATGGGGCAGGGGTTCGACGGAGCCATCAGGTCCGAGGCATCGGGAGGACGTGTCAACGCGCTCGAGGCCTTGAAGGTGGTGAGAAGGGCATCGACCAAAGACGAGGCTGGCGCTGGCATGCTCGCCATGGACATCGCGTCATACCTGCGAGAGCTCTCCGAGATCGAGTCCACTCTCAAGATGAGGCTGAAGCCCACGATATCGATGATGCGTATGACCGCGCATGTCCTGGGCCCTCTCGTGCTCGGCGTGACATTCGCCATATACGTGTCCCTGGGCTCCGTTGCTGGAGGATACGATGACTCCACCGCCACAGACACGATGCTGATGGTGCTAGGTCTCTTCCTGGCGGAGATGAACGCGGTCGTGTGCTACTTCGTATGGGGGATAGAAGGGAAATGGGACCGAATGGAGCTCGCCCGGTCTGTGGGCGCATGCATGCTCGTGTCCCAACTCGTGTTCGTGTCGACGGCGATGGTGGCATCCTGACGGCCTAATCTGCCGTGGCCAAGGCCGATATCTTCTCCATGTTCCTCTCGAGCAGCGCGAGCTCGCGTGGCTCGAAGACCCTCGGGTCCACTGGCAGGATCAGCCTCGTCCCGCTCTGGGATATGTGATCGTTCACCTGGTCGATGACCCTGAGGACCTTGTTGAAATCGTTGTTCGAGACGAGGTACTCGAGACCGTCCAGGAGTATCACGCCGTTCTCGTTGTCCTCAACGAACTTGATCATGGTGTGGGTCAGTATGCCCAGGTTCGTAGGGGATATCACCCCTTCGCCCGCGCGTGTCGCGAGCCAGTAGATGGGCGTCTTCTCGAGGCCGTACTTCTCCCTCACCAGGTCTGGGTGCTGCCTGGTGACAGCCATCCCTACGGTCTTGTTCCCCCTCTCGTCGGCGGTGGAGATCAGGTTGGAGAACGCGTCGAAACTGATGGAAGGAGGGGTCTCCTCGATCACATAGCTCTTGCCTGGCGGGAGCGAATACTTGCGGCTTATTCCCAGGCCGCTCTCCCTGATACTCTTCTTCTCCCTCCGCTTCTTGAAGAGGAACAGACTCATCTAATCACTCCACATCGACAGGACGGAGCTCAGCGCGATCTCGTTGGTGGGCTTGAGCAGGAAATCCTTGGCGCCGGCGTCCAGGCTCTGCTTGATCATCGACTTGTTGATGATCGAGCTCATGGCGATGACCTTCGCGTTCGGGTCCGTCTTCAGGATCTCCTTGGTGAGTTCCACGCCTGACCTGCCAGGGAGCACCATGTCCACGAACACAATCGTGGGGTGGTTCCCCTTGTAGACCTTGAGCGCCTCGTCGAAGTCCCCAGCCTCGGACACCTCGTGGAAGCCAGCCCTTACAAGGAGCTCTGTCATAACCTTCCTGAAAGCCTCAGAATCGTCCACAACCAGTATTCGCATATGAGAGCTCGAACCTCCTGGTTATGGATGTGCAAGATAGTATTTATCGTTGTCCGGGGAGAGAAGGGTGAGATGGGCAGGCAATCGATTTCCTGGCGCCAGGCCCCTCCGGATTCATGTTTCGGAGCACGGTGTCCTCAAGGGTCGCGTGCCACCATGGAGAGGACTTACAGGCTACCCATCTCAGGATACTATTCGAGCGCGTCGGACTTATAGATTGCCCCTTCGATTTGGAAGGGCTGGTCCCGGATGCGGCCTCAATTCTGGAAAAACAATTATATAGTGCCACGGGCATCATCATCAAACGGCTTTTAACACACCGATTTTCGCCGTGGTGTTTGTTCATGACGAGCACTGAAGATGTAAAGAAGGGCACGACCACGATAGGACTAGTCTGCAAAGACGGAGTGGTCATGGCTACTGAGAAGAGGGCAACCATGGGCACTCTGATCGCCCATAAGACCACGCAGAAACTGTTCAAAATCGACGACAACATGGGACTCGCGGTCGCTGGAGTCGTCGGTGACGCACAGACCCTGGCGAGGTACATCACGGCCGAGGTCGAGCTGTACAAGCTCAAGAGGGGCCAGCCGATGACCGTCAGGTCCGGCGCGACGCTGATGTCCAACATTCTCGCCGGGAGCAGGTTCTACCCGTACTGGGTCGGCCTCATACTCGGCGGCGTCGACAAGGACGGCGGCCACGTCTACGCGCTCGACATGGTCGGAGGGGCCATACCTGACGACTATGTCACGACGGGTTCAGGTTCGCCATACGTGTATGGCGTGCTCGAAGACCACTTCCAGAAGGACCTGAGTGTCAACGACGGCGTGGACCTCGCAGTGAGGTCACTGCACGCAGCCATGAAGAGGGACTCGGCCTCTGGCGACGGATACACGATCGCGACGATCACCTCGGAAGGATTCACCCCGCTGGACGACAAGGAGATACAAAAGCGCCTGGCTAAGCTGAAGCTCAACTCCTGATAGGGTCCAACGACGGTCCGAAGCGGTGCAAGAGTCGCACGATACGCGAAGCACTACCATTCAGCTGAGTGAAAACAGATGGGCATAGAGAAAGTTCTAGAAGACGCGAGAGAGGCGGTCAAGAAGACTATACCAACTCACATCGAGGTCACTGATATCGACTTCGAAGGTCCAGTCATAGTTATCTACACCAAGAACCTCGAGGAGTTCTCCAACAACAACGACCTCGTGAGGCAGCTCGCTCAGACGCTGAGGAGGAGGGTCGCCATCAGGCCCGACCCCGCCACGCTCGCGAGCCCTGAGAGCGCCGAGGAGAAGATACGCAAGATCATCCCCGAAGAGGCCAAGATCACCAACATCTACTTCGAGGACGACACCGGCGAGGTCACAATAGAGGCGGTCTCTCCCGGTCTGGTCATAGGTAAGCACGGTGCCATCCTGAACGAGATCAAGAAGGAGATCGGATGGGCCGCCAAGGTCGTCCGGGCGCCCCCGATACCGTCCAAGACGGTGACGGAGATCAGGAATTACCTGAGAAAGGTCCAGGAAGAAAGGAAGGAGTTCCTGAGGAAGGTCGGCAGGAGGCTGATGCGCCAGCGCCTGAACGAGGAGACATGGCTCAGAGTGACTGCTCTCGGAGGTTACAGGGAGGTCGGCAGGAGCGCGACTCTCATGACCACCAGGGAGAGCAAGGTCCTCATCGACTGCGGCGTGGCTGTCTCCGCTGAGGACAACGGAGGTACCCCATACCTGAGCGCCCCCGAGCTGATGCCCCTCGAGTCACTGGATGGCGTCGTCATCACGCATGCTCACCTGGACCACTGCGGGCTACTGCCAGTTCTATTCAAGTACGGCTATGACGGGCCAGTGTATTGTACCCCGCCAACGAGGGACCTCATGTCCCTGCTGCAGCTGGACTTCATCAAGGTCGCGGTGGGCGAGGGAAAGAAGGCCCCGTACGAGTCATCCCACATCAGGGATGTCGTCATGCATTGCATCCCGCTCAAGTACGGCGAGACCACGGACATCTCCCCTGACGTGCGGCTCACGCTCCAGAACGCCGGGCACATCCTGGGATCGTCGATCGCGCACTTCCATGTCGGTGACGGTCTGTACAACATCGCGTTCAGCGGGGACATGAAGTTCGAGAAGTCCTGGCTGTTCAACGCTGCCGTCAACAAGTTCCCGAGGCTCGAGACCCTCGTCATAGAGTCCACATACGGCGGGTATCACGACATGCAGCCTAGCAGGCAGGAGGCAGCCAACCAGCTCAAGGAGATTGCGCGCGCGACCCTCCAGAGAGGCGGCAAGATGCTGATGCCCGTATTCGCTGTGGGTAGGTCCCAGGAGGTCATGCTGGTCCTCGAGGAGATGATGAGGAACCACTTCATCCCCAAGGTCCCGATTTACCTCGACGGCATGATATTCGAGGCGACGGCCATACACACCGCGTATCCAGAGTACCTCAACAGCCAGCTGAGGACGCAGATATTCCAGATGGGCGAGAATCCCTTCCTGTCCGATGTGTTCAAGCGCGTTGACAGCCCTGACATGAGAGAGCGCATAAGCCACGACCCTGAGTCCTGCATCGTGCTCGCCACGAGCGGCATGATGAATGGAGGGCCGGTCATGGAGTACTTCAAGTCCTGGTGCGACAACCCGCTCAACACGCTCGTGTTCGCTGGCTATCAGGCGGACGGCACCATGGGCCGCAAGCTCCAGAAGGGCTGGACGGACATCACGATCAACGACAGGGGCAAACAGTTGACCCTCCACATGAAGATGGACATTGAGACCGTGGACGGTTTCTCCGGACACTCCGACAGGCGTCAGCTCGTGAACTACGTGAGCACGCTCGAGCCGAGGCCCGAGAGGATCATCATCTGCCACGGGGAGGAGTACAAGTGCGGCGAGCTGGCCAGCACCCTGTACAAGAAGTTCGGCATCGAGACCA
Source organism: Thermoplasmata archaeon (assembly GCA_041304525.1). Lineage (GTDB taxonomy): Archaea > Thermoplasmatota > Thermoplasmata > UBA10834 > UBA10834 > UBA9653. Next base: position 2,847 of record JBFYNF010000032.1, on the reverse strand, counting down.
GGGCGCCTATGAACCTCGAGACCATAAGACTCAAGTGACCTCAGTCAGAGATCTTCAGCTTGGTACCTTTCTTGCCCAACAGGACGACCCTGCTGTCCTCTCTCTCGGCCAGTAGCTCGATGGACAGCCTCGACGCGAGCCTCGACGAGAATTCGTGTATGGCCTGATGCGAGGGCATGTTGCCGATGGTCATCCTGGTGCGCGAGTCCCCCACGAACACATAGCCCTTTGGCTCCACGAAGGTAGGGTCGGCACGTTCGTCCAGCTTCGCGTACTCGTCTTCCCAGCCAAGGTTCCAATCATTGACCAGGGTGTGCCTGACCACGGTCCTGGTCGGAAGCGTCCCGAGCAGGTCGAGCGTGTCCATGAGGTTGTCCCATGCGCGGTCGAACTGGGGCACGCACAGTCTCTTGAAGACCTCCTGGTTCGGCGCGGCGACGGTTACATACAGCTGCGAGGGCATGCATGAGAGTTCAGCCAGCGCCTTAGGGACCGAGCCGTTCGTGACCAAGAATGTTGTCATTCCCTTCCTCTTGCACAGGGCGATGAACTCCCCCAGCTCAGGGTACAGCGTCGGCTCCCCAGAGAGGGATATCGCCACCTGGTTAGGCATCCTCGACTCCTCCCACATCGCGGGGTCGCACCTCTCGTCACCCTTGAATCCGGACACCAGCGACCTCTGCTCCAGGATGCACTTCTCGAGCAGCTCCTCCGGTTCGGGGTAGCTGACCCCCTCGAAGCTGGACATCCCGTGGAACCGCCAGCAGAAGAGACATCTGAAATTGCATATGTTGACCGCGGGGGTCATCTGCAGGCATCTGTGTGACTGGATGCCGTAGAACTCCTCCTTGTAGCACGGCCGTCCGTAGATGAGCTTCTGGCGCATCCAGTGGCAGAGTTTCACAGCTCCAGTCTCGCCCACGAGCCGATACTGCTGCTTCTCCAGATGTTCCCTAGTGCGTGCGTCCACCAATCATCCCTCAGAAGTCCCCGAGGCTCCTGCCCTTGGAACGTCCCTTGGCCTTGACGATCTTGCTGGGTGCGTCCTCGCCTTTGGCGGCGCGGACCCTGGCCATGACCGCTTCGACATCCGATGAGCCTGGCTCGCTCTTCAGCAGGTAGGCGACGTCACCGTCGTCCAGCTCCGCGTCCAGCACGAGTTTGACAAGGATGTCCCGATCCCGTCTCGCCAGCATGACGAGAGACGGCAACACGTCCTCTTTGAACCGCTTCCCAGATGTATGGAACTGAGGGGAGAGCTTCGTCCTGAGCGAGTCCTTGGCGGCAGTCGTGCCCTTGGCGCGGGACATGACGATGAAACTGCTGGGGAACCTGTACTCGCTCACATGGGGGCGGCGTCCGTACCTCCTTGACAGGGCGACCCCAGCAGTCATCATCGTCCGTGCATACGACCACATGCCATAGTGCTGCAGCGTTCGGGTCCGCTTGAGGTACACGTTGGCCCTTGACAGAGCGTCGAAAGCATCCGCGAGGTCCCTGGGATCCGTCATCTCACTCGGGGTACTCTCCTCTATCCACTTCTCCAACTCATCTGGCAACTTGTCTAGATCGAGAGTCGCATCTTGAGCGGCCTTGACTGTAGTCGCCCCGAACATCGTCCGAAGCGACTCCGCCAGCTCCCTGTTCTGGTTCCTCTCCGCCAGAACCGTTGTGTTCTCAGAAACAACCTCACTCCTGCCTTCAACGAGCATCTGGATGTCGTTCACTGCAGCTCGAAGGTCCCCCCCAGCGTTGTCCGCGATGGCTTCGAGGGGGCCCTGCGCTATGGACACACCCTCGGCGCGTGCTATGTTCATGAGTACGGTCACAATCGTGCGCTTGTCCAGCCTCTTGAAAGTCACGCTGTCAGTTAGGGACTTGAGCGCGGACGCCTTCCTCGTGAGTTCGTAGTAGTCATTCACAATCATGATTACAGGCTGGCTCGACTCCTTCACGGTCTCAACGATAGCCTTGGCCCCGCCGAAATCCTCTCGGCCGAACATGTTGTCAGCCTCGTCGATGATTATCAACTTCCTCTTGCCCTTGGTCGTCGATAGGAACTCCCCGGCCGATGTGAATGTCTGGGATATCGCGCCCAAGCCAGCTATCCGCCGTATGGAATCAGCGTTCCTGTGGTCCGATGCGTTCATCTCGACGACGTCCCAATCGAAGTCCCCGGCGAGAGCCAGCGCTGAGCTGGTCTTGCCCGTCCCAGGCTCCCCTCTCAGGATCAATGCTTTGACACGTGGCACTCCGCGCGACCACGATTCCGCCCAGCGCTTCATCGTGCGTGCGGCCGCCTCGTTGCCAACGACATCTGAGAGGGACTTCGGCCTGTACTTCTCAGTCCATTGTTCCGGCATCTCGACCGCGCGATAGGGACTCAAGGAATATCAATTAATCTCGTAGGATGAGCGAAAATGCTGCGAACGGGGCGTCCCAAAAGTCGCTTCAACCATGAAGCATTACAAAGATATGTGGAAAAGGTATGACTGGAAAAAGTTTAGTCCGAACCTAGACATCACCTGAAAGCACGAAGGAGCTCGAGTGATTCGAGTGCACCGACAGCGGCTCCTCCCCGCGGCTCGCACCAGACTCCTCAGATTCCTCCGATTCCGACATCCCTGGCAACGGATGTTTGGAGTACGCTTCCTTGCGGTCATCGATGTCCATCGTCAGGTAGATGGCCGTGACCTCAATGCTGGAGTGCCCCAGGTTCTGCTGGAGTGTCCGAAGGTCTATGCCAGACTTGAGCGCGTGGACCGCGTGCGTGTGCCTCAAGACATGTGGATGCCGCTTGTCCCGATCTATCCCCACCGCTTCGGCATAGTTGGAGACCAGACGCTC
>JBFYNF010000031.1:0-10723 GCA_041304525.1 Thermoplasmata archaeon | reverse complement strand
GGGGGGAGGTCATCCTGAGTGGTGAGTCTCCGAAAGAGTAGTTAGAGTGCATCCCATCCCGTTTCTGACTACTTCTTTAGGTACTGATCCTCGAACTGTTTCATCTCAGCGAGCACTTGTTCGGCGTGCTCGAGCTTCTTCATCCGATCCATCACGAGTTCCATGCGGCCGTATATGAGGTCCCTGATGGCGACCCTTATCGCCTCGGACCTCGAGGGGAAGTCGTCGATCTCCACGAGGAAATCGATGGCACGCAAGTGCCTGTCGGGTATGCGGATGGTGATCTTCTCAGTATCTGGCTCCATCAATGATCGCCCCGCTTACGTTGTTCCCTCGCGACGCCTTCTGTACCTCGTTTGCCTTACGTGCGTCGGACATTCCCGTTATAATGTTGTAAATATATAAAACTTAGGTTTTGGACCCCTGTGGAGCTTGCAGCTGTTCATTGGCCATCCAAATCCGCGAGGTCCTCGGAAAAACACTTAATACGGAGTTCATGATAAGGTGCGTCCACAACGCGCTTCTCGTCGCCCAGGACCCGACTTAGCTCAGACTGGCTAGAGCGGCTGACTGTAGTGTGGATATCGGCAAGACCGATTACAGCCGCTGAAATCAGCAGGCCCCCGGTTCAAATCCGGGAGTCGGGACCACCCTTTCATCCCACTACTGCGTCCAGCCCGTCGTCCGCCGAGGGTCTCACGACCTCTTTGTTCTTCTCCAGCAGGGCCAGCTCTCGGTCCGAGAACGCTCTCGGGTCCACCGTGATGACGAGCCTGCAATCGCTCGTCATGGCCGTCTCCGCCCATCTGTCCAGGCTCTTCACGACCTTCTGGAAGTCGTTGCTCGTCACGAGATACTCGATCCCGTCCACGAGCACGACGCCGTTGTGCGACTTCTCCATGAAGTTGACGAGGTAATCGGTCAGCAGGCTGATCTTCGCCGGGTCCATGTTGTCCTTCCCTGCGACTGTGGACAGCCAGAGGATCGGAGTGGTCTGTATGAAGAACTTCGAGCGCACTTCGTGCGGATACTGCCTCGTGACGATCAGCCCCTGTGCCCGGCTCTTGTACTTGGTGCAAGTCCTGCACGGACAAGGCAGCTTGCATGTGCCGCACTCCAGGCTCTCGCAAGGGAAGCTGTCATCGTTCTCGCAGTCGAAGCACCTTCCCTTCAGGATGTCCGCGAACATCTTGAACGAGAAGTCCGGCTTCTCCTCCTCGACGAGGTACACGTGCCTGTGGAGCAGCCTGTAGGAGGCCTTCGAGCTGGACACCATGGCCTCCGTCCGTGGAGGCGCGAACATGACCATCTCCCCCTTCGCGATCGAATAGGCGAAGATTATTCCAGAGACGGCCACTCCCATCATCAATGTGATGCGGGCGAGCTCGTGGACGATTCCAATCGATGCGTCCGTGATGATATCGATGGCATAGGGGACTCCCCCAATAACGAACACCCAGAGCCCGATGAGGTACCGGGCGCCGGAGTCCCACTGCCCCTCGGTCGCCTTGCTCTTCGACAGGATGACTAGAGTGGTTGCTAGGATAATCATGACCGCAGATGCGGAGAACATGATCTGGAGCGATAGCGCATCCAGGATCGCCACTCCCTCGTCGTCGTAGTCGACCCCTCCGAGGGCACCCAGAGCGACTGCCACCAGAGCAGCCCCGACCATCACCGTTCCAGCAATATTCGGCGGTCTTAGCCTTATGTCCCTGTCCACGGGGAAGACGATTGCCAGCTCCCACAGGAATGTCTGGGCGAGTATGTATGCGGTGACATGCACCTTGGCGATGGAATCGGCCATCCCACGATTCTCCTCCCCTATGTATCTGAAGAGGGTTCCTATTGCGAGCGCGATGAAGACGAAGATCATCGCGAACATGAAGAGCATGGCTGCTTTCGACTTGGGGTTCTTCATCCAGCCGAGCATGCCGGCGCCGAAACAAATCGCGCCTGCGGTGACTGCCACAAACCACGTGATGTCGTCCATGTGTCTCCACCTCGCATGGCGGCCTGCTTGGATGTCGAGGCCCGATGCTCAACGAGAAAGGGGCGCGGCTCCAGCGACCGTCAGGCCGTCGTCGCCGATCTCACCGCTTCGAGCAGGCGTTCGACCTGGAACGGCTTGGCCACGAAGTCCACCGCTCCCGCCCGCATCGCCTCCTTCCTCAGCGCCTCCTTGACCAGGGCGCTGACGACGATGATCTTAGCCTTCGGGTCGAGCTCGATGATCTTAAGTATTGCCGACAGTCCGTCCATGCCCGGCATCAGTATGTCCATGAGCACGACGTCTGGCTTCAAGGCCTTGTACTTCTCGATGGCTTCGAGCCCGTTTGCGGCTTCTCCCACAATCTCGTGGTCGTGGGATTCGAGAATGTCGCGGATCATCTCCCTGATGAACGGGGCATCCTCCACGATTAGAACCTTAGCCATCCTAAAGACCTACCTGTTAACGGGCCCACACATGTCGTGTATGCCCGCTTCAGCAGTGAAGAAGAATCCGTGCATATATAAGTTGGCCATTTTGAGTATCGCTAATGATACTCACCGTCCACGTGTTGCATCGCATCCACATTTCGCTGTGCAGACATGTGCGTGCAGGGACGTGCGCGCGTTGCCTTTGCCCATGATCCCGGTGCAGAATGCCGTAGGCATTCTCGTCTGACGAACGGCTTACGCAATCCAGCATCTGCAAACAAATAAATACGATGTTTGCGCTATCGATATTCGTCTGACAGTCGTCGGACTCGGAAGGGATGGGCATGGTATTCGGCATCGGAAGAAGGGATGCTCGCGACATGCAGGACGCACAGGAGCCAGCTAGGGTTCCGTACAGGCTCGCGTCCTACGAACACGACCACGAAGGCAAGAGGTTCAGATCCTCCAACGTGGTCTACAGTTTCTGGAGCGCATCCAAGTACGTGCTGATCCTATCTCTCATACTCTGGTGGCTTCCGATGTTCGGCCAGATGATCGCGGGCTACGTCGGCGGCAGGAGGGCGGGCGGGCCATGGCGCGGCGTCGCTGCTTCGATCCTGCCAGTGGTGTGCCTGTACGTCGTCATGACTGGCTTCGACAGCGGGTTCTTCCCGTCCCACGTCCTGGGTGTGGCCATCGCGCCCGCTGCGGTGTCAGCTGTCCTCAGCGACAGCGTGCCGTTCATATCCCCATACATACACTTCTCATCCGAGTACATCGGCTCGTTCGTGGAGGCGCTCTCAGGCGCGAGCCCCTACGGCATCAACACGTACATCCTGACCGTCGCGTTCGCATACGTAGGCGGCATCCTGGCCGAACAGAGCCGGAGGGAGATAGAGTACAACTCCGGCGCGATGATGTCCAACACCACCGTGCTCGTCTCGGACGGCCAGAACCAGCAGCTGCCTGCCCAGAACCCATACACAGCGCACAATGGGCTGGCGCACATCATATCCTCTGCGTTCCCGTGGTCGAGGCACGAGCAGCCCGGCATGCCGCACGCCATGTCCGCACACGGTCACTCGTCATGGTCCCGTGCGGTGCCCATGAGATACGGCGCCGGCCCAGACGCTCAAGTGTCCGCGGCGATGCTGCCCCCGTCGGATGGCGACGCCCCCACGTTCAGCAGGGCGACCGCAAGGTCCAGGCCCGCAAGGTCGGTCCGTGCCAAGTCTCCAAGGGGTGACCCATGGCAGAGGGCCGACAGAAGGGTCAAGCACCACTACACATCCGCCCGGAGGTTCTCTGATGAGCCACGTCCGGAGCCGGAGTTCGAGAGGAGCAGGAGCGTCAGGCCACACAGCCGAGAAGCTCCGAGGATTATCCCTGGTGATGCCCGGTCCGTTAGGAAGGCGAGGAAGACCATCGACGGCGATTGGGGTCACAAGCGATACCCGACGCTGGACGACGGGCCCGTGCGCAGAGCGAGGTCCGCCGAGCCTTCGGAGGAGTCCGAGGAGCCGCAGCCACAGGCGCACCACAGAGCCCCGCGGCCTCCAGGGAACCACTGGGACAGCATCTGATCCCTGCTCCGGCAGTAGTGAGACGCATATCTTTTTATTCGGTCACCGCTTCGCTCGTCAGGAGCGACTGAAGGCGGAGCGGATCCGATGTTCTGTGAGAAGTGCAAGTGCCTGCTCTTCCCGAAGGATGGGAAGCTGGTGTGTAACAAGTGCGGGGCGGAGCACGTCCTGGGGAAGAAGCAGCAGGTCATCAAACACAAGGGGACGGGGAAGGATGTGGCCTTCATGGGCGAGCTGTCAGGGACGCTCCCGACGACGGACATCGAGTGCCCGACATGCGGCAACAAGACCGCATACTGGGTCCTGAGACAGACCAGGGCGGCCGACGAGCCCGCGACGCGCATATACAGATGCACCAAGTGTTCTCACTCGTGGCGCGAATATTGAAGACTGGATGCATGCGAAAAGCTTTTTAAAAGGCCATAGGGTTACAGGTAGGTACGGAAGGGGGGCTAATGTTCCAGGCGAAAGCCAGAGCTGAAGTCTTGAAGGAAGTCGTGAATGTCGTGTCCACGCTCGTGGACGAGGCCAAGTTCATTGTGAACGCTGAAGGGCTCTCGCTTAGGGCGGTCGACCCGGCTCACATAGCGATGGTCGAACTCACGCTCGGCAAGGACGCGTTCGAGGAGTTCAAGGCCGACGAGACCGAGATAGGGATCGACATCGACAAACTCAGCCAGTTCCTCAGGCTCGCGAGGTCTGACGATATGATCGACCTCAAGCACGACGAGGACAAGCGCAGGCTCAACATCGTCGTCGGGGACATCACTAGGCGCATGAGCCTCATCGACACCACGGGCATGTCCGACCCGAAGGTTCCAAACCTGAGCCTCCCAGCGACCGTCACTGTCAAGGGCGACGACCTCACGCAGGGCATCAGGGCCAGTGAGACCGTGTCCGACCACATCGCGCTCGTGGCGAACCCCGAGGGATTCGAGATGAGCTGCGAAGGCGACATGGACCAGGTGCACTTCAGGAAGTCCAAGAAGGACCTCGTGGCCCTCGACGCTCCGTCGAGCGTCAGGAGTCTGTTCCCGCTGGAATACTTCGCCAACATGCTCAAGGCGGTGTCTTCGGGCAACACGGTCACGCTCCAGCTCGGCAACGACTACCCTGTCAAGATGGAGTTCAAGATCGCCGGGGGCAAGGGCGAGGTGCGCTACCTGCTCGCCCCGAGGATCGAGAGCGGTGACTGATGAGGATGGTCATGCGGCTCCAAGATTCAGTATCCATTTCGTGCAAGCGATAGCGGCCAAGCTCGGTTGATGTCCATGAAGCGCGCAAGGATAGGGGTCCTGGCCTCGGGCGGCGGAACGAACCTCCAGTGCATGATTGACGCGTGCGAGCGAGGCGAGATCGACGGTGACGTCGTCGTGGTCATATCCAATGTCCCCGAGGCGTTCGCGCTTGAGAGGGCGAAGAAGCACCGCATCGACGCCTACGCCTTCCCGCATAAAGGGGTCACCAGGGAGCAGCACGAGGCGGACATCATCGAATGTCTCGAGCAGCACGGCGTGGACCTGGTCCTGCTCGCGGGGTACCTCAGGATACTCACGCCATTGTTCATCGACAAGTACAAGGGCAGGTTGATGAACACTCATCCCGCGTTGCTTCCGGCCTTCGGAGGCTCGGGCATGCACGGTGTGAACGTCCACAAGGCCGTGCTCGACTACGGCTGCAAGGTCTCGGGATGCACGATACACTTCGTGACGTTGGATGTGGACGGCGGTCCGATCATACTGCAGAAGTCGGTGCCCGTCCTAGAGGAGGACACACCCGAGACGCTCCAGGAGAGGGTCCTGAAGGAGGAGCACAAACTCTTCCCGCGCGCGGTGCAGTTGTTCGCCAGGGGCAAACTCAGACTCGAGGGGCGTCGGGTGCGCATACTCGAACAGTGACCTGGCACCGAACGTTTTAAACCGGCATGACCGATATCCCGCGTGAAGGCAGGCGGGAGCATCCCCAGGGGGAGGCGCGCTTGGAGATATACGACGGCGAATTCATCAGGGAACTCGAGTCCATCGCGAAGAGGGTCAGGAGACATTCCATACGCATGATATACCAGGCGGGCTCCGGGCACCCGGGCGGCTCGCTCTCCGGCACGGACATCATGGTCGCGCTGTACTTCCACATCATGAAGCACGACCCCAAGAGGCCGGACTGGGTCGACAGGGACAGGTTCGTACTGAGCAAGGGCCACGCGGCCCCCGCGCTGTACGCGGTCCTCGCGGAGTCCGGATACTTCCCGGTCGAGGAGCTCGACACGCTCAGGAAGATGGGCAGCAGGCTCCAGGGGCACCCGTGCATGGGCAAGACCCCGGGCATCGAGATGTCCACGGGCTCCCTGGGCCACGGGCTCGCGGCGGGGAACGGCATGGCGCTGGCGGCCAAGCTCGACAGGAAGCTGTACCGCATATACGTCCTCCTCGGCGACGGTGAGATGGATGTGGGGGAGACATGGGAGGCCCTCATGCTCGCGTCACACTACAAGCTCGACAATGTCACGGCCTATGTGGACCGCAACAAGCTCCAGCTGGACGGGCCCACCGAGAAGATCATGTCCCTCGAGCCCCTCGCGGACAAGTGGAAGGCCTTCGGGTGGCATGTGATCGAGATAAACGGCCACAACATGAAGGAGATCATACACGCGACGAACGAGGCGAAGAGCATCAAGGGGAAACCGACAGTCGTCATATGCCACACGATCAAGGGGAAGGGTGTGAGCTACATGGAGGGCACGCTGAGCTTCCACGGCAAGGCCCCGAACGACCAGGAGTACCAACAGGCGATGAAGGAGCTGGCGGAATGACCCCGATGAAGTGGAAGTGGGAGAGCCAGAGGAAGCAGTACGGGCGTGCGCTCGTCGAGCTGGGCAAGGAACGGGGGGACATAGTGGTCCTCGACGCGGACCTGTCGAGCTCCACGAGGACAGCGGAGTTCTCGACCGCGTTCCCTGAGAGGTTCTTCAACGCAGGAATAGCCGAACAGAACATGATGGACACCGCCGCCGGGCTGGCGGCCTCGGGGAAGACCGTGTTCGTATCCACCTTCGCGGTGTTCGGCACCGGCAGATGCTACGACCAGATCCGGCAGTCGATCGCCTATCCGAAGTTGAACATCAAGATCGTGGCGTCACACGCTGGCATTACCGTCGGCGGTGACGGCGCGTCGCACCAGATCATCGAGGACATCGCGCTCATGCGGGTCCTGCCCAACATGACGGTCATCGTGCCCGTCGACTCGGTCGAGACATACAAGGTCGTCAAGTCCGTCGCAAAGTCGAAGGACCCGGTCTATGTCAGGATCGGCAGGGCGGACGTGCCCACGCTGACGGACGAGGCGACACCGTTCGACCTGAACAGCGCATCCGTGATGCGGGACGGCAAGGACGTGACGCTCATCGGCTGCGGTATCATGGTCGCCAGGTGTCTTGAGGCGGCGGATGAGCTGGCCAAGCACGGGGTCGACGCGAGGGTCGTGAACCTCCATACGATCAAGCCGCTGGACGAGAAGACCATAGTCAAGGCCGCGCGGGAGACCGGCGGCGTCGTCACGGCGGAGGAGCACTCGGTCATGATGGGCATGGGCAGCGCGGTCGCCATGTGCCTGGTCGAGAACTTCCACGTGCCAATGAAGCGCGTGGGCATCCCGGACACCTTCGGGGAGTCGGGCGGGTGCGAGGAGCTCATGACCAAGTATGGGCTCACGGCCGAGAACATAGTCGAGGCGGCGCACGACGTGCTGCGCAGGAAGAAGTGAGGTGAGAGCATGAGGATATTCATAGACACGGCGAACCTGGACCACATCAGGGAGGTCAACAGCTGGGGCATCCTGGACGGCGTCACGACGAACCCGTCCCTGATAGCCAGGGAGGGCTGCGACTTCAAGGACCGAGTGAACGCCATATGCGCCATCGTCGACGGGCCCATCAGCGCCGAGGCGGTCTCGATGGACTCCGAGGGCATGGTCAGGGAGGCGCGCGAGCTCTCCAAGCTTCACAAGAACGTCATCGTCAAGATACCCATGACCGCCGAGGGCCTCAAGGCCGTCAAGGTCCTATCCGCCGAGGGGATCGACACCAATGTGACGCTCGTGTTCTCGGCCAACCAGGCGCTCCTGGCGGCCAAGGCGGGCGCGACATACGTGTCCCCGTTCGTGGGCCGGCTGGACGATATCAGCCACAACGGCATGGACCTCGTCAGGGACATCGTCGAGATATTCACGATATACGGCTTCGAGACGCAGGTCATAGCCGCGAGCATCAGGCACCCTGTGCATGTGACCGAGGCGGCGCTAGCGGGCGCGCATGTGGCCACGGTGCCTTACGAAGTGCTCAAGAAGATGCTCAAACACAACCTGACGGACGAGGGCATTCAGAAGTTCCTGAAGGACTGGGAGAAGGTCCCGAAGAAGTGACGCTCAGGATATGTACGGGTCCGTCGCGGACCTGTCGAACCCCTTGACGAGCTCCATCTGGAACTCGCCCTGGGGCTTCCAGCCATACACTGGGTATACCAGCTTCGGCATGAACTTGGACAGGTCGGCGGCCAGCTGCGTCACCGGATGGTCCTTCCCGAAGGTCTTCTCGCTGACCTCGAGCGTCTTCTTCCTGGTGGCCTCCTCGTCTATGACGCCGAGTGTGTGGAGGTATTCGTGGAGCAGTATGTGGAACACATAGGGCTTGTACAGCGCGGGCTCGGTCTCCTTGATCCTCCTCAGCGGGAGGGAGTTCATCACGATGATGTTCGTCGTCAGCGGGTGGAACGCGCCAATCAGGCCGTCCGCCCCCCCGCCCAGGTTGGCCATGCCCAGCATGAGCCCGCCCCTTTCAAGCCCGGTGGTCTTCCTCACCGCGGTCTTCACGAGCTCGAATATGTCTGGCAGGTCCTTCGCACATTGCAGCTCTGCGTCGTACGATGTCGCCTTGTTCACGGTACACCTGTTGTCGTTCCTGGGATTTATCCTGTCTCCCTGACAAGTCTGAAATACGTAAGACCGTCTGACACCGGTCGTGAAGGCCGATGTGCTCGTCATAGGCGCTGGGCCGGCGGGTTCGACCGCGGCCATGGGCCTGGCGAAAGCCCATGAGGTCGTGCTGCTCGAGGAGCATCCACGACCGGGCTCCCCCGTCCAGTGCGCTGGGCTCGTGACGCCCCGAGGGGTCCCGCCTTTCGCCATGGACACCGTCCTCGGCAGAGTCAAGGGCGCGAGGATACATTCGCCTCTCGGCTACTCGTTGACCTTGGATGCCAAGGACACGCGCGCGTACGTCATCGACCGCGCGCGATTCGACATGTCCCTGTTCGAGAGAGCGGTGGATGACGGCGCGTCGGCCATGTCCGGAACCAAGGTCGTGTCAATCACTCAGACCACCGAAGCAGTCACCTCGAGTATTGAATCCAGAGGCGTGCGCAGGGAGATATCGGTCCCTCTGGTGATAGGTTGTGACGGATATAGGTCGGCGACAAGGAATGCCGCAGGCCTTGCCCCGGCCAAACACATGCTCACAGGCATCCAGGTCGACCTCGTGGGCGCGGAGGTGGACCCCGACTTCGTCGAGTTGTACTTGGGAGAGAAGGTCGCCCCTGGTTTCTTCGCGTGGGCCATACCCGCAGGCGACATGACGAGGGTCGGCCTATGCACGTGGAGGGCGGAGCATGCCCCCGCAGTCTATCTCAAGAAGCTCCTGGCGAGGCCTGAGTTCTCGAAGGCGAGGAAGGTGTCGTCGTACTCCGGCAGGATACCGATCGGGCCCGGCAGGACCGCTCGCTCCGGCAGGATACTGCTCGCGGGGGATGCTGCCTGCCACGCGAAGCCACTGTCGGGCGGAGGCGTGTACACGGGCATCAGGGGTGCGGAACTCTGCGCCGAGTGTGCGCACGCGTTCCTTGCGACGGGAGAGGACGCGGCACTCGAGGACTACGACCCTCTCTGGAAGGAGGCGTTCGGCAAGGAGCTGGCGAAGGCCTTCAGGCTGAGGAAGATATTCGCCTCCCTCAGCGACAAGAAGATGGACAAGGCCCTGAGGATATTCAGTGAGCCCTCGCTGCTCGCGTTGGTGCAGGAGAAGGGCGACATCGACTATCCAGCGTCACTTTCGACGCAGGTCCTTAAGCTTGCCCCTAAGCTCGCTCAGTTCTCCCCTCAGCTTATAGAATCGTTTCTCAAGTGAGGGGTACTTCCCTGGATTGTCGAGCACGAAGTAGTAGAGTGACATGAACGCCGCTAGGCAACATCCTCCGATCAATAATCCGAGGGGCCAGCGGGGTATTGGTATCTTGATGCCGAAGGACGAGTCGGGTATGAGCCCGTCGACGCCGAGCGACTCCATGTACGTCATGTTCACGATGCTCTGGTCCGCCTCGAAGGACACCATCTCATCCCATTGTTCCTCGGTGAAGAACCCGCGCGACTGGAGGACCACGGGCGTGCCGTTCCCCTCGAAATCGAACGCGAGCCTGAGGCGGACGAAGTAAGTGCTCTGAGAAAAGTACGACCCGTGGGGCGTGTCCTCATCGGTGGATATGTTCAGATCGACCCTCACAGTCTCCCCGAGCGATACCTGCTCGAACTCCAGGTCCGTCTCGGGCTCCCCGTTGTCGAAGACGGGCGGGTCGTCGAACTCGGAGTCCACGTCCCTGACCTCCTCCTGGGTCGCGTATCTGTATATCCCGACGGTGAGGGTGACATTGACCATGGTGCACGCGGGGTCGTCGTAC
>JBFYNF010000030.1:0-4005 GCA_041304525.1 Thermoplasmata archaeon | reverse complement strand
CGATGGTCTGGACCTTATCTATGCTGGATATCGCTGGGCACTGGAACTTGGTGACGCAGGTCCTGCACTTCTTGCAGGCGTCCTGGTCGATATAGTGCTTCTTCACTATCGCGCCCTTCTCGTCCCTCTTGGCTATGAGGGCGCACTCTCTGCGGGCGATGATGACGCTCACGCTCTCCTGGGTGAGCGCTTCCTTGACCGCCTCGATCATCGCGGAGGTGTCATACGGGTCCACGACTCTGAGCCACTTGACACCGCAGCCCTTCAGGACACCCTCGATAGACACGGATATGGCCCCGGGGTTGCACGGGTCCCTTGTGCTGCCTGGGTGCGGCTGGTGTCCCGTCATCGCGGTCGTCCGGTTGTCGAGTATCATCACGAGGAACCTGTGTCCCTGGTGGACTGCGTTGACCAGTCCTGGTATCCCTGAGTGGAAGAATGTGGAGTCCCCGATGAACGCTATAACGGGCAGGTCGTTGACCTTGGCGAGACCTCCCGCAGTGCCCACGCTGGAGCCCATGCAGACGAGCAGGTCTGCGGTGCTGTAGGGTGGCGCGACGCCTAGTGTGTAGCACCCGATGTCAGATGCGAACAGGGCCTTCTTGTTCGTGGCTTTGTTGACGGCGTAGTATGTCGCGCTGTGCGGGCAACCAGCGCATAGGACCGGCGGACGGGTGGGCAGGTCCTGCGGGAGTTCGCACCTGGCAGTCTCCTTCTGGTCGCTGGAGAACGCCCTTGCCAATCCCCGTGTGACTATGGCCTGGTCGAATTCGTGCGCCCTCGGCATGCACCCGTCCATCTTTCCGAACACCTTGGTTCCAAGGCCTTCCCGCTGGGCAAGGCTCCTGACCTGCATCTCAAGGACTGGTTCGAGCTCCTCGACGATGACCACAATGTCATGAGTGCTCAGAAAGTCGAGCAGCTTCTTGGATGGTACCGGGTTGGAGAAGCCGAGCTTGAGGATGTCCACATGCAGTCTCATGTCCTTCGCTGCGTCGATCGTGTAGTTGGCGGGTGCCGAAGAGGTGACTATCCCCTGTCTTCCCCCGTCCCCGATTCTGATGATAGTGTTGAACGCCGACTCGTCAGCCATACGCTCGGCTTTCGACAGCTGTTCCAGGAGCACCAGGTGTCTCGCCCTGGCGACCGCCGGGACCGTCACGAACCTGGTCGGGTCCTTGACGAACTCCTTCTTCTTCGGCCCGACGGAGATTCTTCCAACGGTAACGGGGCCACGGACATGCGCCACGCGCGTGGTCGTGCGCATGATGACCGGCTGGCCTAGTTCCTCTGAGACCTCGAAGGCCTTCTTGACCATGTCGTAGCATTCCTGCGGCGATGATGGCTCGAATAGGGGGAATCCTCCGAAGAGCGCATAGAACCGGTTGTCCTGCTCGTTCTGGCTCGAGTGGCAGGAAGGGTCGTCTGCCGTCACTAGGACGAATCCACCCCTTGTACCAGTATAGGCGAAGGTCATGAGAGGGTCGGACGCCACGTTGACTCCGACATGCTTCATGCTCACCATGGCTCGGAGGCCCGACGCCGCCGCACCTATCGCTACCTCCGTCGCGACCTTCTCGTTCGTGGAATACTCGAAGTATATGCCCGCCTGTTCGGCGACCTTCGCGAAAGTGTCCCCGATCTCGGATGCCGGGGTGCCAGGATAAGTGGTGGCGACTGACAGACGCGCTTCGAGAGCCCCTCTGACAATGGCTTCGTTGCCCATGAGGAGCATCGTGCTCCCGGGTTCTGCCTCCAGTATCCTGCTCATCGGGCCTGAAACTGGTCCAGAGAGGAAATACCTTTCCGACCTAGCGGCAAACTACATGCGCCAATCCGACCTACCAACGGATTCATCGGGGCGCCTGCGGAGCCCCACCGACTGCCTGAAAATCATGATTAAATATCCAAGCGCCGTTCGCGTACCGTTGACTGGAAGGACGGTTGCTGAGAAGATCATTGGAAGGGCAGCGGGCACGTCCGAGGTCCGTGCGGGGGAGGTCGTGGAGGCGTATCCTGATCTCCTGATGTCCCATGAGAACACATATCTCGTCAGCAAGGCGTTCCGTGAACTCGGCGTGAAGAAGCTGTACGACTCGGACCGTATAGCTATCGTTCTGGATCACAGGACTCCGGCCAACACGGTCGAGACCGCTACCGCTCATTCGCATATCAGGAAGCTAGTCCACGACTCAGGCATCAGGCGCTTCTACGATGTCGGGGAGGGCATCTGTCACCAGATACTCGTCGAAGAACACCTTGCGAAACCCGGACAGCTGGTGGTCGGCACCGACTCCCATACGAGCACCGCGGGTGCTGTGGGTGCGTTCGCCACCGGGATCGGCGCGACGGAGATGGCGGGGATATGGGCCACGGGCTTTCTGTGGCTCAAGGTCCCGGAAACGATTCGCATACACATGAGAGGGCATCTGGAGAAGGCCGTGTTCCCGAAAGACATCTCTCTGCACCTCGCGGCCAAGATGGGTCCTTCTCGGGCTGAGTACAAGTGTATCGAGTTCGACGGGATATTCCTGTTCGACGTGTCCATATCTGGCAGGATGGTGCTCTGCAACATGGCGACCGAGCTGGGTGCGAAGGCTGCGATAGCGCCGGCAGATTCCACATTCTCCACATGGTCTCCGGAACATTGCGGCCAGATGGGTCACACGTGCAAATCCGACCCCGATGCGCGATACTGCGAATCCATGGAACTGGAAGTTGAAAGAATCCCACCTATGGTCTCAGGGCCTGACAAGGTCGAAGCGGCCAAACCTGCAGAGAAGTTCGAGGGCATCAGGATAGACCAGGCGTTCATAGGCACGTGCACGAACGGACGCCTCGAGGACCTGATAGCAGCCTCGTGGGTGCTGAAGGGCAACAAGGTGGCCCCGGGGGTGAGACTCCTCGTGGCACCCGCATCGAGGAGCGTGCTCTCGACCGCGATGGATATGGGTGTCATACAGACCATCGTGGCGGCGGGCGGGACGATACTACCGCCTGGATGTGGGCCGTGCCTGGGCGCCCATGGTGGGGTCCTCGGACCCGGGGAGGTCTGCATCTCATCGGGGAACAGGAATTTCAAGGGCAGGATGGGCTCTCCTGATTCTGAGATTTACATCGCGAGTCCCGCGACGGTTGCGGCGAGCGCTATCGTGGGTAAGGTCACTGATCCAAGGGGGTGGCTCACGGTTGACCTCTAGCGGGAGGGTTTGGAGGTTCGGAGACGACGTGAATACGGACCTCATCATCCCAGGAAGGTATCTCAGCAGATATGACGAAGCTCACCTGGCAGAGCATGCGATGGAGGGTCTCAGCGAGTCGTTCGCGAAGGAGGTCGTTCACGGGGACATCATCGTCGCCGGCAGGAACTTCGGCTGCGGATCCAGCAGGGAACAGGCAGTGATGGCGCTGAAGCGCGCGGGCGTCGCCGCTATCGTCGCAAGATCATATGCCAGGATCTTCTACAGGAATTCGATAAACCTTGGCCTGCATGTGTTCGAGTCGGATGACGCCTACGATGCGTTTCCCGATGGTGCTAGGGTGTCACTAGATCCCGTCGGGCACGCTCTTATATCGTTGGATGGGGCGAAGACGGCACGGTTGAAGGAGATACCGCACCACGCGAGGAAGATACTGGACAGCGGCGGGCTCGTGCCCCACCTGAAGGGAAGGTTCGGGGAGAAGTAGGATTGGTGAGCGCCGCACGCATTCGCCCGTGGCAAGGTTATTGGCGCAACACATCCATTCATGCTTCGATGTCAGGGTTCGTAATGGAGGACACGCTAGGCTACCTCGGCCTCGCGATCCTGCTGTTCCTCATCGTATACTTCCTCATCCGGGTCCTGAGTCATCGTCAGCACTGACCCATGATCCCTCTGCCCGGACTCACCAAAGGCTATTATATGCCAGGCCAATGACGACGCCAACGGGCCCGTGGGGTAGCTAGGATATCCTTTTGGCCTTCGAAGCCGACGACGTGGGTTCAAATCCCACCGGGCCCGCTCA
>JBFYNF010000029.1:0-7504 GCA_041304525.1 Thermoplasmata archaeon | reverse complement strand
TCCTCGGGTCGGTGGACCTCATGGACCGGTCAAGCGAGGACGCCAGGGACACCTTGTCCTCCATAGGGATATCCGACGGCGCAGTACCACACCTGTATTTCTCGACCGCTCTCACAGCCTTCACTGGCGATATCTTGAACTTCACCTTGGCCCGGTCCTTGGCAACCCTCGCCATCTTGACCGCGGACTCAGCAGCCGCAGAGAGTGATGACTGCGAGATGTCGTTCGTGACCGCAAAGCCCCAAGCACCGTCGATGAAAGCCCTCACGCCGCAGCCACTCGACAGCTGCGCAGTGACGGTCTTGGTCTTCCCATCCATCACGACGATGTTCGTGCCCTGGGACGATTCGAGTCTGAGGTCGGCGAACTCGGCCCCTGACTTCATTGCGTGGTCGATGGTCCTAGATGCGAGGTCCTCCAAACAGATGCCTCCTGGATGGTAGACCGTATCGCGTGCCCCGAGTTGAAACTATCGAAGTTCAGGTCCTCTGGAAACCACACGCATGCTCCGCGATGTCTGCCAGCTCACCAGAGCGTATCATAGACGCGACAATGTCGATGTCCTTCGTCATCGACCTGTCCTTGTCCAGGCGCTTCACCCTGGACCTTATGGCCGCTCGGACCTCCTCTATGGGCGCGCTCGAGGATGTGGACATGAAGTCCAGCGCCTGTGAGGAGGCTATCATCTCGATCGCCACGACCCTCGTGACGTTCTCCAGGATCTGCCTGGCCTTCCAGGCGCCGATGGTGCCCATGCTGTTGTGGTCCTCCTGGTTCGCGCTCGTAGGTATGGAAGTGGCGGACGCGGGGTGAACCAATACCATGTTCTCCGCGACGAGGGAGGCTGCGACATACTGCGGGACCATCATTCCCGAGTTCAGACCCCCATGCTTCGTGAGGAACGCCGGCAGACCGCTCAGCTTGTGGTCGACCATCCTCGCCACGCGCCTCTCTGAGAAGCTGCCAAGCTCGTGCACGGCAAGGCCAAGGAAGTCCATCGCAAGCGCGACTGGCTGTCCGTGGAAGTTGCCTGCGGATATGACAGATGAATCATCAGGGAAGAACAGAGGGTTGTCCGTCGCCGAGTTCATCTCTATCCCGACGACGTCCTCAGCGTACCAGATGGCCCCGAGGCTCGCGCCGATGACCTGCGGTATGCATCTGAGCGTGTATGCGTCCTGGACCTTCGAACAGTGCCTGTGGGACTGCATGATCTCGCTTCCGTCCAGGAGGGCGATCATGTTGTTCCCGACCCTGACCTGGCCCGCGTGCGGCCTGACCTTGGAGACGCGCGGGTCGAACGCAGCGTTCGTGCCCTTGAGCGCCTCGAGGGACATCGCAGCTGCGACCTGCGCGTTGTCAGCGAGGTTCGCGGCGTCCCTGACGGCCAGCACTCCCAACGCGGTCATCGCCTGCGTCCCGTTGATGATAGATATGGCCTCCTTCGGCTCGAGCACGATGGGCTCGATGCCTCTCCTCTTGAGCGCTTCCCCACCGGACTCTACGCCCGAGCCGGCATCCGCCTCACCCTCTCCGACTATGACGAGGCCGAGGTGCGCTAGCATCGCGAGGTCCCCGCTGGAGCCGACCGAACCCTGCCGAGGGATGACTGGATGAACGCCGGAGTTCAGCATCATCGCGAGCATCTCCACGATTCCGGGCCTGACACCAGAGAACCCCTTCGCCAGCGCGTTCGCCCTGAGGAGGATCATCGCCCTCACGACCTCGGTCGGATATGGCTCACCGACTGCGCATGCATGGCTCCTGAGGAGGTTGAGCTGAAGTGTCCGCAGGTCCCGCTTCGGTATCCTCGAGCTGACGAGGTCACCCACGCCGGTGTTGACAGCATAGATCGTGGCGCCCTTGTCCAGGAGGCTCTCCAGGGACGCCCTTGACGACGCCATCCTGGCCCTCGCATCGCTGTCTAGGGCGACAGCCATGGAGCCCCTGGCCACCCTGACGACCCTCTCGACCGTGAGGCTGCTCCCGTCTATGACGACCGCTGACCTCTTCCTCGACCCTTGCTCTGTCATCCTAAGGACCATCCGGTGGACCATGCGCTTATCGGCCTGGTCGTACCTTAATCTAGCGGCGCCTACTTCTCCTTGACGGGCACGAACTTGTAGCCGTAGTGGATGACCCCGGCGGAGCCTTCCTCACTCAGTTTCCTGAGGACGGCCCTGACCCTGGTGCCGATCTCGAGGTCGCACGCATCGCAGTCGATGACCTGGCCCGTGACCTTGGGCCCCTCGTCCAGCTCGACCATGGCAACCCAGTACGGTCTCATGGAGGCCTTCTCGTCCAGGCCCTCGTGGACCTCTGTGAATGAGTATATCTTGCCCTCGCCCTTGAACTTCAGAGGCTCCATCTTCCCGACGCTCTTCCTGTGGCACACAGGGCATATGGCCCTGGGCGGGAAGAAGTTCCTGCCGCAGCTGTTGCACCTGATGCCGACCATGTTATACCTGCTTGGGTTCTGCCTCCAGAACCTCGGTGCCGTAGCCATCTCAGACCCTCCTGAACACATGCACGACGGCGGTCGCGCCCGTGCCTCCGACGTTGTGCGTCAGGCCGATGTTCGCGTCCTTGACCTGCCGCTTGCCTGCCTTGCCCCTGAGCTGAGCCACAATCTCAACGGCCTGGGCGAGGCCAGTGGCCCCGATGGGGTCGCCCCTGGCTTTCAGTCCGCCCGAAGTGTTCACGGCGACGTCGCCATCGAGGGAGGTCCTGCCATCGGAGGTCGCTTTGCCCCCCTCGCCTTTCTTGAAGAACCCCAGGTCCTCGACCGCGAGAATCTCGCTGATCGTGAAGTTGTCGTGGACCTCGGCGACATCCACATCATTCTGGGTGACCCCCGCCATCTTGAAAGCCCGCTCAGCCGCGACCCTTGTGGCGTCGAAAGTCAGGATATCCCTGCGGTGGTGCAGCGCGAGAGTGTCGCTCGCCTGGCCCGTGCCGATGATCTCGACCGGGGTCTCCGTGTACTTCTTGGCCTGATCCAGTGGACAGAGCACGACCGCCGCGGCCCCGTCCGAGCTCGGCGCGCAATCGAACACGCGCAACGGGGATGCGACCATGGGCGAACCCGTGACCGTCTCCCTGGTGATCTCCTTCTGGAACTGCGCCTTCGGGTTCATGGAGCCGTGCCTGTGGTTCTTCACGGCGACATCGGCCAGCTGCTCCCTGGTGGTGCCGAACTCGTGCATATGCCTCCGCGCGATCAGGGCATGCAGGCTGGGGAACGTGGCCCCGAGCTCGGTCTCCCACTCCTGGTCGGCGGCGGATGACTGTATGAGGGCGGACGCGACATCGCTCACATCCATCATCTTCTCCGCCCCTCCGACCACGACGATGTCGTGTAACCCGGACGCGATGGCCATGTATCCCTGTCTGAGGGCGAGCCCGCCAGATGCGCCGGCAGCCTCGATCCTCGTTGCGGGTATGTGGTCCCTCGCCAAGCCTGAGTAGTCGGCTATGAGCGCGCCTATGTGCTCCTGCTCGATGAATCTGCCAGCGGACATGTTCCCGACGAACACGGCATCGATCTTGTCCGCGGATATGTTCGCATCCTCGACGGCGGACAAACCAGCCCTGATGCCGATGTCCCTGAAGGATGCGTCCCAGAGCTCGCCGAACTTCGTGTCCCCGACACCTATGACTGCGACCTTCCTCATATTCATCCCCTCCCCAGGGTGATCTTGCCCCGGAACTTAGCATAGTGCGCGTAGTCCAGGAACTTCGGGTTCTCGATGAGCTGCTTGACAGTTGGAGCCTTGTCCCTCGCGAAGTCCTTGATCTCATCCGTTACGGTGATGTCGAACGCGTCTGACCCTGCTCCTGAACCGTACGCGACCGCGAAGATCCTGTCGCCCGGCTTGGCCTCGTCGAGTATGGCCGCGAGCCCGATGGGAACCGCGCCTGAGTATGTGTTGCCTATCTGAGGAACGACCAGCCCTACCTTGATCTGCGCCTCCGAAAAGCCCAGCTGCTTCGCCACCCTCGTGGGGAATTTACCGTTGGGCTGGTGGAAGATCGCGTGGGCGTAGTCCTTGGGGGCAGTGCCGGCCTTGGCCAGCATGCCCTTCGCGCAACTCAGGATATGCTTGAAATACGCCGGTTCTCCGGTGAACCTGCCACCATGACTGGGATACATCTGCCCCTCGCGCCTCCAGAAATCGGGGGTGTCCGTGGTGTACGAGTACATGTGATTGATCCTCGCGATGATCTTCTCCGCGCCTATTAGGTACGCGGCGCCGCCAGCGGAGGCGGAGTACTCGAGCGGGTCGCCAGGGGCGCCTTGAGACGTGTCCGCCCCTATCGCTACGCCGTACTTGATGTGCCCTGACCCCACGAGGCCCATGCACGTCTGGATGGCCGCTGTGCCAGCCTTGCACGCGAACTCGAAGTCCGCGACGGTCAGCTCGGGCGAGGCCTCGATGGCCTCGGCCACAATCGTACCAGAGGGCTTCACCGCGTAAGGGTGCGACTCAGAGCCCACATAGATGGCACCTATGTCCTGAGGGTCTATGCTGACCCTCTTGAGCATGTTCCTCGCAGCCTCGACCGAGATAGTGATCGTATCCTCGTCCGGACCCGGTATTGACTTGCTCGAGATCATCAGTCCCTTGCCCATCGCCTTCCCATCCACGCCCCACACCTTGCCTATCTCCTCAGGAGTTATCCTGTAGCGTGGGACGTAGGCTCCATAGCTCACGATTCCAGTTTCCATCGGTATTTCGCCCCCGTCATCCCAGCGAGTTTAGTATCTCAACGAGGTCGCCCGCGGGCAGGTCTGTCCTTATGAGGGGTAGTCCCTCGAGCTCCGCGAGCCTTATGGCCAGCTCATCCACCTGCTCAGGCTTCTGATAGACTACTATGGCAGGCTTGAGAGGGTGCGCCCTGATGGCTATCATGGGCGAGCGGCCGAACTTCACGCCCGTGAACACGAGCGCCCTCTGGCTGCTCCATCCATATATCTTGAGATAATCGAAGGAGCTCAATGTCGTGATGGCCCTGATGCTGTCAATGACCGTGTATCCATGTATGTGCTTGTCCAGTGAGATTGCGGGTGTGAGGTTCTCCCCCGATATCCTGTCCACGAGCTCGTCCGCAAGCACCTCGTGCGCGAACTCCTTGATCGAGATGATGGATTCCGTCTTCGCGGCGAGCGAGTACTGCTTGAGGATGCCCCCGCCAGTCTTCTCGTCGATGTCAAGGAACGCGTCCACGATCTTCCTTATCGTCGCGATCCCCGGGGACTTCCTGCGCCCAGCCTCGTAGTCGCTTATGACCGACGGCGACACGCCCAGGTGCTTCGACAACTCCTGCTGGGAGATGCTGAACTGCTCCCTCCACTTGCGAATGGTCTTGCCGGGCTCTTCCGAAAGACAGATCTCTCCCGCGACCTTCTCCCTGACCTGGTCCCGCATGAACAGCGGACTGGTTTGTCGCTACTTATAGTTTGCCGTATGTGATTAACGGCAATAGACGAACTCTGAGATGCTGGTGCCTCTCGCACAGGCCATGTTCAGGCACTCGTCAGACCGCTTTGACTCTCACGCATCCTGCATGCATGAGACGGCTAGATATCGCCCATCGATACGGCAATCAGGGTGTCTGAAGAGAGGCCAATCACAATTATATAAGACACCTTGGCTTATCCCTGAACGCCGCCACCACGGGGTAGTGGTCTAGCTTGGTATGATCCGTGGTTCGGGACCACGTGACCGTCGGTTCAAATCCGACCTACCCCACATCTCAGACACACATGCGTGAGCGGATGCCTTCTGGCATGGAAGCAGGTGAAAAGTAAGGGGTTTGTAAAGGGTTTCATCGAAAGGGGCTGCTTGTCCTCCTTTTTGGCACGGAGAGTTGGGGAGGTGACTAGCTGCGCCCTGTCATTGGTTTGGACTCCCCCGAGTCACTGTTGTAGAGCAACCACTGCGCATCGTAGTAGATGTCGTAGAACTGAATCCACAGTTCAGTGTGCGGCGACTCCGCGATGATGCCCGCTTCGTAGTCAGACAGGAAGTCCAGTCCGACCGCGCTGTAGTTCAACGGGCAGTCGATGCAGTAGTATTCCCTCGGTATGTCGACCCATGACCCGAACCCGTCGTACGCGTAGGTCCTAGTCCTGGTGACATTGTTTATGTCATCCCAGTGCAGCCAGTTCTGCGGGAACCAGAAGTTCAGGCCGTTGGGGTCTGAGTTCCCTGACCTGTCGAGTATCTGGCACTGAGACATGGCGACGCGGCTCTCGTTGAACTGAGCCTTGAACTCCATCGCGAGATCCCAGAAGATCGGGTCTTCGCCGAGACCCCAATACAGCAGTGGGTCGTAGCCGACGTACGCCTGGAGCATGTGGATCCAAGATTGGACGTCGGGCAACCATTCGTATCCCGCCTGGTCGGCCATCTTGCCTATCAGGGCGAAGTCCCTAGCAGATGCGATGCACGGCCTGTGGATTGGGATCCAATCGGTCAACGCGACCGTGCTCCGGTCCTCCGAAAGCTCGTCGTACGTGGCCCCGTAGAGCATGTACGACACGATGTCCATGAAGCTGTCCACCATCTCCTCGACGTTCGCGCCATTCTCGCCGGTCTCGAACGCGGAGGCCGTGACGGCCATCTGCGAGTTGGCCAGCAGGTGTTCGTATACGACCTTCTTGCCCTCAGTGTTGTTGTAGTACAGCACGTAGTCCTCGACGATCTTGGATGCGAACTCGGCAGGGGCCATCTCCGGGGCCTCTATCAGGTCGCCCAGCATCATTTGGTAAGGCATGCCATCGAGCGGGACATCCTGCTGAGAGCCCACGAAGTAGTCGACGACAAGCCGGAGTTCGTAAAGGGCTTCGATCGAGGCCATGTTATCGCCGTCGAGCACCACCATGTCTATCCTCTCAGGGGCGCCGCCGATCGCACTCGCCATGCCGTCGATTGGCATCATCCAATACTCATTCGTATCAGCCAATCCGCTGCCGTCATCATCGCTGTCCGGGCATATGCCGCACCATGCGTGCCCGCTCTTCGTTATCAGAGCGTAGTTGTCCGCAGGGTAGTTGTTCTGAGCGTATGTTATGAACTCGAGCAGGGTCGCCGGGTCCGATGTGTTAGCCTCGGTCCAGAAATCGACCCTATCGACGAAGTCGGAATCGTCGTATATCTCGACACCCATGGTCTTGAGCTTGTCCACGAGCACGACCATACTGACATCCGAATCTGCACCGTCGAACGCCTTCGCACATTGGTCAAGAGTGAACTGCACGACGTCGCCCACATCGTTGTCGTAGAACTCGTTGTCCGCGCCGATGTACAGCATCACTGTCCACTTGCTCCTCTCCTCGTCGTCGGCGCTCGTGGCGCTAGTCATGCCTGAGACAGGCATCACGAACAGGGCCGCGACAAGTAACCCCAGCATTATCTTCGTTCTTCCTAGCCTCAATCTTTCCTCCCCCTATGCAGCACACGGTCTGGTGAGCCGCTGAGAGAGTATAGGATGCAATAGC
>JBFYNF010000028.1:0-9668 GCA_041304525.1 Thermoplasmata archaeon | reverse complement strand
TCAGCCTCCGGTTGAGCGCCTTGCCCCTCGTCGGCTTGGACCTCCCCTCGAGGTCCTCGAGGACGACCGCCGATCTGTACTTCTCGGCGAAGTCGAGGACCGCGTTCGCCACCTGGTGCATCTTGTATTCGATCCTGTGCCGCTCCCTCGTTCCCTCCTTCTTGCACAGGCGTCTCGAGGTCCTGCGGTCGTGCGCCTTCTTCTTCTGAAGGTGCTTGCGACGGTCATGGTGTCTTGCTTGGATGACCGCGACATCCGAGTAGTCGGCCTTCGCGGGCGTGCTCACGCCGTCGCTCGTGAACACGCCGTCGAGGCTCCGCTCGTTCGTGTCGAGCGAGAGGGCCGTCTCCGGCTCGTAAGGTTTCTTCGCCTCCTTCCTGAACGCGATTATGACCCTGTCAGGTAGGAGCGTCAACGAGCCGAGCGACAAAGACGGGTCGTCCAGGAACCTGCGGTGATAGTCGCTCAGGACCAGCCTGAGCTTCACATGACACCTGGCCTTTATCGGCAGGTCGACGACGCCGTTCTCTCGGTCGAGTTTGTACGCCTGGTTCTCCGCCTTCATCATCAATCGCTTGACATAGGGCACGTGGCAGGGTCCGGTTCTGTTCCAGCGCTTCCGGAGAGTCTTGAGCACTGAGCCAGCGACCTCGAAGGAGCAAACCAAGTGTTGCGCATACATGTTAGGGTGTTCTTCCCTGAATGCCTTGTATACCAGTTTGACAAGTGCTCCTCTCGAAGACACCTTTGCCTGGAGCCCGACCCTGATCGCGTGATTGACCGTGAGGCGGAAGTCCTCCATGAGCAGCTTCGCCTCCGTAGGGAGCTCGCCGTCGATCCGGAAGACCACCGCCTTATAAAGCATCCAACGGTCCAGATGACGACTGGCATATGCCCCTCATCCACTACATGTAAACTACCTGGCACTCGTTCAAATCGAGATGCGGCAGAACGCCTCGCATCGGCCAGGAGGGCGTGGACGGAGTCACCACCCGATAACTTGACAGAACAGACGCATCAAAAGGCTTTTGTCATGGGGAGCGCCTAGCCCGGCTCGTGACGACGGTAGTCGCCCTCACCGGGGCATCTGGGAGCATATACGGCATAAGGCTCTTGAAGGCACTCCACGGACGCAAGATCGTCATCGTCTCCGACGACGCCGCGGCCATAGCCGAGCAGGAGACCGGCCTCGCGAGGGAGGAACTCGAGTCGCTTGGAGACGAACACTTCTCCAACTCCGACCTGGCGGCTCCCGTATCATCCGGTTCCGTCAAGTTCGATGCGATGGTCATCATCCCGTGCAGCGCCTCCACAATGTCCAAGATCGCGTGCGGCATCGCAGACAACCTCATCACGAGGGCCGCGTCCGTCGCGCTCAAGGAGCGGCGGAAGCTCGTGCTCGTGGTCCGCGAGACCCCTCTGTCCACCATCCACCTCTCGAACATGGAGAGGCTGTCGTCCGCGGGAGCGGTCATATTGCCCGCATGCCCTGCGTTCTACCCCAGCCCGAAGACGATCGACGACATGGTGGACTTCGTCGTGGGAAGGGTACTCGACGTGCTGGGCGTAGAGAACAAGCTCTACAAGCGTTGGGAAGGGACTCAGAGGTAGTCGTGGATCTCGTCGAACTCGTCGCTGACGGCGATGTTCTGGTCCTCCGGCATCCTGTTCCTGTCGATCCACATCATGACCGAGGCGCCGTGTATGGTCGCCAGGTCGTTCATGCGCTTGATGAAGGCCAGGGCCGCCTCGAAACCGTTCTCCGACACGATGGCCTCGATGCCGTCCACCAGCAGACCTGAGCGCTTGGTCGTCATCAGGAATGTGGACACAGCCTCCATCGCGTCCCCGTCGAGGTCCTTGATGTTGACGCTATCTATGTCGCCTGTGCTCTCCGTGAGCCATTTGACCTCGAAATCATCTCCCAGGTCGTTCTCTTCCCTCACCTTGCCCGGGAACTCGGAGGTGAGCACCATGGCGGGCCTCCCTGAAAGACCCGTGGACCGGATCATGTTGTAGGCCCTCTTCGCGTCGACGTCGACAACGAGGTAGTTCTTGCTCGGCTTGACCTCCTCCTGGAATGCCCCGCACCGGGTGCACTGGAGCGCGAACGGGTCCTCCTCACCAGTAGTGAGGAATGTCTCGCCGCACGACTTGCACTCGACCGAGCGGGTGTGCTCCGGGAACAACACGGCCGCGCACTGGGGGCACGTCTGAAGCCGCTGGGCGCAGGCCATGTGCATCGCGTATCCGCACACGCACTCGTACAGGTCAAGGCCGGCATCTATGGGCATCATGCAGATCTGGCACCTCAGCTCGCCGGCATCCCCCTCCGGCCTCACGAGCGCCTGCTTGACCTCGATGACGATATCCTCTGGGATGCGGAGCGCGGCCACGCTGTACATGCCCCTCGTGAAGAAGTACGCGCCGATGACGGCAGCAGGCGCCAAGAAGTACAGATACCACGAGTAGATGAGCAGGTTCCTGTCGGCGAAGGAGAATATGAACGGGATCAGGTACAACAAGCAGAGGACCGCCACAATCGACCACGAGAAGATCCTCACGGTCGGAAGCGGCTTGGCGGACTTCCTGAACTTCTTCGGATGCTGGAGCCTGTACTTCTCGAAGCTCTTGGCTGGCACCCTGAGGATGAGCGTGCATGCGATCACGAGGACGACGAATGCCATCTGTTGGTTCTCTAGCACGTTGAACCTCTCGAAGGTGAGGGTCTCGCTCGCTGGCGGATTCTCAGTCCCGACCTCGGCGGAGAATGAGTACCACATGACGCTGCCGATGGGGGTTCTCAGCTCAGAAATCTTCCCATCGATGAGATCAGGTGTCGTGAAGCTCGCAAGACCGAACATCATAACCCTGTCGCTGACCTCGAGCGTGCCCGCGAACGTCAAATCGGCGACAGTCTCGACCGAGCCCAGGAACGTCTCGGCCGCCAGCTCGGACAGGCGGAGGAGTTTCCTGGTGCTCTCACCGCTGGCTTCGAAGTCGTAGCTGAAGGATATCGGGTCCGTCGAAGATGTGACCGTGCCCACGAGCCCGGATGTGCAGTTAGTCACCGCGGACTCCGTCATGGCAGAGTAGTTGGTCGGGTTCACGATTGCCACGCCCCAGTACTGCCTGCCCTCGATCTCGTCGCCCAGACCGGACAAGAACCTGATGGCTTCCGACGCATCGACATACTGGTTCCTGTTAGAGTCGAAGGACGCTAGGACGGCGATCCTGAGGTCGCTCGCCGGGGCACCCTCGACGAAGTAGTGGACGCTACCGCTCCCTTCGAGCGTGTCCAGGGCCGTGACCGTGAGTCGTGTCTCTATCGAGATCACATCTCCGCCCTGGGCTTCGGTGCCGGACGATGGAGCGAGTAGAAGTGCAATGCAACATGTCAGCACGAGGGCGACGGTCCAGGAACGCATGATAACGACCAGTGTGGTGATATCTAGTCCGACTCGTCTTAATCCTTTCGGGCGCTGTTATCGTGCGGAGAACGACAGACCGAGCAGCTCACTCCACATAGACCGCTGGACGTCCTGGCCTTGCGAACCTCGCCCTGCCCTTCGGGTCAGCCTTGGCTGGGTCGTCCGCGGCGAAGACGCTGACATCGCAGCCGAACTGGCCGCTCAGGAACTGCGATGCGCCCTTAAGCACTATGAGCTCGTCGATGTCCAACGACATCGCCATCCGGTCCTGCTCGGAGGACCGAACGAGCTCCGAGGCAAGCTCCTTGGCGTACGCCGGCACCTCCTTCTTCGCCTCAGGCACCTTCGCCATCGCGGACTTGATCAGCGACGAGATGTCCACCTTGCCTTTTGACTGGGCCAAGGCATCGATGAGCATCTCACGCTTCCACTTCGGCGCGACCATGACCACCATCTTCACTGGCTTGACCCCTGTGACCTTCAGTATCTCGGAGACGTCGCTGACGAGGCCTTCGACGAGCTTCTCCTTGGCCTCCTCCCTGAGGACGCCCTCCGTCACTTTCGATTCCGGGATCTGCTGGACCGACACGAACCGCTCCTTGCCTAGTGCCTCCCACAACTCCTCGGCGATGTGCGGCGTCACCGGAGCCATCAGAGTGACCCATGTCTCGAGGGCTTTCCTGACCGCGTTCCTGCTCCTGCCCCCGCGCTTAACGTACCACCTGAGGTCCTGGGGAATCTCGAAGTAGACCTCGTTCGAGTACGATCTGACATCGTACTCCTCCATGTACGACCTGAGCCTTGCGAGCCGCGACTCCATCCTGGCAGCGAGCCACGCATCCATCGGCGTCGACTCTTCGGATGCCATCGAGAGCAGCTCATGGACCTGGGACCATGTGCGGGCGAGCCTGTCCCCGTAATGGTCCACCCTGTCATCCTCCCAAACGACATCGACGTACAGTGACGCGATGTGGGCGTAGAATAACCTGAGGGCATCCACCCCGAACCTCTCCGCGGCATCGGTTATGGGTTGGGCGCCGCCCTTCGACTTGGATATCTTCCCGCCGCTCGATGTGATGTACCAGTTGACCAGAATACCCCTGGGCCAGTGCTGTGGCCTCAGGATCGCCACATGGTTCATTAGGAACACGGGGAAGTGCACGGTCATGTGCTCTTTGCCTCCCAGGTTGATGTCCAGCGGGTACCAGTACTCGAACTCCTTCCTGATGCGGTCGAGGGTGGCCTCGGGCACGCCTGTCGCCTTGCGCACCTCCTCCGCGGTTCCCTCGCCGAGGAGGACGTAATCGAAGAAGTCCTCCGTCATGCTCTCAGGTTTGACCATCCCCTGGTTAGCGTACATCGATATGACGTAGTAGACAGGGTACAGTGTGCTGTCCGCGATAGCCTCTATGATCCACTTGGGGTCGTAGGGGAACCTGGTCCCGAGCCAGTTCCCCAACCTGACGGAGGCGCGCTCCCTGTACCAGTCGATCACGTTCTGTATATTGTCATAATACTCCTTAGGCAGGATATTCATCGTCGAGGCGTGCTCCTTCGAGCGCTCCTTGAGCCCGGGGTTGGAGTAGTCGATGAACCACTGGTCGGGGATCTTCTTGACGTGGACTTTCCCCCCGCACCTACACAGGACCTCCTCTGAGAGGTCGTACATCACCGCACCCTGGCCGTTCGCCAGGATCTCGACCCGGATGGTGTCCTTGGCGCGCTCCACTGGCTGCCCAGCGAAGGTGCCACATGAGGCGTTCATCACACCCTTGTGGAATCCGCTCTTGTAGACCTCCTTCGTCGCCTCCTCGAGTTTCGGGTCGTCGAGCGATACGATGCCCATCTTCTGGGTGATCTCAACGGCGGGCATCTTACCCCATCCAGGCGTGTCAATTATCGCCACGGGTGCCGCGGAGTCGAGCATCTCAGGCGTGATACCGTGAGCCTTCATCGAAGCCACTTCCCTCTTGAGCTCGACGAGGCCGATCCAGTCCACAGGAGCGTCCGAGGGCACGCTCATCACGAGCCCCGTGCCGACATTCGGGTCGCAGAGTCTGGAGGGGAAGATCGGTATCATCTTGCCAGTGTATGGCGCCTTGCATCTCTTGCCCATGAGCGCCTCCCCATGCGCAGAGCCGACGACCTTCACACCGTCCATCTGCAGGGCGAGCTTCTCCGCCGCGGGCCTGCTGACGACCCACTTTTCTCCTCCGACCTCGGCGTCCACGTACTCGACCTCGGGGTTGACCCAGAAGTTGGTCAGGCCGAACACGGTCTCGGGCCTGAGCGTCGCGGCCACGAGCTTCCGGCCGTCCTCGAGGTCGAACTTGAGCAGCGTGTACTCGAGGACCTCTGCGCTGCCTCCTTTCATTATATCTGTCTCTGAAGCGTCGATTGCGACAGGCCCGTGCTCCACGCACGCAGGGGCGTAGTACGGCCTCTGCACCAGAAGTCCCAGGGACATGAGCTTCCTCATCTGCCACTCGATGAACCTCGAGTAGTCAGGGTTCACTGTGGATGTGAACCTGCGCCAGTCGGACATGAATCCGAAGCGCTTCCAGTAATCGTTCACGTATACATGGTTGAAGAACCTGACGACCTCCTGAGGGTCGGAGAGCTTGGATATCTGTTCGCTGGTGCAGCCGTTCGCCTCCAGGATGCTGATCGTCGCAGGGTCTCTGCGCTCCACCTTACGGGCGAAGCTGATGGCACCGTTGCCAGTGGCGTGCGTGCCCACCGGGAACAGGACCCTGTGTCCGGTCATGAGTTTGTAGCGGACTATGGCGTCGGTGACGCTGTAGCCGCGCATGTGGCCCACGTGCATGTATCCAGTCACGCCGGGGTATGCGAAGATCATGAAGAACTTCTTCTTGCCTGGTTCGGGCTCGGACTCGTTTATCCTAGCCTCGTACCATGCATCTCGCCACTTGGCCTCGATTGCGGAGAAGTCGAGCGTCATCTCAGTCAGCCAGCAGAGGACGGAATGTGTGGGTGCGATAAAAGGTTATTCGACGGCACGGGGGTCGTCTCAAATCGATCCTTTGCGGGCGTGGATGAAGAACATGGCGGGACCAGCCGTCGCAAGAACGACGCCGGCGAGGCTGAGCAGCAACCCGAAGAACAGTGTGAAGGACGCACTCTCGGCTCCTGAACCCGATGTCTGAAGGGCATCCTCGCCAGCCAGCACGGTGTCGGGTTCCGAGAGCGATGTTACTGCCAGCACGAAACCCGTCACGAACAATGCAATGCCGAGCCCGACGATCACCAGAAGAGCCTTGCTCTTCGGGCGCCGCAAGTCGACCTCTGGGTCCTTCTTGTGCAAACTGTTGGTCCCCCAACTGCTAATCGGACCGATGCGGCATCCTGTTGATAAAGGTTGGCCGCGTATGCCATGCCGGTGGTTCATTGGTGAAAACGTCATACCGGAGGAGGCGTTCATGGGGACCCGCGCAAGGTTGCCAGCACCCCAATATGACATAATCAGACGAAATGTGACATTTTGGATACCTATATATACCGTCGTATGACATATGTCCCTTCTGCGTCTGAAAATCGGGATGGGATGCACACTTGAACGACCCTTTGGAGAACGAGCGGATAACTCTTCGCTTGGACGCGGACGATCTGCGTCTGATAGACGAGTTCATCATCGCGAGCAACGAGTTCTCCAACAGATCGCAACTTGCGCGTGCAGCTATACGCGCGTATGTTGAGGCTAAGCTCGGGTGTGCTCAAGGGACGAAGAAGATGAACGAGGTCGTGGTGGAACTGCCACCGCTCGTTCTAGACACGATCGCGCACCTGGTCGCTGAGGGCGTCTATAACTCGACGTCCGAGGCGCTAGCGGACTGCGCCCGACATCAGTTCCTCCACGCGGAGCACGTGGAGACGCTGAAGAAGGACGCTAACCAGCAACGGAG
The DNA here is from genome assembly GCA_041304525.1 of Thermoplasmata archaeon. Classification (GTDB taxonomy): domain Archaea; phylum Thermoplasmatota; class Thermoplasmata; order UBA10834; family UBA10834; genus UBA9653. The sequence goes on along the minus strand of JBFYNF010000028.1, from coordinate 2,314 downwards.
CGCGGTCAAGGTCGTGCCAAGAACATAGGCACCGTTTGAGGGCGACATCGACACTGGTGGGGAGACTCTCTTAGAGGGTCTCCTCTCCATCGTGGCGGCGGTGAACGGAGGCCAGAAGGATGACGGCGGAAGATGGGAGCAGGACGGAAGAGCTGATTAACTCGCTAGGAGTGAGCTTGGGAGAGCCTACAATCGCAGTCGTGGGATGCGGCGGCGCTGGCTCGAACATAGTGCACGGAATGTACTGGAAGCACAACCGAGTGGAGACTGTGGCCATCAACACGGACGAGGACCACCTGAGGAAGGTCGACGCCCACCGGAAAGTGCTGATAGGGAAGGACGTAGCCTTCGGCAAGGACGCCGGGGGGTATCCCGAAGTAGGGGAGCACTGTGCCGAAAAGGCGCGTGAAGTGATCCGCGAGGCCATCAAGGGCTATGACATAGTATTCGTCGTGGCCGGGATGGGCGGAGGCACGGGTACTGGCGTCGCGCCAGTGGTTGCGAGCGTCGCGCGCGAGACGAACGCAGTGTCGTTCGCGCTGCCCATAATGCCATTCAACCATGAAGGAAGGAACGAGGCGGCCAGTGACGGACTCGCCAAGCTGAGGGAGCAGGCCAGCTTCACGATCGTCTTGGACAACAACAAGCTCGTGGGGCTAGCTGACGAACTCCCCATGTCCGAGGCGCTCAAGGTCATCGACAGGAGCGTCATGAAGATCGTCGAGAGCGTGAGCGCACAGACTAGCTCGTATGTCTCGACCCTCATGGAGGACGTGGTCGGATATGCCGACGACTTCGAGGAGCCCGCTCCCGTCACGCCACCACAGATGTCCGAGCAGCTCATACACGCCGACCTCAACCCGATGCTGGGCAACTTCGGTCCCGGGTTCTTCTGAAGACGGAGGGACAGGGACAGAAGAGGGTGAGTTGCGATGGCAAACCTGGTCAAGGGCATGAAGAACTGGCTGGTGTACTCGACCATGGACGAGGACGAGTGGGACACCCTGAGAAAGGTGTACCTCGAGGAGGAGGTGCGACGCCTCTTCGGCCTATACGCTGAGGACCTCGAGACCGCCACTCAGCGGTCCGAGCTTGGCGACGTGTCCGTACCCGTCAGGTCCGGAGCGTTCAGGAAACTGAAGCGCCGCTCGGGAAAGGTCTTCCTCTCCAGGGACGAGTACGAGGACGGGGAGCAGATCAAGGTCCACCTTATGGTCTCCGCCAATCCTCCAGAAGGACCCGCAGCATGGGAACCTCTGTGCGCCTGGACTTTCGACTCCATGTCCGAGGTCGCGGATTTCGTGACGCCGCCGTCAGCGGAGCCCGCGTCCTAGACGGACCCAAACCCAATCAGGAGGCCGTGCGGCCTCCGTTCTGCTTCTTTCACTTCCACCTCGGCGACGGCGCTGACCCCCAGAGGTCGTGGCAAAAAGAGTTTCTACCCATAACATCCTGACCATCGAACGATGCTGAGGGTAGGCTTCGTAGTCAACCCGGTCGCGGGCATGGGAGGTGCCGTCGGTCTCAAGGGCACGGACGGCGAGGACATCCTCCGCGAGGCTAAGCGCAGGGGCGCGCGCGCGCAGGCGTCAGAGAGGGCCGATGCCGCCCTCAGGAGCATATCCTTGACCAAGGCGGACCTGCTGTTCCTCACGTGCAAAGGGGAGATGGGCGAGGACTCCATCGCGGCCTTGGGAATCCCCTGTGATGTCGTATGTGGCCACGGAGAGGTCACCACTCCGCAGGACACCAGAGAGGCGGCCCGTGCATTCGTGTCGAGGGAGGTCGACATCATAGTCTTCGTGGGGGGCGACGGCACCGCCAGGGACATCCTGTCCGAGGCGGGGACGGACGTGCCGATAGTGGGTGTGCCCTCAGGGGTCAAGATGCACTCGGCGGTCTTCGTCAACACCCCCTCAGAGCTCGGAGGGCTCCTGCGCACGTTCCAGCGGTCGAAGGCCGTCAAGGAGGCGGAAGTGCTGGACATAGACGAAGGGTCGTTCCGGGAGGGGGTCGTCAGGGCGAAGCTGTTCGGCATCGCGCTCACCCCCGACAGTTCCGAGCACATCCAGGCGGGGAAGCAGTCATATGCTTCGGGCACGGCGGAGGACGAGGCGGATGAGATCGCGCAGTACATCATGGACATCATGGAACCTGGCGTGACCTACGTGATAGGGCCGGGGAGCACGACTGCCAGGATAGCTAAGGCCCTGAGCCAGCCCAAGACCCTCCTGGGCGTCGACCTGTACAGGGACGGGGCCCGAGTCCGCGAGGACGCGTCCGAGACTGAGATCCTCGAGGAACTGAGCGCGCA
>JBFYNF010000027.1:0-8248 GCA_041304525.1 Thermoplasmata archaeon | reverse complement strand
GTTTGACGGCAGTGACATTGGGTAGGTCGACGTCCTTCTGGGCCGGCGGCCTGGTTCCGGCGGGGGTCGGATTGCTGGTGGCAGACATCATCCTCACCTCACACTATCTTGACCCTGGGGTCGATGTAGACGAGCACAAGGTCCGCGACGAAGTTCGCGATGACGACAGCCACTCCACCTATGACCACGATGAACTGCAGGATCGGGAAGTCCCGGTTCTCTATGGCGGCGAGAGTGCGGTAACCTATGCCCTTATAGTTGAATATGATCTCCACCTGGTACGCCCCGCCGATTATGAACGCGATGCTCATCGCAATCAGCGCGACCATCGGTGGCATGCCGTTCCTTAGGGCGTGGTTTCTCAGGACCTGGTAATCCGTCAGGCCCTTGGCCCTCGCGGTCATTATGAAGTCCTCGGTCATGACGTCGATGAGCGAGCTACGCATCACCAGCGCCACCCCGGCCAGCGAACCTATGGCCATCGTGGTCGCGGGCAGTATCATATGCTCAATCACGCTTAGGACATGGCCAGGAGTCCATTCGAAGGTCGAGCCGAGCGCTGGGTCGAGCGTGTCGAAGTACCCACCTGTGGGGAGCTGGGGCCACCAATCCATGCCAAGCGGATAGCTACTGAACAGCAGCTGCAGTATCAGTGCGAACCAGAAGATCGGCATCCCGTAGAAGAAGAGGGATATCCCGGTCGAGGTGACATCGAACGGTCCGCCACGCCGATACGCCGCGTAGGCCCCCATGACCATGCCCAACAGCAGGGTGATGACTGTCGCCGTACCCACTAATAGGACCGTCCAACGCATGTCACCCATGATGATATCGAACACAGGACGACGTTCGATGTATGACTCCCCCCACTCGCCCGTGAGGGTGTTCTCCAAGTACGTGACATATGCGACCGGGAGAGAATCATTGAGGTTGAACTTCTCCATAAGGGCCCACTTCAGTTCCTCTGGGAACTTGGGGTCTCTCGGGATCATGTTGGCTATCGGATCTCCGGGCATGAAGTGTATGAGGAGGAAGTTGAGGGTCATGATCCCGAATATGGTAATCACAACGTTGACGCTCCTCTTCAGCAACATCCTCCTCGTCGACCGGCTGGTTGGCATCTAGTGGACACCCCCTTTCCCGTCCGTTTCAGAGTCCGTCTTATCGGCCGCGGCCTCCGCATTCTTCTTGGCGAGGCGTTCGGCGTCCCTCTTCTCGCGCATCATGATCTTGTACTCGTCGTAGCTGAAACCTTTAGCGTCCAGTTTCTTTCTGAAACTGCTCGCACTCCATGCATAGACAAAGACCGCCACAACGAGGCCCAGGAGGATTCCGAGGCCGATGTAGTCCCATTCGTCCCAGATTATAACCGCAGGGGTCCAGGAAGCTCTGACCGACAAGGTGATGTTCCTCGAGGCGTTGTGCCAGTCGTTACCGAACTGGTCGTCCGTGTACCAGATCATTATGATGTAATCGTCCAACGACGTGTAGACGTGCTGCACGGTGCTGGTGCCGTTCCCGCTATCATCGTACTCAGATATCTCCGTGATCAGGAGCGAGGTGTTGTCCCCGAACGACCATCCCACTCGGACATGGTCGTTCTCCTCGTCTGCGAGTATGATTGTGATTATGACGATCGTATTGACCATGGCGAAGGTCCCGTTCGACAACGTACGGGTGATGCCCATGAGCACGGGCTCGCTGTTGTTCGATCTTATAACCAAGGACAGGTACCTCACCAGCTCGTGGCCTTCCCTCCCGTCCGTCGCGGTGCAGGACACGTTGTAAATCCCCGATTCGTTGTACTCGTGGACCTGGGTGAACTCGTAGGGCTGTCGCGTCCCCCCGGACACGTTGGACGCAGAATCCGAACCGTCGCCGAAGTCCCACGTGACATAGAGCACATCCCCGTCCAGGTCGTACCCCTGTATCGAGAGCTCGGCCACCCCAAGCCCTGACTCCTCATCCAGGTATATCATCTGAGGTGAGAAGGATATGTTCGCCTGCATGATGGGGATCCTGTTCAGGGCCGAGACCACATTGAGGCTCTTCGACGTGTTGTCCGGGAAGACCTGCAGATCCGGGTTCAGAACGTCGGTGAGCCAGAACGTGACAGTGTAGTTGCCCTCCTGAGAGAACACATGCGTGATGTTCGTCCAGACCGTCGTGTTGTCAGCGGTCTCGGGAGTCTTGAACACCGTCGTGTTGTAGAGCTCCGTGTCGTTGCGGAACTCGTAGGTCCATGTCATAGGATCGCCCTCCCTGTCGGTGGCGCTGGCATGGAACATCACGACGTCTGATGGGTCGACGTTCGTGTAGTTCGTCGAGAGGGTCGTCACAGGGGCGAAGTTGTACGGGATGTACATCGATATCTTCGTGGACGACTCCACCGAATGACCCTCGTCATCCTCGAGAGTGGCGTTCATCCAGTAGTAGATGAAGTAGTCACCGAGTCCCGGTTCCAGGTACGGTGACCACGCATGGGATTGGGCGATGCTGACACCTCCGGCCGCAGGACCTGTAGTGTTGATGGCAAGGTCGGATCCATCGCCGAAGTCCCAGGTCATGACGAGCGGGTCGTTGTCGACGTCGACGACGACGGTCGTGAAGGTGATCATCTCATCGACGCTGGCGTCGACGTTACCGGGCAGCGTGGGGTTATAGGTCGGCGCCGCGTTGTCCACGATGAACACGGATATCGTGCTCGAGACCGTGTTTGTCCCGTCGCCGACATAGAGCTTGGCCCTGAAGTACGTCCCAGACGCGCCAGAGAGGTTGCCAATGTGGTCGTACTCATAGGTCGTCACCATCACGCCGGGGTTGCTCGTTGTTGTTGAGAAGACGGCGCTCTCGGTGTTGTTCGCATAGCTCGCCAGAAGGCTGTCAAAGTAGAGCGTGAATGTGAGCCCCGATGCGACGTCGCTCGAGGCATTGGCGAAGAATGTGACGGTGTCGTCGACGTACGCCCTCGAAGGGCTCGCCGAGAAACTCACGATTGTCGTCGCAAGTGTCCGCGCAACGCCTCTTCCCCCGCCGTCATCGTTGGGAATCAGGAGGGTTTGGACGGATCCGAATGCGAGGCACAGTGATATCGTGAGAAGCAGTCCAAGAAGAGGTCTGGCGAAACGTCCGGACCTGACGCGGGCGGTGCGTTTCCCCGACTTCAGCAAGTCAAATGCCGTCCGCTCCAGCCTCGAGGCCAAGTGTCTCTTCCCCCTCTTGCCGCCCGCCGTGCCAGCCCAACTAACTGACCGCTGCTAGCATCGGAAAGCAACCCGGTTTTGCGCCAATGCCATGACACTATATAAGAATACCTGAAGTGCTCGGAAGAGTTTCAACGGCCCGGAAGCCTGCGCATCACACAGGCCCAGGCACTCTGTTCCGCGAGTCGGAACACACTCAGTCTCGCCCCTCCAGCGACCTCACTGCACGCTGCGCATCCTCTCTAGGATCTCTTGGCCGCGTCTGAGATAGTTGGCCCCGATGACACCGAACGAGGCCAACGCGACCGACACGCCCGCCAATGCGAAGAAGGCCGTGAAGAGCCGAGACGACTCGGAGGTAGGTACAACATCACCGTATCCGACCGTTGTCACGGTACATACAGTGAAGTAGAACGACGTCGTCCACGACCAATCCTCGATGTAGTGATAGACCACCGTGCCCGTGACTAGCAGGCTCACCATCGCTGCTATGGTGACCATGAGTTGCACGTTGAAGCTCCGTAATCTCGACTCGATATCGGCCATGGTCACGTGATTGCGATACAGACACCATATAGAATAGGCCGGACACGAAGTCGGAGGTGGTTGGCGCGGGGAGGGGGATTTGAACCCCCGAGCTCTTTCGAGCACTGGATGTTTGCCTGTTCCGATGGAACGAGATAGCAATCCAGCGCCTTGCCGGGCTGGGCCATCCCCGCTTGTTCGGCGCATAATACAGCGCCCGTCTTAAATAGTTTGTATCCAGGGGGCCGGCACCGGCGGGGGTTCACCCTGTGAGGATTACCTGCCCGATCACCGAATCAGTTGGCTCGTCCAGGAGGTAGGCGATATACTCCGCCGATGCGGAGAATTCGCCTTCGAAGACCGCGAGCCTAATCGAATCGCCCACGTCGGCCTCCCCGTTGCCCGACAAGTCATACGCCGTGCAATTCAGCCCCAGATCCCCCAGGTACTCGATGCCGCATTCCTGCTGGTCATACGGCCACTCGTCGAGCTCGCCCGAGACGAACGACCACCCGACCCCGGATCCGTAGTCATCTGCCACGACCAGGGACAGGTCCGACCATCCGATCCCCTCCAGTTGTTCACCCACCCAGTTGTACTCCACGATCTCCTCGAAGGTGAGGACGTAGCCGTCCGATGCGGGAGCGCACGACAGCGTGACCTCAGGGAGACTAGCGTCGTGATAGCCCATTAGGAGGACATACACCGCAGATGTCATGTACGGGTCAATGTCCGTCGACGAGGACCAGTCGATGTCACCATCAGGGCTCGGATCCTCGTCGCTCGAATACGCGTAGTCCAGACTAACCGTGTGTATGCCCGCTGTCGTCTTCGACTCGCACATGAACCCGAAGTACGGAGACGCGATGCCGGAGGCGACCAGCACGCCGTCGATGTAGACATCCACCTCGATGTTGACCAAAGATGAGTTTGCTACATCCACCTCGATCGTGCTCAACGGCGCCGCGTACGGCACAGCCATGACCGCGAGGACGATGGCAAGGGTCATCGCAACGGCGGACGGCACCCTCGCCATGCGAGGCACCCCAGCGACCAGTCTCAACAGCCGCGAAGGACGCATCTCATCGCCCTCGGTCATCTTCCCTGCCGGGTCTTCTTCGACCCGCGTGGTCTCTGGAACGAGGAGGCCTGACACGAACGTCCCTGGAAGCCTCACCCGCCTCACGAACACCATGGACCACGCTCCCACTATGGCCGCCGCGACAGCCAGGTAGAACCCCTCACCGAGACGCACGTCGGTGGACCCCTGGGCCATCGTCCAATCTCCGAAGGATGAACGGATCTCGAGGAAGGAGAGCCCGGCGCCGACCATTTGGAGCAGACTCCCAAGCGGGGTTAGGAGGCACATGACAGAGCCGACGGATATGAGGACCGCACCCGCTATCATGAGCGAGAGGTCGCCGAAACGGACGTCGCACATGAAAGCCAGCAGCGAGTAGCGCGGGCCTGAGAGTTCGGGACCCCAGTCATACATGCGCTGCTCGACGACCAGCCAGATCATGAACATGGACAGGAGGCCGAGCACGAAAGCGGAGAGAGACAATACGTTCATCGAGAGACCGCCTTTATCCGAGTGTACGAACGCGGCGAATCTGGAAGGGATCCGCACTCTCGGGGACAGCAGGATTGAGGCGACTCCGAAGAGCGCTGCGGCTACCGCCACGAATGGGCCAGGTCCCGCGATTCCCGGGTCATCGACGAACTCAAACGCAAACAGGAGCACGCCCGTCAACTGAAGAACGCCTCCCAGGGATGTGATGAAGCAAAGGATGGATCCGGTGAGCACCAGGAGAACGATTGCGGAATAGAGGGTGCTGTACTCGCCCACGTCAACGATATAACGCAGGACACTGAAAGCGTCGTAACCGCGGTACGAGGGCTCGTAGTTCCATGCGAAGGCGAGCGACATGATGCCAAGGAGCCCTGCCAGCACGTTCAGGGGGAACAACGCCAGGGGCGTCGCGGCCCGTCGCGGACGGTTCTTCGTCGGATGCACGATCTTGAAGGCAGTTGGACGCTCGTCGGGTTCCGCCACAACGACCGCTGGCCCCTCGTCGTCTGGCACAACGCGTTCTGTGGCCTCCACACCATCAATCCCTTCGACGGCACCCGCATCTCCAGACATCCTGACGCCACCTCTCGGTGAAGACGCTTGATGAATATTTATTAGATTCCAGAGCCGCTGGACCGAAGGGATTCTCACTGCGCGGGAGCGGAAGTAAGGAGCGAGACCGCCTTGACCCGGCGGTCCGGACGAAACACTCATATATCACGCCCTCGTAGTAATTACGGGCTGGTCTCGCCGGAACGCCGCAAGTGCGCTCCGATAACCGGGTTCGAAACGGATATATACCCCATCGGACTTAGCGGGACTACCCAATCTGCGACACACGGCGATGGTTGGGAGGGAGGCGCACGCCGCCTGATCTGATGATCAACCCGTATCCACTTGTCGCAGACATGATGGAGAATCAAGATCTCCGGCTTTCGCCGTGACCTCTTGCTTCTGACGTTCGATGGCAGAAAAATAGGTTTCGTGCAATATACTCCGCGGCGACGCGATCGCCGCGTAGCAGGGAACAAACTTAAGTCGGTGAGACTTGGGAACCTTGTCAATTCGAGAGAAACCAGACCAAGCGAGCTAGAGCGACCGCTAGATAATGATGATGTGAACGACGTCAGGACAGTCAATTCCGGTTGATCCTGCCGGCGGGCACCGCTATCGGAATACGATTAAGGCATGCGAGTCGAGAGGTGCAAGACCTCGGCAGACGGCTGAGTAACACGCGGGTAACCTGCCCTGGAGTGGGGGATAATCTCGGGAAACTGAGGATAATACCCCATAGGTGTGGTGTGCTGGAATGCTTCCACGCTGAAAACCACGGTGCTCCAGGATGGGCCTGCGGCCTATCAGGCTGTAGTGGGTGTAACGGACCCACTAACCTACGACGGGTAGGGGCGTTGAGAGACGGAGCCCCCAGATGGATTCTGAGACACGAATCCAGGCCCTACGGGGCGCAGCAGCTACGAAAACTGCACAATGTGGGAAACCACGATGCGGGTATTCCGAGTGACAACGCATTGCGTTGTCTGTTCTTTCGCCTAAAAAGCGAGAGAAGTAAGGGCCGGGTAAGACGGGTGCCAGCCGCCGCGGTAATACCCGCGGCCCGAGTGGTGCTCATTATTATTGAGCTTAAAGCGTTCGTAGCCGGCCTCGTAAATCCTTGGGTAAATCGGGCAGCTCAACTGTTCGAATTCCGAGGAGACTGCGAGGCTCGGGACCGGGAGAGGTCAGAGGTACTTCGGGGGTAGGGGTAAAATCCTGTAATCCTCGAAGGACCACCAGTGGCGAAGGCGTCTGACTAGAACGGATCCGACGGTGAGGGACGAAGCCCTGGGGCGCAAACGGGATTAGATACCCCGGTAGTCCAGGGTGTAAACGCTGCGGGCTTGGTGTCGGAGGTCCTACGGGGGCGTCCGGTGCCGGAGAGAAATTGTTAAGCCTGCCGCTTGGGGAGTACGGTCGCAAGACTGAAACTTAAAGGAATTGGCGGGAGAGCACCGCAACGGGAGGAGCGTGCGGTTCAATTGGATTCAACGCCGGACAACTCACCAGGAGCGACGGTTACATGAAGGCCAGGTTGACGATCTTGCCTGATTTTCCGAGAGGTGGTGCATGGCCGTCGTCAGTTCGTACCGTAAGGCGTTCTCTTAAGTGAGATAACGAACGAGACCCTCGCTGCTAATTGCCACCCTCTCCGCGAGGAGGGGAGCACATTATCGGGACCGCTGGCGCTAAGCCAGAGGAAGGAGAGGTCAACGGTAGGTCAGTATGCCCCGAATCTCCTGGGCTACACGCGCGCTACAAAGGACAGGACAATGGGCTCCAATGCCGAAAGGCAACGGCAATCCCGAAACCTGTCCGTAGTTCGGATTGAGGGCTGTAACTCGCCCTCATGAAGCTGGATTCCGTAGTAATCGCGTGTCAACATCACGCGGTGAATATGCCCCTGCTCTTTGCACACACCGCCCGTCAAACCATCCGAGTTGGGTCTAAGTGATGATGCCTCTGATTGGGGCGTTAGAACTTGGGTTCAGCAAGGGGGGTTAAGTCGTAACAAGGTATCTGTAGGGGAACCTGCAGATGGATCACCTCCTACGCAACAACGGAGGGGAACTACCCCTCCACCAAACCCTCTATCATCGAACCCATCGACGCATTTTTTATATTCCACCTGTGAGCCTTGGCCCTGGACTGAAAAAGGGCAGACCTCAGGTCTCCTGTCAGAAGAGGAAATGAGAAAAGGTAAATGGTTTTTCTAGGCGTCCTGCCCGTCGGACGGTTCCGTGCCTACGGCGACGGTGGCGTGCCCCTGCGGGAGGTCATGATGTTCATGACCGCGAGCACCAGCACGATCACTACCAGGATGATGATGACGTACCCGAGCATGCTCTCCATCTTCGTGTCGACGGAGTCGCTGAGCTCGGCGTGGGGCCCC
>JBFYNF010000026.1:0-4922 GCA_041304525.1 Thermoplasmata archaeon | reverse complement strand
CTTGAACTCCTGGAAGTCCTCTTCAGTGTACGGATCGAGGTCGTTGTCGGCAACAAGGTACACGAGCACAGACCAATCGGCAACCGCGGCCTCATCATCACTCACAATCTCGCTTGTCGCGCTCTCCGTCTTCGCCGCCGCCACTCCAAAAAGCAGAGAAATGGCGAACACCACGGACACGGAGACGCTGATACAAGCGTCCAATCTAGCATGTCGAAGCATTCCCTCACCCCTTTACGCCCGGGTGGCTAGAACGCGCTCATCCTATTTCGGATTTCTCCTACTGACTATATGAACCAGTAGTCCCGCCCATGCGTCCTTCTGACTCACGACGGTTGGAGTCCAAGGGTCAATTCCCGGTCCACACGGGGGCCGTCCACGCGGTCACGCCCGGAAGGCCCTCCGCCCCCGACTCCGTGTACACGCGCACGTAGTAGTAAGAGGCATCCTCCGAGGTGAGCGTGACGGTCCAGTCCAAGGCTGTGGAGCCATCGCCCCCGATGCTCCCGACCACCTCGCCTCCGTCCGAGACGATCTCCACGAGAGTGATCGCGTCGCCCGCAGTCCCGTCCGGGTCCTCGATATGGATGTCGGCCACGAAGGTCGACCCGCCCGACAGCACGGAGCTCATGACCTCTCCGTTCAGTGTGTACGTGACGCGCAGGTTGCTGTCGAGGGTGGCATAGCCACGCCCGGACCTCATGGCATCGTAGAGGTCCTCACGCGTGAGGCTTGGGGCCAGAAGGACGGTCCTCATCTCGTACCCCCATATCCACTCGCCGTAGTGGTCGTCTGCCGTCGCGGTCGGCATCATGTGCCACCCATTATCGAGCGCCTTGATGTAGCTCGGCTCGCGGTCGCCCCAGTTGTAGCACTCGATCATGCCCATGGCCGCGTCGCGCTCCTCGTTCCAGAAGTCGAACTGATAGTAGTCCCAGCAGACAGGACAACCGTAGGAGAGCGGGTGATTCCACTGGCCGATGGCCCCGGGCTCTTGGGCGATCCAATCATATATCCAAGGGAAGAACGACCCTCCGGTCATGCGGTCTCCCTTGTAGTACGCCTCCGGTATCAATCCCGCGTCCGGCGGCATGTTGGCCGTGCCATAGATATTGACCTCATTGATCCCCGGGAGGAAGTACTCGTAACCAGCCATCGCAACGAACTCGCCGTCGACCGTATGGTCGTCCGCCGAGCGGAGTATGTCCGCCCATTCCCAATCGAGCAGGAGGTAGTGGTGGTCCGTTATCGCCAGGAAGTCCGCCCCGGCGGACCGCGCGGTCTCGAACGCCTCGTCCGGCGTCCCCGTGCCATCAGAGTAGGATGTGTGCGAGTGGAGGTCGCCGAAGTACAGGTTGTACTGTGGCACCGTCACAGTTGGCTCCGATGCCTTCGCCGTGCCGCCGCAGAGCGCAGGCCCGATCATCGCGATCACAATCACAAAAGACAGAGACGAGAAACATCTCCTGCTGGTCACGCCCAACTTATCCCCCCGAAACGGACTGTGAGGGTATCTCTGCGCTGGTATTTTTCGATTACTGACTCGGCGATGCAAAAGAGTAAGAACCCTCCGGCGCAGCGTGGCCGGAGGGCGGTTTCTGGGATTTGTCACCCTAGGACTTCTTCGAGCGGGCCCGCGGCGTTCCTCCACTCGCGCTCGAGCGTGAGCACGTCCTCCATGAACCACGGCTCGAGCTGGTAGTCCTTGACCCACGTGAGCTGGTCTAGCGCCTCATCGACGGACATGGACCCATCCTTCAGGCCGAGGTACACGCCCTGGATGTCCACGTAACCCTGGGCCTGGTCGAAGTCGTCGCCCCAGTACCCGAAGCAGTCGACCATCTGGGCCAAGACGACCATATAGGCCTCCCGGCTGCAGTACATCCCCCACTCCATGCTGCGCACGCGCTCGAGCGCAGTGACCGCGTCGCCCGCCTGGCCTGCACCCAGCGCATCTATAGCCATCGAGACCGCTTTGTGATCCGTCGCGTGCTGGTGTGGCCTCAGCATCGGCTCCCACGATGCCATCATGCCGCCCTCACCCATGGTCCACGGGATGAATATCCTCCTGGCGTCTATGATCGCGCGGTTCAGCTCGTCCGCCATTTCCTTCACCGCTGCCTTCTTGCTCGGCGACTTCGCTGCGGCGTACGCGGCCTCAATCTCGTCGGCCTTCACGTTGATGGCGGATGAGAGCGCCTCGAAGTCGGACAGCGCAGCAAGCGCATTGTCTATGTTCTCCCGCTGCGAGGGCACCATGGGCTTCTCAGAGCACAGGTTCTGCTGCGCCCAGTCGCACGCAGGCACGAAGTCCAGGGGCAGGACCAGCGCGTTGACGGACCTGAAGGCCATGAGCGCGGTGAGCTCCATCACCATCGCCATCATGTCCTCGGACTGGAGCTCTATCGTGTCGAGCTGAGTGTGGTAGTATGGGTCGAAGCCCGTCCCCCAGACCATCTCGACCGCGGTCCCTCCGCCCTTGCCGGCGAAGGACCAGGCATCGGTCCACGTCCATACGGGCGTGTAGCAGTTGAGGACGTTGAGGTAGCCGAGGTCCGATATCGCGCTCCAGACGAACGCGCTGACCTCCAACGATATCTCGAGCCAGACCTTGCCGTCGACCTTAGGGAAGCTGCCGCCGTCTATGTTCAGCTCCATGACGAGGCCGTTCATGATGTCAGGGTGAGCGCACACGAACTCGTACGATCCCACGAGCCAGTTGAACCACGTGCCGTCCGGGCCGCCGCTCTCCTCCGAGCCGACGGAACAGAACACGAGCGTTCTCTCGTTCACGTAGTCGCCCGAGGCCCTCGCCTCGGAGAACATCCTGGCCATCTCGAGCACGATCGCGACCGAGGAACAGTCATCGAACGAGCCGTTCCACCACGTGTCGATGTGCCCAGATATGACGACATACTCATCCGCCCTTGTCGTGCCTTCGAGGACCGCAGCGACATTGGCGGACCGCGCGTCTGGGTCGAAGTCCGTCCGGCCCGCGATCTCAAGGGTCACAGGCCCGGATAACATGAGCTCCTGCAGCCTCGCGGCCGAGTTCGGTGATATCGATATCGCCGGTATCCGCGAGAAGACCGAGTCCTGCTTGATACCCTCGGGGTTGTCGGCACCAGCGAAGTAGCCGTAGAACATGACTGCCGAAGCGCCGTGAAGGGCTGCCTCCTCCGCAGGCGTGTTGGGCCATCCCTGCGTGTTGTCATCCCTGTGCACGAGCGCGATCGCCCCGTCAAGACTGCCGTCGGACCCGCACGCCTCGTCGAACTCCGCGGCTGTGCCATAACCCACGTCGACCACATCCGCGACCAAGACAGTCCCATCCTCGAGGTTTCCATGGAAGTACGCCTCGCCGTCGTCGTAGCCCCAGACGGACTGAGCGTCCCCGTATGTCGTGGCGGGAACGTCCTCGTTACCATTCGACACGATCTTGACCGTAGTCCCGTAGTGGTCCCAGTTCGTGACCCTGAACTCCTCCCACCAGACCTCATCCACGGGCATCGCGTCGAGTTGATCATACACGTACTCCTGGGCCGCCCTCTCCTCAGGAGACCCTGCTGTCTTCTCCCCTAACGAAGACAGGTACACCAGCTGGCTCCACGCATGCTCGTAGTCAAGTCTCTCGATGATCACAGCCTCGTCGGGTGTGAGGTTGAGCGGCTTCGATGAGCCGATGGCAGGCATGCCGTAAGAGACAGGCATCGCCATCACCGCAACGAACATCAACCCGAGGCACAGAACAATCTCCCTACGCACTGTATTCCCCCCAATCGTTACCCTGACACGGAATGTCAGGGTAATCCTGAATTGCGGACTGACTTCATAAGCGTTGTCAGTCTGAAGAGGGGGCGGAGAAGACCGTCCCCCTTCTGAAGCGCCGACGTCTACAGCGACACGACTACCTTCGCGGACCTCTTCCCAGTCATCCGGTCGATGTCAATCCGGCCTATTTCAACGGTCTTCACGGATCCGTCCGTGACCTGATCTTTTGCCACTGTCTCAGGGTCTCGCTCGTTCTTGCGTATCATGACATTGAGCGCATGGCGCTTCTCGTCCATGTCCTGCACGAACGTGACCTTTCCCCGGAACTGGGTCGTCTCGTAGAGGTGGTCACAGCTTCCCTCGGCATAGCCGAGGTCGACCATGGCCTGGCCCCAGACCCTGTTGTCCCGCCTCAGAGCGTCTATCTTCCTGCCTTCGTGGGCGCAGTGGAAGTAGATCACGCCGCGGACCTCATCGTATCCGTGAGTCAGGGTCACGAGGTACGGCCCGTCCTCGTCGCACATCGCTATAGTCACGTACCTCGCGGCCGTGAGCACCCTGACCATCTCCGTCCTGTCGGTGACCTTCTTCTCCTTCCGCCTGATGTCCCTCAACCCACTCGACCTCCGTGGACACGGAGGTAATCTTCTCCGGACATTAGTATATCTCCCGTCGACGACCGAACATCATTCGCCAGAAAACTATTATCCGAGGGGGGATATCCTCAGCCCCTGGTGCAACGATGGCTGAAGATGTGCTAATAGTGCTGAACGACGCCCCCTACGGGACAGAGAAATCGTACAACGGGTTCAGGCTCGCCATATCCCTCCAGGCGAGGGGGAACGCCGTCAAGGTGTTCCTAATGGCGGACTCCGTGTCGTGCGGCATCCCGAGGCAGGAGGTCCCGCCAGGATACTACAATATCGGCGAGATGCTCGAGAGGGTCCTCGCGAAGGGCGGACGAGTAGCGGCCTGCGGCAGCTGCATGAAGGCCAGAGGACTGAGCGTCGAAGGCCTCGTCAAGGGGATCGAGCAGGGTTCGATGGCGCTCTTGTCCGAATGGACCGAGAAGTGCGGCAAGATACACTCGTTCTGATGACTGCACGGGTCTTCGCAACGTGGGAGTGGACGACCTGCGCCTTGTCCCGGTG
>JBFYNF010000025.1:0-5735 GCA_041304525.1 Thermoplasmata archaeon | reverse complement strand
GCAGCTAGTCCGAAAGGATGCGTATTGCCGCTGAATCCTGCCCAGTGACGGTATCTGAAACTCCCTTACAAGGGAACGAAGGACCGTTAAACGGCGGGGGTAACTATGACCCTCTTAAGGTAGCGTAATACCTTGTCGCTTAATTGGCGACTTGCATGAAGGCCCAACGAGAGCTCTACTGTCCCCGCGTCGAAGCCGGTGAAACCTACATGACGGCGCACAGTCCGTCAACTTCCAGCTGAAAGCGAAGACCCCGTGGAGCTTTACTGCAACCTGTCGTTGTGATATGAGCTCGAATGTGTAGCGTAGGCGGGAGACGTTACCAGGGCTGGCCGCTAGGCCAGTTCCGAGTCGACGATGAAACACCGCCCTTTTGAACTCGTATCACTTACATCTTCGGATGGACACCGGTAGGTAGGCAGTTTGGGTGGGGCGCCACGCCCTCAAAAAGGTAACAAGGGCGCCCTAAGGTCGGCTCAGGTAGGTCAGAAATCTACCATAGAGTGCAAGGGCAAAAGCCGGCTTGACGTGGTTCGGCCCAACAACGAACCACGATGAGAAATCAGGGCCTAGCGAACCACTGTACCTCACAAATGGGGGTCAGTGATTACAGAGAAGTTACCCCGGGGATAACTGAGTCGTCTCCAGCAAGAGTTCATATCGACCTGGAGGCTTGCTACTTCGCCGTCGGTTCTTCCTATCCTGGTGGTGCAGCAGCTGCCAAGGGTGGGGTTGTTCGCCCATTAAAAGGGATCGTGAACTGGGTTCAGACCGTCGTGAGACAGGTTTGTTGCTTTTTGCTGGAAGCGTTTTGGTGCCTGACGGGAAGGATCCTTTAGTACGAGAGGAACGAGGATTCGTCGCCTCTAGTCTATCAGTTGTCCGGCAGGGCAATGCTGAGCAGCCACGCGATAGCGGATAAAAGCTGAAAGCATCTAAGCTTGAAGCCGCCCCGAAAACGAGGCACCTTACAACCGCCATTACATGATGGCGTTGATAGAGCTGGGGTGTAAGTGCCAAGGTTCGCCGAGGCATTCAGCCCGCAGCTACTAAAAGTTGTAGCCGCTAACCAACATGTTGGCCTAGCGATATCGGCTCAGCCGTTATACGTGCTGCACATGCAGACTGCTGTATCCTTCCAAGTTTCTCATTTTTCAATGAGTCAGCGGGAGCTCTGTCAGGAACCACTTCGCCAAAAACATTAATTCGAGGCGGTCCCATCGACATGGCCGACGCGCATCGGACGGATGTGATGGCATGAGGATTGTGGTGGTAGGGAACAACGTCGCAGGCACGACCGCGGCCAAGGCCCTGCGGGATGCGGACGCGGATGCGGAGATTGCCATATACACGGACGAGCCCACACCCTACTACGCGAGGCCGAAGCTGATAGACCTGATCTCCGGCGTCGTCAAAGAGGACGAGATGCTGTTCTTTCCGCGCGAATGGTACGAGAAGAACCGCATCAAGCTCTATCTCGGCTCGAAGGTCGAGCGGATCGACCCGAAGGCGAAGACCATAAACGTGAGTGGCACGTCCGAGGGCTACGACCGACTCGTCCTGGCCAACGGCGCGAGCTCGTTCCTTCCGCCCCTGAAGGGGCTGCCGAAGGAGAATGTGTTCACCCTCAGGACACTCCATGACGCTAAGAGGATCATGGCGACTGCTAGGACAGCCAATGAGGTCGTGATCATAGGCGGAGGACTCCTCGGGCTCGAGACGGCCAGGGCCCTTGTCTCCGGGTTCAAAGGCCTGCGCATCACTGTGCTGGAGTACGCCGAGCACCTCCTCATGAGACAACTAGACCACGAAGGCGCCACGATACTCCAGAAGTGGATCGAGAACGGTGGCACCAAGGTCCTCACGAAGTCCGAGACCGAGGAGGTTCTGGGCGGCGCGAAGGTCTCGGGGGTGAAACTCAAAGACGGCCGGACCATACCAGCGGACTTGGTCATAGTCTCGGCGGGGGCGAGGCCGAACGTGGGGCTGGCCAAGGACGCTGGGCTCAAGATCAATCGCGGCATCGTCGTGGACGGTTCGCTGAGGACCTCTGACCCGAACATATTCGCATTGGGCGATGTCGCCGAGTTCGACGGGAAGACCTGGGGCATCATCCCGCCCGCGCTTGACCAGGCCCGGGTCGCAGCCAAGAAGATACTTGGCCAGGACGCCCCGGACTACAAGGGGACCGTGCCATCGAACACACTCAAGGTCATGGGCCTGGACCTCGCGTCCATAGGCACCGTCAGGAGCGAGCACGAGACCGCGGAGAGAGCCTTCGAGGAGATCCGCGCCATGTCCGCGGACGGGAGCGTGTACAGGAAGTTCGTGCTCAAGGAAGGGAAGATGATCGGCGCAATCATTCTCGGGACCAAGAAGGACGTGAACAAGGTCTCGAAGATCATCAAGGAGGGGAGCCCCGTCGACGCGTTCAGGGACAAGCTCTCCGACCCGGGATTCTCGTTCCCATGAGAGTGCTGGCACCGCCGGAACACAAGCGTTAAATCCTGAGGACTCATGCGGAGAAGCCAGATGGACCCGAAGGATTACGAGCTCGAGTTCTTCAAGAGCAACGGCTTCGAGCGGAGACAGTGCAAGACCTGCGGCAAATTCTACTGGACACTCGGCGAGAGCGACACATGCGGCGAGGCCCCGTGCGTCGAATACTCGTTCATAGGCAAGCCGCTCTTCAAGGAGAAGCTCACGGTGCACGAGATGCGCGAGAGCTTCCTGTCCTTCCTAGAGAGGGAGGGTCACACGAGGGTCGCCAGATATCCCATCACCGCGAGGTGGAGGGACGATGTGTTCTTCACGCAGGCCAGCATCTACGGCTTCCAACCCTGGGTGATCCAGGGCGTGGTCGAACCCCCCGCGAACCCACTCGCGATATCACAGACTTGTGTCAGATTCAACGACATAGACAACGTGGGCAAGACGGGCTCGCACCTGACCATGTTCGAGATGATGGCCCACCATGTCTTCAACAAGAAGGGCAAGGAGGTCTACTGGAAGGACCGGACGACGGAGCTGTGCCACAAGTTCCTTACGGAGGTCCAGGGCCTCGACCCGAAGCTGGTCAACTACTCCGAGGCGTGGTGGGAGGGCGGAGGCAACGCCGGCCCCTGCGTAGAAGTGCTCCTCGGAGGCGTGGAGATCGCGACGCTGGTGTTCATGGCCTACGCGACCGAGAACGGCCGCACGAGGCCGCTCGACATGCAGGTCGTGGACACTGGCTATGGGCTGGAGAGGCTCACTTGGATGTCCCAGGGGACCCCGTCCGCATACGAGGCGGTGTTCGGGCACGTGCTCGGGAAGCTGAAGGATGCCTCGGGGGCCAAGATCGATGAGCGGGCCCTCTCCGAGTACTCGAGGGTGGCTGGCTCACTCAAGATCGAGACAGCGGCCGACGTCAGGGCGCTGAGGGCGGACACCGCCGCGCGCCTGGGCATGAAGGCCGACGACTTCATGAATCTCATCAAGCCGTTCGAGAGCATGTACGTCGTGAGCGACCATACGAGAGCGCTCATGTTCATGCTCAGCGACGGGGTCGTGCCATCGAACGTCAGGCAGGGCTACTTCGCGAGACTCCTCGTGAGGAGGTCGCTGAGGGAGATGTCACAGCTGGGCATCCCCGGCAAGCTATCTGACATCGTGGCCCTCCAGGTAGACCACTTCGCGAAGGACTTCCCGGACCTGAAGGAGAACAGGGACGAGATACTGAAGCTGGTCGATGTCGAGCAGGACAAGTACGGCGAGACGCTCACCAAGGGGAAGGGGATCGTGAAGCGGCTCGAGGATTCGCTGGCGCACCAGGCGAAGTCCATCTCCGACGAGGACCTCATCGAGCTCTATGACTCCCACGGGCTCAACCCCGAGGTCGTGGCCGAGTTCGCGTCGTCCAAGGTCAGAGTCCCAGACGACTTCTACAAGCAGGTCGCCGCCAGGCACGCGAAGTCCAAGGAGACGGCCGAAGAGGAGACTCACATCGAGCTTCCCAAGGACCTGCCAGCCACCAAGCAGCTGTACTACAAGGATTCGTACAAGTACAAGTTCAGGGCGAAGGTGCTCGCAATCGTGGGCGACCTCGTCGTGCTCGACAAATCCTACTTCTACGCCGAGGGCGGGGGGCAGGAGAGCGACACTGGCACCATGAAGGACATGAAGGTCGTCCATGTGGACAAGATCGGGAACGTCGTGGTGCACAAGGTCGAGGGCGAGATGCAGGCCAAGGCCGGGAAGCTCATCACATGCACGATAGACGAGCCTCGCAGGAGGCGCCTCCAGAGGCACCACACCGCGACGCACATCATAAACGGGGCCGCCAGGAAGGTCCTCGGGAACCATATCTGGCAGACAGGTGCGCACAAGGCGGCCGACCTCGCCAGGCTCGACATCACGCACTACGCGGACCTCACCCCAGACGAACTAGAGAGGATCGAGAGGATATCGAACGAGACCGTGCTGGCAGGGATCAAGGTCCAGAGCTCGTTCATGGAGAGGAACGTCGCCGAGAAGAGATACGGCTTCAGACTGTACCAGGGTGGCGCCGTCCCGGGGAAGGAGATCAGGGTCGTCAAGATAGGGGACTTCGACGTAGAGGCCTGCGGCGGCATACACTGCAAGAACACCCTCGAGGTCGGCGTCATCAAGATACTCCAGACCAAACGAATCCAGGACGGGGTCGTCAGACTGGAGTTCGCGTCCGGCATGTCGGCCGTCGAGAGGATGATGTCCGTCTGGGACACAGTCAGAGACGCGAGCGTCAAGCTGAACACGACGCCGGACGGGCTCGGGGTCGCCGTCGACAAGCTCATCGCCGACTGGAAGGACCTCAGGAAGGATCTGGACTCCGTGAAGAAGGGGCTCGTGGGCGAGACCGTCGAGGACCTCGTCAAGAAGGCCGTCCATGTCAAGGATGTCAGGATCGTGAGGCACATGCAGTCCGAGGACATGAGACACCTCGTGAGCCTCGCGAAGCAGATCATAGCACAGCCGAAGACGGTGGCGGTGCTCGGCTCGGACCAGGGAGGGGCGAAGGTCATCGTGGCCAGGAGCCAGGACCTGTCCCTGGACTGCAAGGCCCTCGTATCGGCCGCCATGACGATCGTGGGCGGCTCTGGAGGGGGGAAGCCGGACTTCGCCCAGGGCGGGGGTCCGGACGCCAGCAAGATCGAGCGTGCCCTGGACTCGGCGGTAGAGGCCGTCAGGAAGGCGCTCGGCCAAGAGTGAGTGTCAGATGATCACCTTCAAGGACAGGCTCAAGAGGTTGAAGTTCCACTTCGAGCTGACGAAGTCCGGCGCCATCGCCAGGAGATACTTCGTCATAGGTGCGTTCGACGGCGCACTCACGATCCTGGGTGTCATCCTCGGCGCATATGTCGCCGAGGCCAGTGTGCACCCGGAACTCGCAAGGCAGCTCATACTGGGCGCTGGAGTCGCTGGCGGCGTCGCGCTGGCGGTGTCGAGCGCCGTCGGGGCATACGAGGCCGAACGGGTCGAGCACTTGCTCAGCCACAGGCACCTCGAGAAGGCGATGCTGTGCGCCGTCGAGGGGACGAGGAAGGAGGCCATGAACGTGAGCGTGCTCGTCAGCGCATTCTCCCACGGGATCGCACCGCTGTTGGCGGCGTTCGTCCCTCTGGTGCCGTTCTTCTTCATGGGGCTCGACGAAGCGGTCATCACGGCAACGATCATGACCCTCGCGCTCTTGTTCGTGCTCGGGGCGTACCTAGGCA
>JBFYNF010000024.1:0-15030 GCA_041304525.1 Thermoplasmata archaeon | reverse complement strand
GCCGATGCGCATCATGAAGATCCACACCAGCAGTTGCACTTGCACGGTCTCGCCGGCGGAGACCGCCAGGAGAATGAAACTGATCAGGGCGACGCCGGTGACGCCGTAGGTCTCGAAACCGAGGACCGCGACGACTCCCACGATTGCGACTATCATCGTTGCCTTCATCTTTGTTCACCTCTTCTTTTCGGCGCTAGGGGCAGGGGGGAGGCCCCTCCCGCCCTTCGCGCCTCTTGAGTCTACCTTCGGTGAAAGGGTATTTGGAGCTATGCTGAAAAGTGCCCCGAACCTTCTCACTTTCCTGAAAAGTGACCCCTCAAGCCCCCGATGATCAGGTCTTGAGCTTGATCCGGATCTTGTTCGTGGAACCGTGCCTCTCCTTGGAGACTACGCCCTTCTGCTCGAGCTTCTCGAGCACCCGGGAGACCTTCGCATTGGACATCTTTGTACGTTGAATGAGGTCCTTCTGCAAGGCCTCACCCCCGGTGTCCATGATCGCTTTGAACATGGTCCTCTCGTCACCTGTGAGCAGCCTAAGGACAAGGTAGTTCTCCTCGGCCGCGACCTCCTCAGGTGGTCTGAGGTCCTTCTCCTCCGCGGGCGCGGGAGCCACCTCCTCATGCTTCGGCACCGACCCTTCGACCCCCTTCTCGGTGGACAGGTCACGCGGGGGCACAGCCATCGATGGGGGTAGGGGCACGTACTCCTCCCTGAGGAGTATGAACATGACACCGACGGCTATCAGGAACGAAGCACCGACGATGAGGGTGAGGTTCGTCGTGGAGTATGATCGAGTGTTGTCCCACATACCCATGTGATCCGTCGTATCCTCCTCAGTCGGCTCTCCCATGAACAGCCCGTAGGCTAGGATTGCGACTGCGGCTATCGCGAGAACCCCTGCGATGACCTTCGTCCTGTTCTTCATGGCCCCGACGCTCCTAGTGATGCCCTCGCCAAGTGTAGTGCGTCGGTGGATAAGTAAATACTGCATGACTCGGTCAGCGCGAGGAAAGATAGAAATGCACTAAGAGTCTTCACACCGCCAGAGTGGTGCATTTGTCGGAGCACGGGAACAAGAGGATCTCGAAGGACGAATACTTCATGAACATCGCCCTCGAGGTCAGCCGCAGGAGCACCTGCACCCGCAGGCAGATAGGTGCGATCATCGTGAGCGAGCACGGGGAGATTAAGAGCACCGGATACAACGGGAACCCGAGGGGCATGCCGCACTGCGGGGAGATGGGCTGCATCAGGGACAAGCTGAAGATTCAGTCAGGGACGAGGCTGGAGACCTGCACGGCCGTGCACGCGGAGCAGAACGCGCTCATACAGGCGGGGACCAACGCTAGGGGCTCGACCATCTACTCCACCATAGTGCCTTGCCCTATCTGCGCGCGCATGATTATGAATGCGCAAGTCGCGCGCGTGGTGTATATCGGCAACTACTCGGACCTCTCAGGCCTCGAACTGCTCGAGCAGGTCGGTATCAAGGTCACGAGGATGGACGAGAAATTGTTCAAGGCGAAACTGCAGCGATAGCCTCCTGGAAGCGAGAGGACGCCTGAGCCGGGCTTGTTCTGTCAATCAAACATCGGATGGGACCGGCATGCCTGGCGACACGCCACGTCATCGCTAGTCTATTATATCGAAATCAGCATCAGCAACGAGGACGTGGCAAACATGGGAAAGGCTGAGATCCTTCACCAGATCAAGATGGCGGAGGAGCATGTCCGCGTCGTGGTCAAGGAGGCGGAGGAGAAGCGCAAGCAGCTCCAGGCCGACGGCAAGAGGCGGGCCCTGGAGAAGGTCGAGGCTGCCGACTCTGATCTGAGAAAGCAGTCGGATGCTCGCTACGGGGAGGCCAAGAGGGCCACCGATGCCAAGAAGCAGGCGGTCCTTGCGGAAGGCGCCCGGAAGGCTCAGGCGCTCGTCTTGCGCGCCCGGACGAATTCGGGCAAGGTGAAGGCTTTGGTCCTTTCGGAGTTCGAGAGGGCAGCAGATGCTTAGACCGGAGGAGATGACCCGAGCGGTCGTCGTCGGGTCGATCGAGAGCCTCGATGTCACGATCGAGTGCCTTTACGAGCTCGGAGTATTGCATCTCATAGATTTCACTGAGCAGGATGAGGACTTCAAGATCGGCCAGCCGCTCGCGAGAGCATCGGACGCGTCTCAGAAGCTACTGAAGCTGCGGTCCATGATTCGCGCGCTCTCCATCGATTCTCACAAGCCATCTGAGCGGTTGGCCGCATCCGAGATACGTAAGACGCTCGACCAGGCGCTGGTCACTCTCGACCTCAACACCTCAAAGAAGGCCGAGGCGAGGCAGAGGATACAGTCTCTCATCCGTGACAAGGAATCGGAGATCAAGGTGTTGGAGCCGTTCGCGCAGTTCGGCATCCCTGTCGAGGACTACGAAGGGTTCGAGACGATATTCTCGTCCGTCGGCACATGCAGGGCGGACCCAGAATCTGCGCTGCGATCCAAGCTCGCCAGCGTCGAGGTCCTCAAGGACCTCCGGAAGGGCGACCTCGCAGTCGCCGTGTTTGCGAGGGTCGAGGATAGGTCCGAGGTCACTAGGATCCTTGCAGAACACGGGTTCCAGGAGTCGAAGCTACCCAAGGTCACGGGCGATCCGTCCAAGGTCATCGAGAGGAACCGGGCGGACATCAAAGGCCTCGAAGAGGACCTTGCCCGCACCGAGAGCGACCTCGAAGCCATCAGGAAGAAGTTCGCGGACCTCATCATCGCCTCGGAGGAGGACCTGTCGATCGAGGTCATGAAGGCGGAGACGCCACTCCGGATCGCCACATCGACGAACTCGTTCGTGATCGACGGCTGGCTCCCGGCCGCGAAGGTCGAGGAGCTCCAGGCCTCCCTGAACTCCCTATGTTGTGGGCTCGCGTTCGTGGAGACGCTCCTTGAGGAGGAGGGTGACGAGCCGCCGGTACTCCTCAAGAACCCCAAGCCCGTCAAGCCGTTCGAGTTCTTCATCGACCTGGTATCCACGCCGAAGTACGATGAGGTCGACCCCACGATCGTGCTGTTCCTGACATTCCCACTCTTCTTCGGCTTCATGATCGGCGACCTCGGGTTCGGCCTGGGGCTCGCGTGTTTGGGCGCGTTCATGCGCCTGAAACTCAAGGACTTCCCCGACCTGCAGAAGCTCGGCACGATAGTCCTCGCAGGGGGAATCATGGCCAGCCTGTTCGGCCTGTTCGTGTTCGCTGAGGCGTTCGGGGTCCCGTTCCATCCGCCGGAAGCGCACCCTGATGAGCATTCGTGGGAATCGGTCGCCAACATCCCGATCCATCCGCTGCTTGACAAGATGGTGGACATCAAGGAGATGCTCGCCCTGTCCCTCCTTGCCGGGTGGGTGCACCTGACACTTGGGTTCGTGCTGGGCTTCGTCAACCACATCCGCCACGACCGCAAGCATGCCTTCGCCAAGGTCGCGTGGCTCCTGATCCTCCTCGGCCTGTTCATCGAGATAATGTACATCGCTGGTGGCGCGACCGGCACGAGCGGGTTCGTCAATGACACTGTACTGGCTTGGGTCCCGGACGCAGACACGTCCGTCGCAGGGATCAATGTCTCGATCACGGCTTTGGCATTCATCGTAGCAGGGGTGATAGGGCTGTCACTCACCGAAGGCCCGATGGCACTGTCCGAGGTCATCGGTCTGTTCACGAACCTTGTGTCGTACACAAGGTTGGCCGCGCTGGCCGTCGGGAAGGGCGCGATGGCGTTGGCCTTCAACACCATGCTCTTCCCGCTGATATTCGAGAGCCACAACATAGGCATCGCGATTGCCGGTGTGCTCGCCCTCTTCGTGACCCAGATGTTCTTCGTGTTCTTCCTCGGGGCACTGTCCGCGGGGATTCAGGCTATCAGGTTGAACTATGTGGAGTTCTTCCTCAAGTTCTTCGAGGGCGGGGGGAAGGAGTTCTCCCCCCTGAGGTACCTGAGGAGGCATTCAGTCGCAACGAAATGAAGGAGGTAGAAGAGAATGGACCCAACACAAATGGGACTGGCGATGATCGGCGCAGGGATTGCGATAGGTGTCGCGGGCCTGGGCACCGGCGTCGCTCAGGGACAGGTAGGTGCGGCGGCGGTCGGCGCGACCGCAGAGAACCCGAAGATGTTCGGCAAGGGCATGATCCTGATGGTCCTGCCCGAGACGATAGTCATCCTCGGCTTCGTCGTGGCCTTCCTGATAATGAACGCGTGAGATGCGGAAAATGATAGTGGGGCCAGACAGCTGAGCCAACTCAGGAGCTGATGCACCATGAGTCTCGAGAAGGTAGTCGAGGACATACTGCGAAGAGGTGAGGAGCGGAAGCAGGAGATCATCCGTCAGGGTGAGCGCGAGCGGGACGAGCACGTCGCACACGCGGAGATCCAGATTGCTGAGCACCGGGAGAAGGCCTCCAGGCGCGCGGATACCCAGATCTCCCAGATGGAACAGCAGGAGCTTTCGAGCGCGGAACTGGAGTCGAAGAAGGCGCTCCTATCGGCACAGAGGCAGGTGATGGACGAGCTCAAGGTGCTCGTGCTCACCGAGATTGCCAACTACCCCGAGGACAAGCGCACGAAGATGTATGCGAGGCTCATGGAGTCGGCGAAGAAGGAGCTGGGCGAGTGCTATGTGTACTCGAACGCCTCGGACAAGTGGTTGGTGCGGCCGTCTCAGGGCATCAGCAACGGCGGCGTGATCGACTGCAAGGGCGGGCTTGTGTTCGAGAGCAAGGATCGCACCGTCAGGCTCGATTACCGTTTTGAGAGCATGCTAGAGGAAGTGTGGAACAAGAAGATCCAGGAGATATACTCCAGTCTGTTCGGGTGATGTGACCGATGGGCTTGTTCGGCGGGAAAGGCAACTATGCGTATGCGTGCGCGCGTGTCAAAGCGCGCAAGAGCTTCCTGCTCTCCAAGGACGCATACTCCCGCATGCTCGTCATGGACATACACGAGATCGGCCGTTTCCTGGGCGAGACTCAGTACAAGGATGAGATGGCCCTGTACGGTTCCAAGTACTCGGGCGCGAACCTAGTAGAGGCCGCGGTCACCAGGAGCCTCGCGGCCACGTACTCCGACATCCTGAGCTTCACCACGGGCCACCTGAGGGAGATGGTAGGCAACTATCTGAGGCGGTGGGACACGTTCAATGTCAAGACCATCCTCCGGGGGAAAATTTCCAAGGCTCGGCCGGAAGAGATCGTCGACACTCTCGTACCTGCGGGCGCGTTCTCCGAGGAGTACCTCAAATCGCTCGTTGAGATCGAGGGCATCCATGAGGTGATGGAGGACCTCGCCAAGCAGGCCGCACTGCGTATCACCCCGGAGCTGCACAGAGACGTGGTCGACTCAGGGAAGTTGGCCACGTTGGAGGATCATCTGGACAAGATGCTGTACTACGACCTCCTGGACGTCATCGAGCCGACCAACAACGCCGAGCGGCTGCTGAGGGACTTCGTAAGGCGTGAGGTGGATGTCACGAACCTGAAGGTCCTCCTGAAACTCAAGGCGGCGCGCATACCCGAGGAGCGCATCCAGAAGTTCCTGATTCCAGGCGGGCTCGAGTTCTCACTCGACAAGCTCAGGGCGATGGCCCAAGGCGAGGGGACAGACACCATCGTGGCTGAGTTGGAGAAGTCGTCACTGTTCGAGGACATCAAGCCCGCTGTCGAGCGCTACAGGGCGGACAAGAGGCTCTCCGAGCTCACGATAGCCCTCGACAAGGCGTTGATAGGAAAGAGCGAGAAGTTCGCCAACTTCTACCCGCTATCGGTGCTTCCGATAGTCAACTACATGATACGGAAGAAGGTGGAAGTGGACAACATCAGAATCATCGCGAGGGGCAAGGCGAGCGGCCTGCCCAAGAACGTCATAGAGGATTTGCTGGTGATGTGATTGGAGATCGCGGTTGTAGGGTCTGAGGAGTTCGTCGTCGGCTTCAGACTCGCTGGGATCAAGAAGGTCTACGGAGTCGCGCCCGAGATGCTGCAGGAGACGATCCTGCAGCTGGTCCAGGAGAAGAGCGTCGGCATACTCGCCGTGCACACGAAGGACCTCGAGCGGCTCCCCCAGCAGCTGCGCGACAAGCTGATGGCCAGCGTCGAACCGGTCGTCATACCTGTCGGAGAGGAGGAAGGCGACATCAGAGACAAGGTCAGAAGGGCGATGGGTATCGACCTTTACAAGGACAAGTGACGGAGGCGTTTCCGAATGGCTAGCGGTAAGAGTGGAAGGATATGCAGGGTCGCGGGGCCAGTGGTCACCGCCGAAGGCATCTCGCCGAGGATGTACGATGTCGTGCTCGTCGGAGAGCTCAAACTGATGGGCGAGGTGATCAAGCTGGTCGGCGACAAGACCGTCATCCAGGTGTACGAGGACACGTCCGGGATCAGGCCCGGTGAGATCGTCGTCGACACCGGCGCGCCGCTCCAGGTCGAGCTTGGACCAGGTCTGCTGTCCAGCGTGTACGACGGCGTCCAGAGGCCGTTGCCTGTGCTCATGCAGAAACAGGGCGACTTCGTATCGAGAGGGGTCACCGCACCCGGCCTCGACAGATCAAAGAAGTGGAAGTTCAAACCGACCGTGAAGAAGGGCGACGACCTTCACGGCGGCATGATCGTAGGTGAGGTGCCCGAGGGCAACATCGTCCACAAGGTGCTCCTTCCGCCAGGTGTGGATGGCAAGGTCACGAACATATCCGAGGGTGAGTTCACGGTCGAGGAGACAGTGGGCACGCTCGACTCCGGCCACGCGATCAAGATCGCCCAGAACTGGCCTGTCAGGTTGCCGAGGCCCTACATGGACAAACTGCTCCCGGACATCCCGCTCGTGACGGGGCAGCGCGTGCTCGACACGCTCTTCCCACTCGCCAAGGGCGGTACAGCAGCCATCCCCGGTGGGTTCGGCACAGGCAAGACCGTCACATCCCAGCAGCTGTCGAAGTGGAGTGACGCGCAGATCGTCGTCTACGTGGGCTGTGGCGAGCGGGGCAACGAGATGACCGAGGTGCTCACGACCTTCCCAGAGCTCGAGGACCCGAAGAGCGGGAAACCGCTCATGGGCAGGACGGTGCTCATAGCGAACACTTCCAACATGCCCGTCGCGGCCAGGGAGGCGTCTGTGTACACTGGCATCACCATCGCGGAATACTACAGGGACATGGGCTACGATGTGTCGCTCATGGCCGATTCCACGTCCAGATGGGCTGAGGCGATGAGGGAGATATCGTCCAGGCTCGAGGAGATGCCGGGCGAGGAGGGGTATCC
This sequence comes from Thermoplasmata archaeon, assembly GCA_041304525.1. Taxonomy (GTDB): domain Archaea; phylum Thermoplasmatota; class Thermoplasmata; order UBA10834; family UBA10834; genus UBA9653. The sequence goes on along the minus strand of JBFYNF010000024.1, from coordinate 7,750 downwards.
AGCATATCTTGCGTCCAGGCTCTCCGAGTTCTACGAGAGGTGCGGCCGAGTCAACACGCTCGCCGGCCCGACGGGATCCATATCGGTCATCGGGGCGGTGTCGCCCTCAGGCGGCGACTTCAGCGAGCCAGTCACCCAGAACACGCTGAGGATCGTCAAGGTCTTCTGGGCGCTCGACTCGAAGCTGAGGGAGCGGAGGCACTTCCCAGCCATCAACTGGCTCACATCGTACAGTCTGTACAGCCCCATGCTGGAGGAGTGGTACAGGCGTAACGTGGCCGAGGACTGGGGTCCTCTCCGGCTCTGGGCCATGGAGACGCTCCAGAAGGAGTCTGAGCTGCAGGAGATAGTGCAGCTGGTCGGCTCTGACGCCCTCCCCGAGGAGCAGCGCCTGACTTTGGATGTCGCGAGGATGATCCGCGAATTCTTCCTGCAGCAGAGCGCCTACCATGCGGTGGACACGTACAGCCCGCTCAAGAGACAGTACGAGTACATGAACGCCATCCGGCACTTCTCAGACCTGTCCAAGAAGGCCATATCGCTCGAGATTCCCCTAGACAAGATAGTTTCACTCAAGGTCAGGGCGGACCTTGGCAAGCTCAAGTTCGAGGAGACGATCGACAAGGACCTGAAGTCCATACTCCCTGAGATGGACAGGCAGTTCGCTGAGCTGGGGGTGTGAGCATGGCCAAGGAATACCACACAATCAACCAGATTGCGGGACCCTTGGTGTTCGTCGAGAAGACCGAACCGATCGCGTATGGTGAACTCGTATCGATCGCGCTTCCCGACGGCTCTGTCAAGAGGGGACAGGTGCTGGACACATCCGACGATGTCGTGGTCATCCAGGTGTTCGAGGGCACGGGTGGTATCGACCGCGCGTCAGGCGTAAAGTTCCTGGGCGAGACGATCAAGATGCCCGTCTCGAAGGATATGTTGGGCAGGATACTGTCCGGCTCCGGAGACCCGCTGGACAAGGGTCCGCCTATCATACCGGAGAAGAGGCTCGAGATCATCGGCGCGGCGATCAACCCCTACGCGAGGGACAATCCGCAGGAGTTCATCCAGACCGGGATATCATCCATAGACGGCATGAACACGCTCGTAAGAGGGCAGAAGCTCCCGATCTTCTCCGGCTCCGGCCTGCCGCACAACGACATCGCGCTCCAGATCGCGAGGCAGGCGAAGGTGCTGGGTGAGAAGGAGGAGTTCGCGGTGGTGTTCGCAGCGATGGGCATAACGAGCGAGGAGGCCCAGTACTTCATGAAGGACTTCGAGCGCACTGGCGCGCTCAAGAAGGCGGTCGTGTTCCTCAACCTTGCGGACGACCCCGCAATAGAAAGACTCCTGACCCCGAGGCTCGCCCTGACGACGGCCGAGTATCTGGCCTTCGATCTCGACATGCAGGTGCTGGTCATCCTCACAGACCTTACGAACTACTGCGAGGCGCTGAGACAGATTGGCGCGGCGAGGGAGGAGGTGCCCGCGAGGCGCGGCTATCCAGGATACATGTACACCGACCTCGCGAGCCTGTACGAACGCGCTGGCAGGATCAAGGGGAAGAAAGGGTCCATCACGCAGTGCCCGATCCTGTCCATGCCCGGTGATGACATCACGCACCCGATACCGGACCTGACTGGGTACATCACGGAGGGTCAGATCGTGGCGTCCAGGGACTTGCACAGGCAAGGCATCTATCCGCCTGTCGCCGTCGAGCGGTCCCTGTCGAGGCTCATGGGGCAGGGCATAGGCTCAGGACGTACCAGGGAGGACCACAGAGCCGTATCCGACCAACTGTACGCGGCCTACGCCGAGGGCAGGGACTTCAGGGGCCTGGTCGCCATCGTGGGCAAGGAAGCACTCTCGGACAGGGACCGGAAGTTCCTCGACTTCGCGGCCGCGTTCGAAGATAGGTTCGTGCGGCAGAGCAAGGACGAGGACAGGACCATTCAGCAGACGTTGGACCTCGGCTGGGAACTGCTCTCCGCTCTCCCCGTCGACGCCCTGACCAAGATTGACAGGAAGTTCATAGAGAAGTACCACCCGATGAACAGGAAGAAGTGAGACGAGATGTCCATCAGGGAGATCCAGCCTACAAGGTCAGAGCTGCTCGAGGTCACAAAGAAGATCAGGCTGACTAAGAACGGCCACAAGATCCTGAAGCTGAAGCGGGACGGCCTCATACTCGAGTTCTTCAACATACTCGACCAGGCCAAGGACCTGAGGCAGGAGATAGCGAAGCAGTACGTCCAGGCGAGTGAGAAGATCGCGATCGCGGGCGCCGTCGACGGCGTCATCGCGGTCCGGTCGGCCGCGTACGCGCTCACTGTGCACCCTGAGATACAGCTCAGGAGCAGGAACCTGATGGGCGTCGTCGTGCCAGAGATCAAGTCCTCGAGGATAGTGGCGCCCCTGGACGAGCGCGGATATGGCATAATAGGCACCTCGCCCAGGATCGACGAGGCGGCGGACGCCTACGAGAAGCTCGTCGAGACCGTGGTGAAGGCCGCAGAGCTCGAGACCACCATGAAGAAGCTGCTCGAAGAGATCGAACGGACCAAGCGCAGAGTCAACGCGCTGGAGTTCAAGGTGCTCCCTGAACTGGAGGAGATCGAGCGTTTCATCCGGTTCAGGCTCGAGGAGATGGAGCGGGACAACATATTCCGTCTGAAGCGTATCAAGAGCAAGGCGGAGAAAAGGGCAGAGGCGTGACGGAGTTGCCCCTTCTCGACATCCTCCACGACCGCGTGAAGCTGCTGAAGCTGATATGGGTCGCCTTCTGGGCCAGCATGGTTTTCCTGGGGATTGGCTATGGTTTGATCCTCATGGATCTAGTTGGGTAACTCTTCCATATCGCCGTTCGGCACGCGTTTCGGTATCTCCACGCCCTTCTTCCTCAGCCACTTGCCGCGTTCCGAGAGCGCGTGCAGGGCGGTTATCCCACGCTCGGGCACGGACATGACCGGTATGCCCCTCGAGTCAAGGAACTGTTCCGATTCCTGGTCGAATATCCCTGCAAAGCATGCGACCGTAGGCTTCCCGCTTATGCGTGCGGTAATGGCTATCCACTTCGCGATCTGGAACAGGTTCGTGGCCGCCTGGCGCGCGGCTATGACCATGATCGCCTTCACCTCTGGGGCCTTCCCCACGGCTGTCAGGACGTTCGCATACCGTGCAGTGTCGGCGTCCCCGATGATGTCGACGGGGTTTCCTGGGTTCCATGTGGGCGGGCACGCCTTCCTTATCTCATCCAGGGTCTCCGATGACAGCTCTGCTAGTTCGAGCCCGAGGTCGTTCGCGAAGTCAGTGGCGATGACCCCCATTCCGCCGGCGTTGGTGACGACCGCTATGCCCTCACCGTCCATCGGCGGCTGGTTCGCGAGCGCCTGCGCCGCGTCGAACAGTTCGTACATGGTCTTCGCCCTGTACACGCCTGTCTGCTTGAACACGCCCTCGTATGCGGAGTCCGAGCCAGCGAGGGCTCCAGTGTGTGACTTGGCAGCCCTCGCCCCACGTTCAGTCCTGCCCGCCTTCAGTATCACTATGGGCTTCCTCAGCGACGCATCGCTGAGGGCGTCGAAGAACGCCTGGCCGTCCCTTGTTGATTCCATGTACGCTGCGATGCACTTGGTCTTCTCGTCCGATGCGAAGTGCCTGATGAGATCAGAGTCGTCTATGTCTGCCTTGTTTCCGGAGCTCACGAATGCCGAGAACCCGAGCATCTCGCGCACCGAGTACTCTATCGCGGCGGTGCAGAACGCCCCGCTCTGCGAGAAGAATGCGATGGGTCCTTTCAGGGGCGTGGTTCTGGCGAAGGATGCGTTCATGCGCGCGTGTGGCGCGATGACACCCAAGGAATTCGGACCCACGAACTTCATCTTGTGCTCCGCGGCGATCGAGAGCAAATCCTTCTCCCTAGCCTTTCCTTCCTCGCCCCCCTCGGAGAAGCCCGCGGATATGATGACCGCTGCCTTCACGCCCTTCCTGCCGGACTCCTCCATTACTGCTGGAACCAGAGTCGCGGGGACCACGATGACCGCAAGGTCCACTTTCCCTGGACAGTCCAGGATGGATCGGTAGCATGGCATGCCAAGTATCGTCTTGTGGTTCGGATTGACCAGGAACACCTTCCCGGGATACCCTTCACCGTACAGGTTCTCGATGACTATGTTGCCCACCTTTCCGGGTGTCGGCGTTGCGCCTATGACGGCGACTGACTTAGGGTCGAAGAACACGCCTAGCTCGCGCATGACACGCAATACCATCGGCTGGATAAGAAACCTCTCGCGCGCTTCAGTGGGAGAAGTCCTCGACCCACATCTCTCCGCTGCCGAGGTCGATCATCGGCACCTTGGCGGGGTCTGGCACCTGGTTGTGCATCCTCTGGAACTCCGTCTGTGATTGCCATGCGGATGCATTGATGAGTTTGATGCCCCTGTATTCTGCGATGCCGCACTTGTGCACATGCCCCGTGACGAATATGTTCGGCACCTGGTCGATGACCAAGTAGTCCTTCTTCTCGGGCGCGAGCGCAGTCCTCTCGCCGTACACGGGAGCCAAGTGCCTCCGCCTGAGCATCTCCCTCATGGCCTCCAGCGGGTGAGCGTAGTCCAATCCGGAGATGTTCTTGATGTAGTCGTCCATGCTCCTGCCGTGGTACGCCAGGACCACTCTTCCCTCGACGTCCAGGTAGCACGGGTTGCCAACGAACATGATGTTCGAGTCGAACATGGCCTGTACCTCTTTGGCCAGTGCAGGCTGCGGCTCCGCTAGCCTCACCGCGTCGTGGTTCCCAGGCATCATTATGATCTTGATCCAGTCCGGTATCGCCTTGACCATCTCTGCCAGCTCAGCATACTGCGCAAACACATCCTCGATGAGCAACTCGTCTTCCTGGCCAGGGTAGATGCCTATCCCGTCCACGAGGTCCCCAGGCATCATCATGTATCGGATGTCCTTGGCCACGGGGTCCTTCCGGAGCCATTCCATGAACCTCTTCCACTCTTCCGGGAGGAAAGTGTCGCTGCCCACATGTATGTCGGAGACAAACGCCATCACTGCCCCCGAGCCGTTCGGCGTCATGGCGCTGTTCATGGGCACGTCTGGCCTGATGATCTCCTTCGCGATGACGATCTCCCCGTCCTTGCTGAACGATCCAGCGATGCCGAGGACCTCGTCCTTGATGAACCCCTCGCCCGCTCTCTTGGGGCCCTTCATCACGAGCACATGTATCTTGTCCGTCTCATCCTCGATCTCCAGGAGCGTATGACCGTTCTTCGTGGTCCTCGTCTCGTTCAAGATGCCGACGAGCTTGACTTCCCTCCGGACCTTCTTCGCCTTTGAGATCGGGATGATGCCCGCGAGCTCTCTCCTCTTGGCCAGGATCTTCTTGATGGAAGTGTAACGATCGTTGAAGAGTTTTGTGAAGTCTTGGATGTCCCCAACGCAGGTCGAGTTCCCGGTGATGTCCTTGATCACACGTATGGGTGGAGGTGCAGTCTTGCTGGCGACTGGTCGCTCCGGTGCAACTCTAGGTGAGGGTTCACGACTCGGGATTGGCTGCTTAGTGCCGCATCCCGCATAGCCATCCACATCTTCCCGCGACAGTATCAACGGTTGGTTCTCTGCATCTTTCAGGATTCGGTTGACGCACGCCATCGGGTCCGACAACCTGGACAGCGCCTCCGCGGCCTCTGGGTCGACGAGGATGCCCTTCTCCGTGAGCAGCTGGAGGATACGCTTCTTCATCCAGCCAATCCTAGCGCGGACGTCTTTAAATAGCTTTTCGAACATGGTGCGTTCGTGGCTGAGGTGAAGGTCACTGCCAGATGTTTCCCGACTGAGGACAGATCCAAGGTCGTGGACGCCATCGTCAAGCTGTTCCCCGATTTCGTCCCGGAGGGGGACGACCCCATAGTCGGCACAGCGCACTCGACCGAGGTCTTCGCCGAGCTCCTCAAGAAGCATAGGATAAGGTCCGCCGCGCGGGCGGTCATGAGGCGTGGGATTTCAGATAACACTGTCAGTTTCACGCTGAACAAACAGGTCGCGACCGCGGGAAAGGTCTCGTTCTCTGAGGAAAAACACCCACTCGGAGACCTGGACGTCACAATCACGTCAAACGACATCGAGCAATTCATCGACGAGGTCGCACCCCGGCCGGAGAGTAAGGGGGGGTGAGGGACGTTGATAGGCGTCGCGTCCCCGATCTTCTGCAACATCCCTTTTCCGCGTATGGCCGAAGCGATTGCGGAGCATTTCGAGCTCTGGGAGGTGCTGTCAGAAGGCCAGCACCGCCTGGATCTCGTGCGCGAGGACCTGGTGCGTGCCAGAGACTCGCTCGGCCTCCGGTTCCAGGTCCACGCTCCCATGAGTGATGTCAACGTCGGGAGCGTGTATGAGCCCATGAGGCTCGCCGCAGTCAACGAGATCAAGCAGGTCATCACATTGTGCCGCGCATTGGACATAACCGTGCTCACGGTGCATCCAGGGTTCGTGAACGGAATCGCCTTCCTCGAAAGGTCGAAAGCGTTGGACATGACTCGCAAATCGATCCATGAGCTTGCCCCGTTCGCTGAGGAGCACGGCATCGTGATGGCTGTCGAGAACCTCCCGGCGAACATCAATGCGACATGCACGAAGGCCCACGAGTTAATCGAGGTCCTAGAGGGCACGAGCGCGTCGATATGCTTCGACATGGGCCATGCGAACACTGCGGGAGAGGTCGACAGCATGCTCCAGCATGTGTCTAGGTTCAGAAACGTCCATATGCACAACAACGAGGGTCAGTGGGATCAGCACAACATCATCGACGATGGCACGGCCGACCTCGACAAGGTGGTCTCGACGCTGAAGGCGTCATATTCAGGAAACATCGTGATAGAATCGACCGACCTCGCCCCAGGCAAGCTCAGCAAAGCGATCTTGGAGCGACTCCTACACGATAGTCCCACACCTTAGGCACCTGAATTTTCCGTCCTTCCAGTGCGCCTCCGTATGGCCGCAGACAGGGCACACGAAGAAGCCTCCGAGTCCAGGAGGTGCGGGGGTCACCACTGGGCCTTCTGCCGGGCCGCCCGACCACGGTCCTGGTTGAGTCGGCGCTTGGGGCGGTGGCCACTGCGGTTCTGGCGGAACGTACCTGTGACCATAGTAATACGGATATGGAATCGGCGCAGGGGACCGTTCCTCGAAATACTTCTTATTCGTCACGAACTCGATTATTCGGATGATGTAATAGCCGAAGAAGACGGCTCCCATTGCCATCCAGAGTAGGATTGCGACGCCCAGCAGCACAAGGGCCCCCATGCCAGACCCGTCGCTGAACACCTCAGTAGGCATCGACAGGTAATCGAATCCGAAGTGAAGCATGATTGCGGAGGCGAGCCCGTGCCGCATGAACATGTATCCGAAAGCGGCCCCCGCGACCGCGGATGGGAACACCTTCCACGCGCCCCAGCCCTCGTAGTGCCCGAACCCGAACAGCGCCGAGGAAACCAGGATTAGGACGACCTCGGCCGTCCCCAAGGTGAATCCGCCGCCCAGGATGTACCGATACTTCTTCGCCTGAAACGAATGTCGGAGGAGGTCGATGAGTAGGAGCGGGACACCTATGAGGAGCACCCTGACGATGAGTTCCTCCCATACCGATGCGTTCGCGAGAAGGAACAGCAGTTCCCAGAGCGCCGAATCCTCGGTTGGGGATGTGGGTTCCTCCCACAGGATGCCCGATATGAGCACGACGAGTACG
>JBFYNF010000023.1:0-3967 GCA_041304525.1 Thermoplasmata archaeon | reverse complement strand
GCTCCAGTGGCTTCCCTCGGACAGTGCCCTGACTTACGGAGAACAGCTCGAATTGACTTGGAGCTGCTTCGTGGACCTAGTACGGCACCTGATTCTTCCAGCTGCGAGCCTCACTATCGGCAGCATAGCCGCCTTCTCGATAATCATGCGGGGTTCACTCATAGACGTCATGACGGAGGAGTACATCACCACGGCGAGGGCGAAGGGCCTGTCCGAGGGCAGGGTCCTCAAGGACCATGCAGTCCCCAACGCCATGTTGCCCATGGTCGCGTTGATCGCAATCGACCTGGCGTTCGTCGTGGGCGGCGCCTTCCAGACGGAAGTCGTGTTCAATTACCCTGGTATTGGGTATGCGACGATCGAGGCGACGCTCAAACAGGACTACCCGATCCTTCAAGCTGCGTTCTTCCTGATAGCGGTCGTAGTCATAGCAGCGAATCTGGTGGCCGACATTCTGATGGTGTACCTTGACCCGAGGGTCAAGATGGGGTGATCATCATGGGTCGCGCATCAATTGAATCCAAAGAGCAAGAGTCTGTCCCGCTCGGTAGGTTCGGAATGTCCGAACCGACCATCGAGAAGATCAGACTCTACAAGAAGAAGGCCTCGCAGACCTGGCGCCTCTATCGAAAGAACTGGATGGGCATGCTCGGTCTGGTCATCCTGATATTCTTCGTGGCCATGGCCGTGTTCGCGCCGCAGATAGTCTGGATGTTGTCCGTGGTCGGGGGATGGGACCATGCATACGATCCATTCGAACGGGTTACGACGACCAGACTGGTCACGCCGCCGTCTCCTGAGCATTGGCTCGGGACGGACATAAGGGGCTATGACATACTGACCAGGGTGATCTATGGGAGCAGGGTCTCGCTCGAGATAGGCCTGGTGGCCACCCTTGTGTCCATGGGCCTTGGCACTGTTGTCGGGTTACTGAGCGGCTTCTGGGCTGGATGGAGGGACGAGGTCCTGATGAGGATCACGGATGTGTTCCTCGTGCTGCCATGGCTCGTGCTGATGATAGTGCTCGCGGCCGTCCTGCCTGGAGGCCCGAGTATAGGTAAGGTCATCTTCGTAATCGGCATCACGGGTTGGTCTAGTACAGCCAGGATTGTGCGGGCCCAGGTGTTCTCTCTCAAGGAACGGGCGTTCATCGAGCGTGCTAGGGCAATCGGCGCAACGGACTACTACATAGTCAGGAAGCACATCTTCCCTAACGTGTTCCCTCTAGTGTTCGCGAACTCGATTCTGACAGTGGCGTTATCCATCCTGTCCGAGAGCACTCTCAGCTACATCGGGCTTGGACCGATGCCGAACCAGGTCGTGACCTGGGGCAACATGCTGCAGGACGCCGATGATGGGAAGGCTATCCTGAACGGGCTCTATACATGGATCCTGGTCCCGGGCATGTGCATCGTGTTCCTGGTGCTGGCCTTCACGTTCATAGGCTATGCCATGGACGAGATCTACAACCCGAAGCTCAGGAAGAGATAGGGGGCACGCAGGTTCCGGACTGGATGAGTGTCATGGCGGGGTCCTTGACCAGGACGGCGCTTTCGATTCGTGTATGATCAGCGCCACGCTCATGATAGAGGAGATCAGCTCGATCCATTTCAGTGCGACCGTGTCAGGTAGTTTGCTCGAAGTCGTCCCCGAGAACTCTATCCAGCCCAGGACTTCCTTGTCCTTGCCGAATATCCAGACATCGAAGTAGTCCCCTTCGATGCTGTCGTCAACCGAGAGCCTCCTCGACTCGAGCATGATCGGCCTGCTGAAGGTCGCGTCCTCGCCCTTGCCGTACGGGTTGTCCTCAGCCAGGAATAGGCTCGTGTGCTTGCTTATCTCTCTCGCCTTGTACACGGTCGGATTGGTGTACTCGTCATGCCTATACGCGATGCCCTTGTGTGCGTCCCACGCCTCTTTCCTCAATCCAGCCTGATACTTGTACCTGAATAGATTATCCCGTCGATCGAGCAGGGCCACGGTGACCTCTCTGATCCAGAGCCGTCTCCGTATCAGGTTCAATGAATCGTTCATGAACGTGTCAAGGCTGAAGTCCTGCCGCTGAAAGTGTTCGAATAGGGTCTGTGCTCCATCCAACGCTTTCTGGTTGAGGTCCTTCTGGGAGTAGAGGTAGTCGAGTCGCAACTTCCTCGTGATCTCGTCGGGACTCACCTTGGACGCTGGTCGCTGGCTCTCCCCTATGAAACCCGCAAGCACGGGCAGGATGGCCCTTGTCAATCTGCGATTACGTATGTCCCCTCACCTTCAGGCACCGAATGAAGAAGACACTTCCCAGGTACATGCCGCTTGTGGTGAGTCTGTTCGGGACTCCCGAACGATGTTCGAGACGGCGGCCACTTGGCCCGCGATACGATAACATGCTCACTGGACGCTACACGAGGTTGGTGGGGATTCATGACCGGGGATTGCGACAACCTGTCCGTGTGCACGTTCTTCAGGACGTATGGGAACGATGAGCGATATCGGAGAGCGGTCTCTGGTTTCATACTCCTGTACTGTCGGGGCGAAAGGCAGGACAGATGTCTGAGAAAGGATGTTGGGCGGAAGCTCGGAGGTCCGCATGACGTCCCCGCGAACATGCTTCCGAACGGCCTCCCCCTCACAGACACCAACGATTCGAGCTGGTCCGAGAGGGTGAAGGACGCTGTCGGAAGACGCCGGGTCGCTCCCTAGGGCCTATTCTCCATGCTGGCGAACCTTCTTCACACGCTGAAGCCGTCGATTGAGTTAGATCCAACACCCATTGACCTCTCTCGTCGAGAGGGATGGCTCTATTGCAGTAGTGAAGAAAAAATGAATCGGCTGGAATTACATACTAGGTTTGTGTCTTAACAGAGCACATCTCAAAGGCCTTGAACCGCTAGGGTTTAGTACCTTCTTGGCGGCCTGTGCTTCTGGTAACACTCTTTGCAGTACACTGGCCGGCCCTCTGTGGGCTTGAACGGCACCTGTGTCTCTGCACCACAGTCAGAGCACTTGGCGGAGTGCATCTCTCTTGGCCCTCCAAATCCGCGGTCTGACCTGCGTGGTCGGTTGTCCACTTACGCATACCTCCTGTTGAACTCCTTGGCTGCGTTCTCGCGGCTCAAGGCAATACCGGTCAGGGCGTTCTACTATATCATATCGTCGCATCAAACACACCTCTAAGGGGCATGTGTAAGTGCACTTTTAATCCCCTGCTGGACCTGGGCTGAAACTGGGTCAGAGCCAGCGCTCCGTGTCGTACTCGAATACGACCTTCCTGCAGGTCCTGCACCTGTCGGCGGGGACTGCGGCAGGATGTCCGAACCTGGACAGAGGATCGCCTGAGTATGCCATCACCCGCGGCTTGTGTCCATACCATTCGAGCCGCGTGAAGACGTTCACGAACCACTGGTCTGCGGCGATGAATCCGTGCTCCATCTCCTGACCGCATTTCGGGCACTGCATCGAAACACCTCATCCTTCGGATCGTCCTCGTCCATGAAGAAGTTGTTTGTAGGGTCCCTGGGGAAGTTGGTGCCCTGATGTACCCGCACGTGTTCATTCCTGAGGCGGACACATCCGAATATGAGCTGTTGTGGGCGGAGTGGCTGAATGGCGTGGACGTGACCTGGGCTTCTACGGGGACTCGTGGTTCGTCATGGCCCGTGGCCGACTTGAAGGTCTTCTCAGCATGCAGATGACACGAGTCGATAACAATCACAGGGCCATCGATTGCGGACAAAACATCGAAATGGTGGACCGTGTGGGGAACACTACTTGACCTAGCCAGTAAGTTGGGTGAAGTCGTCAATCAGCGGGGAATTGACCGGAGCTAAACCTTTTCGCCTTTGCGACAATTCCTATCTAGTCGGCAGGCAAAGTTCTTGATGGCATTCACAGATTGGGAGCCTATGGACTCAGCTGACCTGGAGGAGGTTATCGGGAGGAAGATCCAGCTTGAAATCATGCTCAATTGGGACCT
>JBFYNF010000022.1:0-28283 GCA_041304525.1 Thermoplasmata archaeon | reverse complement strand
GACTGAAGAGGTAGAACGAGAGAAGCTACGATGACGGCCAGTAGCACACTGGCGATAACACGCCGCAAGTGGTACCCATCCCGTGAAAAGACAGTAGCGTTACTTTTATATGATGCTTTCGGAAAAAATACCGCTGGCAGACACGCAGATTCCAGTCCAATGCTTAAATAGCGACCGCGCATAACGTGTGAGGCATGGCGGCGTCCATCAAGATCGGGAGGATACTCGGCATACCGATACACCTCCACATCACGTTCCTCATCATACTCCCTCTGTTCGCCTGGGTCTTCTCCGAGAACACGACCAGGTTGCTCGGGTTCGAACTCGGGTTCGGCGGCCTCGACGCTGGGTGGGAGACGAAGTACGCCTTCGGGACTGCGGCGGCGATCGTATTCTTCGCCACGATACTCGCCCATGAACTGGCACACTCCTGGACCGCTATAAGATACGGCGTACGCATCAAGAGCATCACGCTCATGCTGTTCGGTGGCGTGGCCTCCCTGGAGGACATGCCGAAGAAGCCGGGTCAGGAGTTGACCATGGCATTCGCAGGGCCGTTCACAAGCTTGTCCATAGGACTCGGGTCCTACGCGGGGATGACGCTCTTGAACATGCTCTCATACGACTCAGTCGTCTTCGAAGGGACCATCGTCCTCCTGGGGCTCATGGCATTCTACAACATCCTCCTGGCTGGATTCAATCTCCTGCCCGCATTCCCCATGGACGGTGGGCGGATGCTGAGGTCCTACATGGCCACGAAGATGTCCCACCTTGAGGCGACCAGGAAGGCTGCGAAGGCGGGCAGGTACATCGCGATAGCGATGGGCGTGATCGGGATATTCACATTCCAGATATTCCTCATACTCATCGCGTTCTTCGTCTATGTCGGTGCCCGGGAGGAGGAGCAGGCGACCGTCATCATGGACAGCCTAGAGGGGCTCAGGGTGCGCCAGCTCATGACCGACGTGGTCCAAGTGGTGCATCCAGACACCACCATTCAGCAGCTCCTCGACCTCATGCTCGCGACCCATCACATGGGCTTCCCCGTGGTCGACTACGGGGTGGTGGGAATCGTCACGCTCACGGACGCACAGAAGGTGCCCAAGGAGACGGCCCCGCACAGGAAGGTCGGGGACATCATGACCAGGGACGTCGTGAGCGTCCACCCTGACACGGACGCCAGCCAGGCATTGAAGATCATGACCGACAGGAACATCGGGAGGCTCCTGGTCATGGACAGGGACCGGCTGGTCGGCATCGTGACCAAGAAGGACTTCCTCAGAGCGGTCGACATCATGCTCGCGAGGAGACAGGGCTCCGCCTGGCAGTACGTCCCGCCAGGGCAGAAACCTCCTCCGCCCCCTAGCCCACCAGCTGCTTCCGGTTGAACAGGTACATGCCCAGGACCAGGGACACAAGCGCGTATGCCGCCATGGTCAGCGCGGCGAGCACCTGGTCAGGGTAGTAGGTGTTGAAGGTCATCACACCGAAGTCCACCACCTCATCCGTGGGGTACGGGTCCGTCAGGATGTAGGTCATGGCCCCTGACGAGAAGGTTAGAGACCCTTCGATCTTCACGCCCGAGAACGCCGCGACGTTGTCGACGATGGGCAGGATCATGAGGAACATGAAGAACGTGAGCACTAGAGCGCCGGTCGAACCCTTGAGCACGGAGCTGATGAGGTACGCCACGGCCATGGCCGCAATCAGATACTCAGCCGCGTACGCGTAGGAGAGCAGGAAGTCATCATCGATGCCTCGGGCAGATATCATCGAGAGCGCCGCGATGATGCCGTAGAACATCGTCACGACGATGAGCCCTGCCGTCAGGCTCGCGCTGAACTTGCCCAGGAACAGGATGGACTTCTTTATCGGGTTCGGGAACACCAGGTACCCGGTCCTGTTCTGGAACTCGCTGACGATGGCGTCGGCCCCGAAGAAGGTCGCGCATATGATGATCAGGAAGCTGGCGAAGCCCAGGAACAGTGTCTCGAAGCTCTCGGGGGAGATGTACCACTCATAGGTGGCGGTGATAGTGCTCCCCGTCACGTTCTGCAGGAAGACGATCGTGTACACGCTCGCGCTTCCGTACTGTATCTCGCTCAGGAACCAGTTCGACCCGCCCGCATACGGGTACATCGTGCCGTCCCTGTACACCACCAAGGAATCGACATCTATCTGGCTCCTGTTCAGGACGCCGACGGCGTAGACGGTGTATGGACCGTCGGGCATGCCAGGCACCGTCGTCGTCGGGGTGACCCATATCTCGGTCTCGGTATCGGTCCCGCTGTACGATTCGCCCAGCAACGGGGGGAGCAGGTACAGGAGCGCCATGATGGCGATGACTATGACCACGGACGCGTAGAGTCTCCACGATCTGAGGTACTTCAGAAGCTCGTATCTCCACACTATTGGCAGTTGCGATACATCGGACGGAACATCGTGATGTGCCTTCGACTCCTCGGTCATCATGATCACCTCGACTCCTTCACGAGGTCCATGTACAATGCCTCGAGCGGCAACCCGACAGGGCTGAAAGACACGACGTTCACACCGATGGACTGCACCCCCTTGAGCAGGTCCCCCCTGGACTCGACCGAGCCCTCGTAGGTGACAACGAGGGTCTCCTGGTTCGCCCGGGCGACCTGCACGACGTTCGGCAGGGCCGATATCCTGCCGACGATGGAGTCATTGATCGCTGAGGAGCCGACTATCTCCAGTTTCATCACGTTGGTCAGTTTCCCTAGGCTCTCGATATCGTCGTACACCAGGAGCTTCCCGTGATCTATGAGCGCAGCCTTGTCGCAGGTCTCCTCGACCTCGCCAAGCAGGTGGGAGCTCATGAATATCGTGTAATGCTCCTTCTTGAGGGCGTTGATGATCTCCCTCACCTCGACCATCCCCCTGGGGTCGAGCCCGCTCGTGGGCTCGTCGAGGATGAGTATGTCCGGCTCGTGCAGGAGCGCCTGCCCGATGGCCAAGCGCTGCTTCATGCCCTTGGAGAACTTGCCTATGCGGGTCGTGCGCCACTGTTCCATCTTCACCTGCTGGAGCACCTCGTTCGTGCGGCTCGAGATGTCCTGCGACGACATGCCCCTGATCCTTCCGAGATATGATAGCGTCTCCACCGGGGTCAGGAACGGGTAGAACTCCGGCGTCTCGACGACCGCGCCGACATGGGCCAGAGCCATCTTCGGGTCCTTGACGACATCCACGCCGTTCAGGAGCGCGCGCCCGCTCGTGGCGCCTATGAGGTTTGTCAGGATCTTGATTGTAGTCGTCTTGCCGGCGCCGTTAGGGCCGAGGAAGCCCACGGTGGTGCTCTTCTCCACCTTCAGGGTAAGGTCGTCCACTGCCTTGATCGGACCGAAAGACTTGTTCAGCTGCTGGAGCTCTATCATGTTCCAACGCCTCCGTGCTACACCTGCGAATCGCGATGCGGTATAAAAACGGAACCGGGGAATCCCCTATGATGGTTGGGCCGAACGTCACATGCCCAAGGCCGAGTACAGCGCCCCCGCGATCCTCTCGGCCTCGTCCTTGTCCTTGGCCGGATGCATCAACAGCCGGCCGTGGGGATACACCGTGACCTCGGCGTCCTTCCTCACGACGAGCATCACGCCGGCGTTGGAAACGATGGAGTATCCCGCCGACCTCAGCCTCTTCTCGCACTCGCCGAGGTCCAATGAGGTCTTCGTCTTGGGGACAGCCTCGAACGCATCGAACCTGCACGGTCTGACGGCGACGAATTCCAAAGGGGTCACCCCTTGGGCAGTATCCTGTCCAGAAGGGAGTCGACCTGCACCTTGAGCTCCTCGAGCGAGCCCTCGTTGATCACCATGTGGTCCGCTAGCGCGATCGCGTCCCCGAGGCCCCAGTCCAGCTCGCGTCTGTCGCGCTTGTCGAATTCCGAGAGCACGGCCGGCGAGTCGGTCCTGGCCCGCGCCTTCAGACGTTCGAACCGCGTCTTGGGCGATGCGTGTATCCCGACGACCTGCAGGTCCGCGCCGAACGCGTGCTTGAACGCCCTTATCTCGTCCGGGCCCCTCGTGCCGTCGATCGCGACGATGTCGCCGCCGACGAGAGGTATGACCCTCTTGGCCCAGATGTCCATGCCGAACCTCTGCCTCTCCTCGTTCGCGAGGTCCCCGAGGTTCTTGTCCGAATGGTCTATCCCGAACTCCTTCGCCCTGTCCCGGACCAGATCCCCCATCCGGATGACCTTGGCCCCGCGCGCCATGCAGCACTTGAGGAACTCCTCCTTGCCGCAGCCAGGCATCCCTGTCGTCACGAGTATCTTCACACGTACACCAGAGGTGTAGATGCGCCAGACCGTCAAAAAACCTTTGGTCTCCGCGCTAACGCAGTTCCCGTCCGAGCGCGGGCTCGGCGCACTCTGAGATCGCGTCCAGGTCGAGACCCGCCTTGGCCCAGTACCTGGGACAGAGGCCCAGGGCGATGCAATCCTCGAACGTGGGATAGGCTCTGAACGAACCCCTGGCCGAAGGTCTGGTGCGCACGGGCGCGTCGCCCATGGCGAGCATCTTCCTCACGCCTGCGAGATCCGTGGCGCCTGCGCCGATGACGGATGACGGATCTGCACCAGCCTTCGCGCACTCCATGAAAGAAGTCGTGATGTCGCCTGAGCCCATGCCGGTGGATGTGGCGGCGTCGAGCGACGGTATGTCGAAGTGCAGGTATCCCGGCTCCTTGGCCGACAGAGCCATGAGTCTCGGGTCCTCGTTGACCTTGAGGAACGACCTGCACGGGTGCGGGCAGCCGAAGCATGCGACGACCCTGTGGAGGAGCGACGAGAAGCCGCTGTCTCGGGCCTTGTCCCAGTAGGACGCGAGGCCCGCGCTCTGGCCCAGTCTCGATGCGTGGTCCGCGCGGAGCGCGAGGGAAGCCGTCAAGTGTCCCTCAGCATCGGAGACCTCGAGCTCGCCCATCCCCCTGAACGCTACCCCCACGAGCTTCCTGCGCCCGAACTCGGCGCCCATGAACGCGTCGTCCTCGCCGAGCCAGTGGCTGACGGCGATGGATGATGCTTCGCGCATCGAGTCCCCCCAGGGTCCGGCGGACACGACCTGTATCCTCCTGTCGCCCTGGTCGGCCCGGATCTTGTCGGTCCGGTCCCACGAGTCCATGGAAGCCATGGAGGGAGACGACACGAACTCGACGATGCCGTCCCTAGCCCATAGATATCCGGGCTCGGGGGACTCGCCCTTGATGACGATGAAATCGAACCCCGCGAGCTTCAGCTCGACGCCGGCGAACCCTAGGAGCGGCATCGTCCCTTTGGCCGATGATATCAGCCCCGCGCAAGCCGAGGGCACGAGACTCCCGGTCAGAAGACCGGTTCCGAGCACCAGCGCGTCGCCGTGCTCGTCCCTGAGAGAGTCCGCCAACCGGACCGCTGAACCCTTCATCAGGAGCTCCTCCGACAGCTCCTGCTCGGACGCCTCCCCGGTCGAGAGGTCCATGATGCAGGCCCTGCCGTTGCACAGGTACATCTCAGTCCACCACCGTGATGCAGCCAGTCGGGCATATCCTGGCGCACCTGGGGTCCCCGCCGCAGAGGTCGCAAGGCTCCCTGAGAAGTATCGGTTTCGCGCCAGGGCCGCTGGAGCCAGCGCCCTGCTCGCCGCTCTGGCCCTCGGGTCTCGCGACGACGAGGCCCTCGTCCTGGGTCTTGAGGACGAGGCCGAAGTAGTCCGCCTTGTCCTCGACATGGAGTATGATGCTCGAGCTCATGGGCGTCAAGGTCGAATCCCTGTTCATGCTGCACACGGTCTCGCACAAGCCGCACGCGACGCACTTCAGGGACTCCAAACCAAGCCTCAAGGCCGTCACCGGGAGCCTAGACCACGTTCTCCGATATATCGGTGGTCACACGGTCGCAGTAGATGCACCTGAGGGTGATGGGCTTCTTGGACTCGACGACGAACTCTGGCTCGACCGGCTCGTTCTTGTTCGTTATGCATCCGGGGTTGGAGCACTTCATGATACCCACGATCTTCTGGGGCACCTCGACCACGAACTTCTCGGCCACGTTGAAGTCCCTGATGATGTTGATGGTGGCGTCGGGCGATATGAGCGCTATCTTGTCGAGCTCCTTCGGGTCCAGCTCACGGTCCTCGATCTTGACGATGTCCTTCCAGCCGGCCTTCTTGCTCGGCACGTGCATCAGGACGCTCACAGTGGAGTTGACGTCCTCTTTGACGCCTATGATCCTTAGAACCTTCAGTGCCGTACCGACCTGGATGTGGTCTATGACGGTGCCGTTCCTGATGGGCGTCACCTTGAACTCCTTCATTCGACCGCCCCCAGGACCATCGCCAGGAGCGCCATCCTGACGGGCACCCCGTTGAAGGCTTGCTCGAAGTACTTCGCGTGCGGGGTCTTATCCACATCCGGGGATATCTCGTTCACTCGCGGGAGCGGGTGCATGACTATCATGTCCTTCTTCGCGTCCTTGAGGAGCGCTGGGTCGATCGTGAATGCCCCCGCCACCTTCTGGTACTCCGCGGGGTCGGGGAACCGCTCCTTCTGTATGCGGGTCACGTACAGCACGTCCGCGTCCTTGACCGCCTCGGCGAGGTCGGTGCCGCTCTTCGGCTTGATACCCATGGACTGTATGTGCTTCAGGTGCTCCTTGGGCATCTGCAGCGTGGGCGGGGCGACGAAGGTCAGCTGGGCGCCGAACATCGCCAACGCTTCTGACAGGGAGTGCACGGTCCTGCCGTACTTCAGGTCGCCCACGATGACCACGTGGTTGCCGTCTATCTTGCCCTTCGACTTGCGAATCGTGAACAGGTCGAGCATCGTCTGCGTGGGGTGCTGCCCAGCACCGTCGCCCGCGTTGAGGACGGGCTTCGTAGCGAAGTGGCCCGCAAGCCTGGCGGCGCCCTCCTGCGGGTGCCTGAGGACGATGGCGTCGCAGTACGCGTCGACCATCCTGATGGTGTCGGCAAGGGTCTCGCCCTTGGCGACCGATGAGCCCTTGGGTTCGTCGAACCCGAGGGTCCTGCCGCCCAGGCGGGTCATGGCCGCATCGAACGACAACCTGGTCCTCGTGGACGGCTCGTAGAACAGTGAGCCGAGCACCTTCCCTTCGAGGAGTCTGCTCTTCTCATCTCCCTTCGCGACCGGCAACATCCTCTCAGCGACGTCAAGGACATGCTCGATCTGCGCCCGTGAAAAGTCCCGGATGGAGACGATGTCCATCCCCCTGAAACCTTCTGACATCATCCACCAAATCAGCTGGTGGCATATAAGGTTTTCAGGCTCATACCAGGTCGAAGTCGTCTATCGCCCCGCGCATGTTCTCGAACCAATCGTCCGCGCACCTGCGCAGACGCTCCTTCAACTGGGCCGGAGGCACCGCAGTGTATACGTGATAGTAGCCTCCCCTCTCGATGGTCTTAGTATCCCTGAAGGCGAGGCCCGACGTGACGAGCCTCTGCAGAGCGCGGTATACCGTGCTGCGGTCCTTCTTGAGGGAAGGGACTAGGTCGTCCGCCCTCAGGGGGCCTTGTTTCGCCAACCTCTTGTATATGAGAAGCTCGAAATCCGACAGGCCGTAGACGCACTTGACTATGTCCCTGCAGGTAGCCTGGCCGGACAGGATCTTCTGAGGCTCCACCATATTGCACGGTATTGCCATTTTTATACTTAACCGTTATGACGTGCGGTCCGGCCAGCAGTCCCTCCAGTGAACGTGAGAATCTTTATTAGTAGACAGTGTAATCGCATTTGCACGGTAATGACAATACCGTAGGAGTGGTCGGCGTGGAGAAGGACGCGACTCTCGACGCAAGGGGACTCATGTGCCCGATGCCGATAGTCCAACTGGCGAAGAAGGTCAAGGAACTCAAGTCCGGACAGGTGCTAGAACTCCTGGCGGACGACGTGGGTGCAAGGGATGACGTCCCGGCCTGGTGCAACAGGACCGGGCACGCGATGGTCGGACAGGAAGAGGAAGGGAAACTCTTCCGGTTCTACATCAGGGTAAAGTGAGAGGTGGATTGAATGGCAGACAGGTTCTGTATGGTAGTCAGCGAGGGCAGCTTCGACAAGGCAATGATGCCACTGATCATGGGCAACACGGCCGCAAGCATGGGCATGGAGGTGCACGTCTTCTACACCTTCTTCGGCCTGAAGCTGCTCAAGAAGGGAATAAGACCGAAGCTTCCAGGCATGTGGAGGCTCTTCACCGGAATGATGGTCAAGAAGATGATGAAGCTCAATGTGCCGAACTACGAGGAGATGCTCAAGCAGGCAAAGGAGCTCGGCGTGAACTTCTACGCGTGCAGCACGTCCATGAGCCTCTTGGGCGTCAAGCAGAGCGACCTCATCGAGGGCACGAAGGTCCTCGGGGCGTCGAAGTTCCTCGACCTGGCAGCGGACTCCAAGGTGACGCTGTTCATCGGCTGAAGAGGTTGTAGGATGAAGACTGCATTCGTGGTCATAAGGTCACCCCAGGAGCTCGACCCGACGCATCTGATGCACAGGGTCGCGGACCGGGACGAGGCGAGCGTCATCCTGTTCGAAGACGCCGTTTACAACGCGGTGAGGAAGGAGCACGCGGAGCGCCTGGACAAGGCGGCCCACGAGATCCTCGTCGCGGCGGACGACCTCGAGGCCAGGGGTTTCTCGCAGAAGGACCTCAAGGCCGGCAAGGCCGTGCAGTACGAGGACATAGTCGACTGCATCATGGAGAGGACGGAGAGGACCGTCACGGTGTGAGGCGATCCCATGGCGAAGACGATGACTATACTCTGGAGGTCGGGCTCGATGATGGCGATGGACGCCAACGTGGCGTCGAAGCTGGCGGCGGCTGCAAGGGCCAAAGGTTACAACGTCCGCATGTTCGGCTACGGCGAGGGCGTGACTGCGGTGAAGAAGGGTCAGAACCCGAAGAGGTTCCCGAACGTGGGGAACGAGCTGGAGGCCCTCGGCAAGGACGGCGTCGAGCAGGCGATATGCGAGACATGCTACGCAGCGAGAGGCTTCGAGCGCGGCGAGGAGATACCGACCGCGAAGGTCGGGAGCCTGACGAACAATCTATTCAAGTTCGTGTCCGAGTCCGACAGGCTCGTGACAATCGCGAGGTGACAACATGGCTGAATCCACACTCGTCTTGGTGATGAGGCCCCCGTACGGGCTCGAAGAGGCCTTCGCCGGCCTGAGGCTTGCGCTCGCGATGGCGGTGAACGGCATGAAGACATCCGTCGTGCTCGCAGAAGACGGCGTCTACAACGCGCTCGCGTCCCAGAAGGCCGATGCGGTCAAGATGCCTTCGAACATGGACGCGACCAAGGAGCTGTACGACTTCGACGTGTCCGTGTACGTCGTCAAGGAGGACATGGATGAGCGCGGGATAGACGGATCCATGCTCTTCGAGGGGCTCAAGGTCGTGCCCGCGTCCAAGGTCAAGGAGCTCGTCGAGGAACATTCGGTCGTCACCACGTTCTGAACAAATCCCCTCAAAACCCTTACTTTCGATTTGTTTTATTACCCCCCAGACGATGACATCCCGTGCGATTCGAGATACTTGAGCGCGATGGGCTGGCCAGGACTGGGGTACTCGAGATAGACGGCGTGAAGCACGACACCCCGACGTTGGCCCATGTCGCCGACAGGATCCCATCCGGGCTCGGAGTGGGCCTGCGCATGTCGCCATCCGTAGCAGCTGGCAAGGGCGACCTCAAGGTGCCAGCATCCGGGTTCCGTTCCGACGGCACAGGCGCCAATGGGGACGGGATGCTCGACCCATGGTTCCGAGGATCGCCTTACGCGGATCCCCGCCCAGAAGGCGGGTTCGCGGTGCTCGACGGCATCGCTAAGTCGCTGCTCGACTCGCCCAGGTTCGTCGAGACCATCAAGAAGACCAAATCCGGCCCCGACCTGCTCAAGCCGATGTTCTGTTCGCTCGCGGGGATGCCTCACAGGCTCGCCCTCCTCGCATACTGCGGCGTGGACGTGTTCGATTCCATCCCGCTCATCATGGCCTCGGAGACCGGGAGGTATCTGACCACCTCGGGTCCGCTGGACTACTCGGCCCTGAAGCACCTGCCTTGCGCGTGCGAGGCGTGCCGTTCGGACACGAGGGGCAAGGAGGAGCTGTTGAGGCACAACATCGCGACCGCAGAGGCGGAGCTGAAGCTCGTGTCTCACATGATATCCCAGGGGAGGCTCAGGGAGCTGGTCGAGATTAGGGTCAGGGCCGACCCATGGCTGGTCCAGGACCTGAGACTCATGGACATGGGTGCGTACGACCTGCAGGAGATGCACGCTCCGGTCAAGGGGGCGGCGTTCCATGCCGGGTCCAAGGAGTCGCTCCTCAGGCCGGAGATCGTGAGGTGGCAGAACCGGCTCAAGGAGAGATACAGGCGCCCAGAGGGCGCCTCCGTGCTGCTGTTGATACCTTGCTCTGCGAAGAAACCCTACTCGCTCTCGCAGTCCCACATGCGCTTCCGGGACGCCGTGTTCTCGAGCGGGAAAGCGCCGCTCGTCCACGAGGTCATCGTCACCTCGCCCCTCGGGCTAGTCCCGAGGGAACTCGAACTGTTCTACCCCGCCCAGGACTACGACATCCCGGTCACCGGGCACTGGGACAGGGACGAACAGAAGCTCGCCCAGGACCTGGTCTCGTGGCTCGTAGGAACCCAGCAATACGACCTCGTGATATCCCATCTAGGGGACGAAAGGGAGGCCGTCGCCGGTGTGTTGGGCGAGCACATGGACACGTCTGGGGGAGACCCGGGTTCCAGGTCGAGCCTCGACCTTCTCGAGGAGACCTTGAGGGAACATTGTCCTGAGCCGAAGGACACGAGGCGGACTGGCAGGTCCTTCGAGGACCTGCGCTCCATCTGCAGGTTCCAGTTCGGGAGCGCGGGGGACGAGCTGTGCTCAGGGGCGGAATCGTTTGGCAGATGGCCGTTCGTCAAGATCGTCAGGGGCGGGTCCCAGCTCGGCATGCTGACCCCGGACAGGGGCATGGTATCACTTACAGTGGAAGGCGCACAGGCGCTCGCGCGCGCGGGCTCGTACTGTGTGGAGATCGAGGATTTCAGGCCGAAGGGGAACCTGTTCGCCGTCGGCGTGGAGGATGCCAGTCCCGAGGTGAGGGTCGGAGACGATGTCGCCGTCGTGCATGATGGTGACGTCAGGGCCGTCGGGGTGGCGAGGATGTGTGCTGCCGAGCTGCGCATCGCGCAGAGGGGCGAGGCAGTCCACATAAGGCACGCGGCGTGAGGGCATTTTCGCTTTGCCAGACTACTTTCGCGCACCTCTGGACGCGAGCTTATTAACCCATGTTTCCCGTAGAGTGTCCTGCGAAGGTGAAGTGAATGGTTGACGCGGATCACTACAGCTGGGAAGAAGTATACGACCTGCTCGGATGCGAGTCCGAGATCGAGGCCGTCGCTGACTATTAACACCATCCCGGATAGGTAGGATCGGATGCTCCCGCCTACCTATCAACCCGGGATTGATTCTCATGAGATATGGTTCGCTCAGGGTCGCCCTTGCACGAGCATGATCCTCTACCAGAGTTTCAAACCGACGAACCTGGCCATGAACAGCGCGCCGAGGCACACCACGATGACTGCGAACGCGATCTGAATCCACTTGGCGACGAGGACGTATCTGTTCCCGACGGCGCTCTTGATCTCCCCCGTGGCTGCACAGAACGGTATGATGGCGGCTCCGTGTCCGAGACCGAACGCCAACATCATGAGCCCTCCTGTCAACATCGAGATGTCCTGTGTCACCAGCAATATCATCACGGGAAGAGTCAACGAGAGAGCGCACGGCGCCCACCCCACTGAGAACAGGACTCCGAGGACGACGCCCGCGAGGTCGGGGGATCTCTGGCTTAGTGCCTGGATCCGCCCAACGGTCTTGCCCTTCGTCTCCGGGAGCCCGCATGCCTGACCTGACTGACGAATCGCCAGTGCGGACAGACCCTGTTTGACCCACGTCGTGATGGGGAACAACATGTTCAGTCCCAAGACGACGAGGACCGCGCCGGCTATCAGGTAGAACGTGGTCGACATTTGGAGGAAGTCGCCCATGTAGGATATGAACAGGCCGAAGACCAGGAAGACCGCTCCGGTGCCCGCAGTGAACGCTATGCCGATCCTGAGTCCGATGCCGAGCACAGGCTCCTCAGTCCTAGTATCCGCACGGCTTGTCGACGCGGCCCCGACGAAGGATATGACCGCCATGAGGAGCGCGATGGAACAAGGCGAGAACGAAGTCACAACGCCAAGCAAGAACATCCCACCCACTGTCACGCTCCCCCACCTGGCCGCTGCATCTCCGTCCGTGACCCAGGTGCCAGAGGTAATGCTCTCAGCGTCCTCAGCCAATGAGCTGGCGTCCTGCACCCCGTCTATGACCCCGTTGCCTATGCAGTACACATGGTAGACTCCGACCACCATCAGGTCCTGGTCGATAAGCACTATCGAGGGGTTCGAGAATGCCCCGTCCATCTGCCAGAACTGGATGTAGTTGCCCGATATGGGGTACGGTTCGAACTCCTCGACCCAATGCCAGGTGATGTTGGTGCCGTACCACGCCTCGGCCATCCGCCACCCGTCCTCGGAGTACACGTTCTTCCGGATGTTGACCGTGATGACCTCGACCTGCGAGTTGTTGGATGAGACCAGGGCCTCCAGTTCCTCAATCTGCGACCGTATCGAGTCCTCGCACTCGATGCAGAGAGGGTTCTCCAGCTGCGTGAAGTGGATGATCGTGACCTTGCCAGCGTTATCGGAGAGCGAGAACTCGGATCCGGTGAAGTCCGTTGAGGTGAAGAGATCCGCGGGCTCATAGACCCCTTGCGGACTCCTCTCAGTCCAGTACATCAGGAAGCCGGACAGAAGCGCGAGGGCTGCAACTGACACGGATATCATCACGATGGACCTGGTCCTTCGTCTCATGTAGGACAACCCCTCACATGCTATCGTCGTAGTACGACTGCGCGTCTTGTACCCAGGAGGTAAGAGTCACGACGTCGACAACGCCCTCCCAGCTATGCCATGCTACTACCTCGTTGCCAAAGCTGTCCACGGCCTTTGTCACAATGATCGTGAGAGGCACGTAATGGATGTCCCCGCTCGGGTCGTAGGCCGCGAAGGCCTCTGACGCATCAGGCTCGTCAGTCCCGGACAACGTGTCGAAGTATTGCAGTTCCGGATAAGAGGCATACACAGACTCGCATATCCCGGTCTGCTGTACGCACGGGTAGCATCCTTCGCTGTGGTCGAGGATCATGACGACTCCCTGCTCGAGGGCAGTGATGACCCAGTCTGGGTGCGCCACTGGCTGGCCGGATGATGGATGCGTGGTCGGATACACCGTCCAGAAATCGCCGGTTCCCGTGCCGATGTCCCTCCTTACGGTCGGGAGGTCAGCGGTCGAGAACGACCATGTGTAACTCCCGCAGTCGAGGGGCGCGCCAGCAGCGTCCCTTGCGGCATCTCCTATCGTCACCGTGTAGTACGCGTCGTCAGGGAGATCCTGAGCTGGGTTGAATGTCATCGTGTATCCAGACCACGAGAACGTGCCTTGGACGGACGGGGAGACCGTAAACGCGGACTCGACAGAGGCCACATCCATGGCCCTGTTGAACGACGCAGTGATTGTAGCTGAAGTCGAGGCACTGTAGCCTACTGGAGACGCCGTGATCACAGTCGGAGGTGGTAGGTATGGTTCCTCCCTCGGGTAGAAAGAGTAGACTGCCGTCCCGGCAATGACCAGCGTAACGATCACTGCAATCGCTGCCATCGCTTTCCTGGTCGACACGGTTAGCGCGCCACACGAAGGGCATCTTCTCGTGCCCGGCCTGAGCATCTTCATGCAGTTGTGGCACTCAGTGTACCCAGCCGATGCGAGCTGGATCTTCTCCTGCTGCGTCTTCGTGCGCCTCTTGGCCATATCAAACCTCAGGGAGCTTCTGCCTTCTCAAGGAGCAGCAACTTCCCGCCCTCGTTCGTAATCGAGTATATCCGCCAATTCCTCGTCCGTCTTGACTTTATTAGTCTCGCGGACTCAAGAATCCTCAAATGATACGACAGCCTCGAGTCGGGCACGTCCGCGATGACTTTGAGAACGCAAGGACACAGGTCCATATTGGAGAGAGCCCACAAAATCTTGAGCCGCGTATAATCTGCCAAGGATTGATGTTGTTCCGCGGCCTTCCTCAATCGAGTCTCGGAGGGAATCCCCCGAGTCAGTCCACGGATCCCTCCTGCTTGGTCAAGCGCAGATGCGACCGACTTAGGCATGGCTTTGCCGCCGAGCGCAGAATCGCAGCATGATGTTTCAAATTTGTTTGAAACCACAAACCCTATATATCACCCGAGCTATTTCAATTTTTGTAGAAGTCACAAGGAGCAAGAACCGTGGCTCTTGGATACCTGATAGACCTCCTGTTCGCCGGGCTCAACGGTCTAGTTGAATACCTCTCAGCGCACGTCCTCCTGTGCCTTGTCCCGGCGTTCTTCATCGCGGGAGCGCTCTCCGCGCTCTTCAAGAAGGAGGCGGTGACGAAGTACCTAGGACCAGACACGCCGAGATACATCTCATATCCTGTGGCATCTGCTGCGGGCCTGCTGATAGCTGTCTGCTCCTGCACGATTCTCCCCCTGTTCGCAGGGATATGGAAGAAGGGGGCTGGGCTCGGCCCCGCTGTCACCTTCCTGTTTACTGGACCCGCGGTGAATGTCCTCGCAATACTGTACACCGGGAGCCTCATCGGATGGGACATCGCCGCGGCCCGTGGCATCTTGGCGGTTGCTTTCGGGATACTGATAGGACTAATGATGGGATTCATTTTCGAAAGAGCAAGAGGGCGCGGCGTTTCGAGCGCGTCGGCGAGACTTGCGTCAATTCAATCGGCCCCTGATGCAGCCACTAACACTCCACCCGTGCCAGCGGGGGATCGGACCATCGTCGAGAGGCTCGTCCGGAGCCGGGTTGCCGTGCTGTTCGTCATCCTTATGGCCGTCCTAGTCGTCGGAGCGTCTCCTCTCTCATTGGCCTTGAGAGTGCCAATCGTTGCGATTACTGCTGTATTCGCCATGATCTGGGCCATCAAGATGAACTCGAGGGAAGAGAATGCGAGCTGGATGAGGGAAACTTACTTTTTCATCAAGATGATTCTCCCACTCCTCCTCATAGGAGTCTTCGTCGCGGGACTGGCTTCCGAGCTGATCCCCGAGGCCGTCGTGGGAGAATACCTTGGCGATAACTCGGTGAGGGCGAATGCCCTCGCGGTCGGTTTCGGGATATTCATGTACTTCCCGACCCTGGTCGAGGTGCCTGTGGCACGCATGTTCCTGGACCTGGGGATGGCCAAAGGCCCGCTGCTGGCATACTTGCTGGCTGACCCTGAACTCTCGTTTCAGAGCATCCTGGTCACCAGGAAGATCATGGGAACCAAGAAGATCGCGGTCTATGTGATCCTCGTTGCAGTGCTCTGCATCGTCGCAGGCCTCTTGTTCGGAATGTTTGGAGGAGGATGAGGATGTCCACCGGATCCTGTTGTCCTGGAAAGAAAGTCACCAAGAAGATAACGGTGGGTGGTCAAATGGTTGGCATTTCGTTCCTCGACCAGATTCTCGAGAAGGCGTTGTCTTCCGAGGAAGCGTCCGAGGTGGAGTTGAAATCAATGCTGCTGAGAGAACTCAAGGTATACAACTACGTGCCGTCCTCCGCAGAGGACGAGTATCTTGATGGTATCTGGTGTGAGTTCCTGGGGGAACGTGCGAGGCGGAACAAGCGAGGATGATGGAATGAGAATCGAGGTATTCGGAACGGGATGCCCCAAGTGCAACATGCTTGAGGCCAACGTGAAGAAGGCGCTGAGCGAGCTCAACTTGAAGGCTGAAGTAGTGAAAATCACGAGCATCGACGAGATGGTCGAGCGCGGTCTGATGGCCACTCCTGCCCTGGCGATAGACGGCGAGATGGTTGTTGCAGGCAGAGTGCCTTCCGTCGGGGAGCTCCGCGGGATAATCCAGGCGAGGAGGAGCGTAGATTGACCGAAGGAAGATACGGAGGTATCCCTAGGGACAGAATACCCTGGCACCCCACAATCATCGCTGACAGATGCACCAAATGCGGCGTCTGCGCGTCGTTCTGCCATCAGGAGGTTTACACCGACGGCGAGGACGGACCGGTGGTCAAGAATCCGTTCAACTGCATCGTTGGGTGCACGGGATGTGCGAGTCAATGCCCGTCCGAGGCAATCCGATTCCCCTCGCTTGTGGAATTGAGGGACTCACTCGCTCGGCTGCGGAAGGAGTACGGCATTCTGAGAGGTTGACGCAAGTGATTGATGGACCCGCTCCAGCCTGCGACGCACCCAGGAACAAGCTCTCGCTCCTTGACGAGTTCCTCACTCTCTGGATATTCCTTGCGATGGCGGCAGGTGTGGGACTGGGTCACGCCTTCCCGGAGATCGCTGACATCCTTGACTCCGTGAAGGTATTCAACGTCTCACTTCCTATTGCCATAGGCCTCCTTGTCATGATGTATCCTCCGCTGGCAAAGGTCCGCTATGACGAGCTGGGGAAACTGCGAGGCTCGAAGAAGATGCTCAGCACCTCACTCGTGCTCAACTGGGCTGTCGGCCCGGCCATCATGTTCGCGGTTGCATGGTTGTTCTTCCCAAGCCCGGAGGACTCTGCGTTCAGGAACGGGCTAATCCTTGTCGGCCTGGCAAGATGCATAGCGATGGTCCTCGTATGGAATATGCTTGCGAAAGGTGACTGCGAGTATTGCGCCGTCCTTGTGGCCCTGAATTCTGTATTCCAGATAGTCATGTACTCCGTGCTCGCGTATGTGCTCATAACCGTCATGACGCCTGTGATATCCCCCTCGTCGGAGTCGATAGTCGTGGACATAACGATGGCTGATATCGCCAAGAACGTGCTGATATTCCTTGGGATACCGTTCGTAGGCGGTGTCGCGACATGGTACTTCCTTGCCTGTCGCAAGGGCAGGGAATGGTTCGACAGGGTCTATGCGCCCAAGATCAGCCCCCTTGCGCTCATCGGACTGCTGTTCACGATAATCGTCATGTTCTCTATGCAAGGTGAGAAGATTGTCGACCGACCTCTGGATGTGGTGAGAATAGCCCTTCCGTTGTTGACGTACTTCCTACTGATGTTCTTCGTGAGTTTCGGACTCTCGCACAGGCTCGACTTCAACTATGGCCAGGCAGCAACGCAATCCTTCACGGCCGCGAGTAACAACTTCGAACTCGCGATAGTAGTGGCAGTGGCCACGTTCGGTATCGCGTCCTTGGAGGCTTTCGCAACGGTGATCGGTCCATTGATAGAGGTGCCGGTCCTCATGGCACTGGTGAACGTGTCCCTCTGGATCAAACGCAGGTACTACGACCAGCTCGGGATGCCTATGCATCGCGAGCTCGGCTGAACGCAAAAGGATTAATTAGGCCGAGGGTGATTGGGGCCCAGCGGGATAGCTGGGATGCACTAGTGACATAGCTGTCATGACAGCTTGTCACATCTGCGCGCAGTACCTGACCAGGGTACACGCCATGACGAACTACGGACCTGGTTTGAGGGCACTGGCAGTGATGTCAGGAGGCTATACGACCATGAAAGACCATAAGCGAGCCGAAGGCCTGGCGGCTCGCGTTTTCGTTGTGGATGACGAGGACTTCATACGTGACCTATACAAGGACATGTTCGAGTCCCGAGGACACACGGTGTTCTCGGCCAGGAGCGGCGATGAGGCCGTGAGGCTGATCAGGAGTATGCCCTCGAAACCCGATGCCATAATAATGGACCACAGAATGCCAGGCAAGGACGGCATCGAAACGACCAAGGAGATTAAGACCATCGACCCGAGCATCCCGATCATATTTTCAAGCGCGGACGAGACCGTCCGGGAACAGGCCATCAGGGCAGGGGCCGTGTCGTTCTGGACGAAACCGTTCCCCATTGCCATGCTCATAGACGCGACCATGGACATCGTGAACGCAAGGAAGAGGCTCTACTGAGACCTATTCCATCTTGTACCGCAGCAGCCCCGCGACCCCGCCGAGCGATTCCAGCCTGCGGCCAGCTTCGTGCATAGAACTGATGATGGCAAATTCTCCCCTCGCTTCCTCGACCGACCTCAGCAGCCTCTCGACAGACGGGGTCCGCACCTTCGTATCGAGGACAAGGAGAAGGCGCACCGCCCCCGCCGCGACAGCGTTGGCGACCGAGGCCTCACCATACGCGAACATCCCGTCCTTGCCTATCTCAGCGAACAGTTCCTCGACCATGTGTGTTTCGTGCGCCACGCGCGTGTCGTCCAACAGCTTGCCCGCGACACCCTTCTTCATCAGTTCGTTTATGCCAGCCATGCCGGCCTGACCCGTGGAGTGGATCGACAGGGACGAGGCCGCCTCCGGCATCTTCTCCCGGATGCGTTTCGAGAGGGCTTCCTTGAGGAAACCCGGACCGAGCACGATCAACGGCTCGTCCTTGTAGATCGACCTGAGCTTATCCACTACCTCGTCCAGGTACTCGACCTCGTTGGGCTTCGCGTCGTACATCTTGCCCCCAGGGTTGCGCGTTATCGTAGCGTGCTCCTTGAGCCCATACTCCCTCGCAGCAGCCACGACCGCTTCGGTGTCCTCGATGGATACAAACACGATCGAGGGTTTCTCGGCGGCCGCCACCGACCGCTTGATCCGGTCGAAGTGGTGGGACCTCCATACTGGCTTGACGATGGTGATGTCGTCCCCCGGTGACAACATGAGGGTGTGGTGCTCGCCGATGTCCTGTGGGCCGGAAACTATCTTGCCGAGTATCCTGAGCCTGTCGTCCGACTCGTGGAACTCGACCCTCTCGACACTGATGCCGAGCCGCATCCGCACCTTCTCCATCCTCTCGGTGCGGAGCTTGTCGGACAGCTCCTCCTTGCGCCGGAACGTCATCGCGAAGACCAGGTCCCTCTCGTCTATAAGGTTGGAGAGGTGCCAAAGGTCGTCGATGTTCTGCGGCATGAGCTTGATCTCGTTGCTCCTAGCGTCCTGGTGGAGTATCTTCATCTGGTCCGCCTGCTTGATTGGGCTATGCGGATATCAACCCATCGAGGGAGGGATAGTGCCGCTCCGACCGTCCCAGGCGATGGCCGTGACCTCACAACGCTCGCCTAAAGTTTATATTCTCTCTGGGTCATGCTCATCCTGCGTGTCAGAGGGGGCTGTTTGAACCATGCCTGAGTATCTTGCGATAGAGAAGATTCTAGACGAGGTGCGGTCCATCCCATCGGTTTACGAGGCGACCGTCGTGTCAAGAAGCGGCATGCACATAGCCGGCGACAGCCCACGGGGAGTGCACCTCGAGACGTACGTGGCGATGTCCGCCATCCTGCTCGGCGCCGCCGAGACCGCGACCGCCGAGATGAAGGACAAGCTGCAGTATGTCTCGGTCGAGCTCAGCCGTGGGAAGATGGTGCTCACGAGCGCAGGGACAAGAGCGCTCCTGGTCGTCACTTCGAGTCACGAGATCCAAACGGCCGACCTCGCCAACAAGCTTAGGGTCATCGGGGAGAAGATCGCCAAGAACATCTGATCTCAGAGCCGTTTCATGCCGCCCCGGAGCCATTCTACGAGCATCTCGACGGAATAGATGATGCCTTCCACGTTAGTCCTGCTCCTGCCTCCTGGCCGTGAGAGACCTTTCCTCATCGAGTCCAGGACCTGATCCTCGGTGAAGACATTCTCGATGGACGTGTACGACCGGCCGACCTCTCGTAGCCTGTGCGCATCGCTGCCTCCTGTCTGAGGCCGGCCTAACCTTTCCGCCAGACTCATGGCGGACCTGTTCGCTCTGGCTGAGCTCCCTCCGTTCAGGACCTCCAACCCGTCAAAACCGACACGCTCAGCGACTTCGAGCCCGAGGCCCGATGGGAACCTGACGGGATGGGCCGCGACGGCGACTCCTCCGACGGCTCTGATCCTGTCGACGGTCTCTGCGGCGGGCAGGCCGCGTGGTATGACCTCCCTGATGCCGTATGCCAG
The DNA here is from genome assembly GCA_041304525.1 of Thermoplasmata archaeon. Taxonomy (GTDB): domain Archaea; phylum Thermoplasmatota; class Thermoplasmata; order UBA10834; family UBA10834; genus UBA9653. The sequence continues at coordinate 8,224 of JBFYNF010000022.1, read as the reverse complement.
CACATGCCCGTCCGACGAGGATATCTCGGACCCCGTCACGACGAGGAGGCCTTCGGCCCTTCCGAGCGCACTCGCCTCGAGCGAGCCTTCGATGGCGTTGTGGTCTGTGATCGCGAGACCGGCCAGTCCCAGCTGTCTGCATCTGCGCACGATGTCGCCAGGGGAGGCGGTGCCGTCCCTGGAATGGGTCGAATGGACGTGCAGGTCGAGCCTCATCTTATCTTCGCGCCCGCGGCAATCTCCCTGTCGAAGACCATCTTCGTGCCATCGGCCGCAGTGATGACCAGGGCCTTATCGCCGGCCAGGAACGCGGGGTATACCTTCCCCGCATCGCCCTTCTCAACGACGCACTGGACCTTCCGTCCCCCGACCTCCAGCACTGGCGGCACGGTCGACTCGAGGGCTCCAGACTTCATGTCCAGCTTCTGGAACTCCTTGAAGCTGAGCAGCTTCTGGCCAATATCGAGCCCGCTCGACACCTGCGTGCCCGCGGGGAGGTCCTTCTCGGGGGTCAGCAGTGCCAACCTATCCCCGGCTTCAGCCGCGAGCAACATGCCCTCGGACTTCACTCCCCTCAGGGTGGCTGGCTCCAGGTTCGTCACTATCACGAGCGTCTTGGTCTTGAGCTCGTCCGCGGTGTAGAACTCCTTGAGTCCGCTGACGATCGTGATAGGCCTTCCTATGTCTATCTTCATAAGGTAGAGCTTGTCAGCGTTCGGGTGCTGCTGGACATCCATGACCTTGCCGATCTTCAGGTTGAGCGCGGCGTACTTCTGGAACTCGCTCGGAGAGGCCGCCTCGACCTTGGCGAACTGCGGGGACGGCTTCTGCAGTTCCCTACCCTCGTTCAGGGGCAGGGCGACGGCCTTCCATCCCGTCTCCTCGATCGTGGAGTCCATGCACAGCTGCTTCCAGACGGACTCGGACGAGAACGGCATGAACGGATATGCCATGACTGCGAGCGCCTTCGAAATCACGAGGCTCACGTGAAGCACCGTGCCGCACCGCGCCTTGTCCGTGCCCACCAGGGACCATGGCGCGACCGCGTCGAAGTACTGGTTGCCGAACTGTGCAAGGTCCATGACTCCTTTGAGGGCACGCCGGAACTCGCATGCACCCAGGGCTGCCGAGACCTCCTTGCTGGCGTCCTCGACCCTCCTCAGGGCGTCCCTGTCCCTGTCATCAAGGTCCCCTTTCTCAGGGACCTTGCCGTAATTCTTGTATGTGAACGACAGCGCCCTGTGCAGGAAGTTGCCGTAAGTAGCGACGAGCTCGTTGTTTACCCTCTGCGCGAAATCCTCCCACGAGAACTCGGAGTCCTTGGTTTCCGGCATGTTGGCCGACAGGTAGTACCGCACCACGTCCGGCTTGAACTTGCCCAGCAAGGACGGAATGTCTATGCTCACGCCCATGCTCTTCGAGAATTTCTGTCCGCCCAGGTTCATATACTGGTTCGCGGGGACGTCGTACGGGAGGTTCAGCCCTCCATGCCCGAGGAGCATGGCCGGCCAGATGATCGTGTGGAAGATGATGTTGTCTTTGCCGAGGAAGTAGTAACTCCTGCACTCGCGGTCCTCCCAGAACCTTCTCCAATCCTCCGGCTTACCCTCGGTGTTCGCCCACTCCTTCGTCGCGGAGAGGTAGCCAATGACGGCCTCGAACCACACATAGATCCTCTTGTCATCGAAGCCGGGGACCGGCACCGGGACTCCCCACGAGATGTCCCTGGTGATCGGGCGGTCCTTGAGGCCTTCCTTGAGGACGTTGACCGTGAAGGCCCGCACATGTGGACGCCAATGGGTGCTCGATTCCGCGTATCCGATCAGATCGTCAGTGAAGTGGGACAGTTTCAGGAAGTAGTGCTCTGTATCTCTGAGTTCAGGCACCCCACCGCACAGCTGACATCGCGCATCGACGAGCTGCTCGGCGTTCAGGTCCATGCCGCAAGAGTCGCACTGGTCCCCGCGCGCGCGCTCGTACTTACAATGAGGACACGTGCCCTCGACGTACCTATCGGGGAGGAACCTCTTGCAGCTCGGGCAGAAGAACTGGGGGGTGGAATCCTTGACCAGATGTCCCTTCTCCAGGAGCTTGAGGAACACCTCCCTGGTGGCCTCTTGGTGGTTGAGAGTATGAGTGTGTGTGTACAGGTCGAAGTTGATGCCCAGGTCCATGATGGCCTTCGCGTTGGCCTCGTGGTATCTGCTCGCGATGGTCTCCGGGGACACGCCCTCCTTGTCCGCGCTGACCGTGATCGGGGCGCCGTGCATGTCTGAGCCCGAGACCATCAGCGTCTCGTTGCCCACGAGCCTGTTGAACCTAGCGAATATGTCGGCTGGGAGGATGGAGCCCGTCATGTGACCGACGTGTATCAAACCGTTCGCATACGGCCATGCGACGCACACCAATACCCTAGCCATGTGGACCAGCCGTCCACCATGGAACGCGGCGCTATTAAATGTAGCGCGGCTGTCCGATGCACGATCCGCGTGCGCTCACTCCATCAGTCTCTTCCTGAGCGCACGCCGGTTCCTCCGGTCGATGCCCTTCTCCGTCGCGAAGCTGAAGATCGTAGCCAGCGCGGTCGTGCCGAGGATGACCAGCAGGGTCACGTTGAGGAACAACGCGCCGTAGCTCTCATGCCACACATCAGTCCCCGCGAGCGCGACAGCTGGGAAAGTGGCGAGCACGGCCGCAGAAAGACCTTTGGGCATCATCGAGAACACGGCGTTCGCGTCCTCCGTCTCCATCTCTCCCATCTTCCAAACCATCATCGAGGTGAGCCTCCTCGCGAGCACGATTATGCTTATGACCAGGAGCCCGGCTACCAGGTGGATCCCAGTGAACGTACCGAACCTGAAGGATAGGCCTAGGTACACGAAGAAGAAGGTCCTGACGAAGAACGTGATCTCAGCGTGGAAGTGGTGGATATGGTCCTCGGTCAAGGTCGTCAGGGACAGGGACGACAGGCGGTTCCTCATGAATTTCCTGTTGCCAATCACGAGGCCGAAGAGGAGGGCGGCGACCGCCCCCGAGCTGCTGACCGGGGGGAGCTCGACAATGCCCGCGACCATGAACAGCGCCGCGACAGTGATCATATAGGACAGCGGCTGATTGTGCAACTTCTCGAGTACGTAGAGCCAAAGGATGCCCGCGACCAGGCCCACGACCCCGCCCACGACGAATTTGATGGCGAGCTCAGCGGACACTGCGAGCAGGCTGACCTCCCCGATTTCCACCACCGATATGATGGTCAGCGTCGTGACGATCACGAGCACGTCGGTGATGACGCTCTCCAGGATGAGCATGGACTTCGTCCGAGGCTTGATCCTCATCCTGTTGGCGAGCGGTATAACGACCGCGCCAGTAGTGCCCCCGACGATGGACCCCAGCACCAAGGACACCATGAAGTCGATATCCATGATGAAGTGGAGGGCGGTGGCAATCGCGACCATTTCGACAATGAATGTCAGGATGGACATGACCGCGGTCATGCGCATCGATTCCAGGACGGTCCTGACATCGAGCGACAGCCCGCCGTCGAACAGGATGATGACCAGAGCCGCAGACAGGAACAGGTCCTTGAAAGTGTCGATGTCCAACATCGTTTCGTTGGTCACGAGGCCGAACCTGTTGCCCAATATGTCCGGTCCGATGATCATGCCCAGTATGATCAGTATCAGGACATCGGGGATCCTGTACCTATTGAAGAACATGTTACCGAAGAATCCGATGAAGATGATGGAACCGATCGCGATGAATGCCATGACGGTCTCGGGGTCCATGATCAGGCGCACCTTGGGCAACCAACTGGCTGCCAGTGCCCCGAGTAGGGCGTGGAGAGATATTTTATGATATTGGCCTTGCCGTCACCGGACTGCAAAAGGCTTGGCCGAAGGCGGTTTGGACGGAAACGAATATACCGGATGACCGTGATTTCGGCACCATGGCCTCGCTTGAACTTGGCCGGGTCAGGGGAGATCTGGAGGCGTTCCAGAGCGAGCTGATGGCGGAGTTCTACGGCAACTACGCCGGCCTAAAGGACGAGCTCAGCACCGTTCCGATATACGACAAGTACTCACACCTGTTCTCGACGCTGGCCATCGAGACCGTCGTCAAGGCGGGCGAGGACGCCCCGCCGGAGGAGGACAGGCGCTGGCAGAGATATCTACGAGCGTTCTCCACCATGGGATACGTCGACAGCGCCGTCAAGGGGTTCACGGACAAGGTCAACACATGGGAGGCGAAGACCACTATCTCCTTTGGAGGCGAGGACATCCCGTACAGGATGGTCCCCGTGAGACTGAGGAACGAGCCGGATCCTGAGACCAGGCACCGGCTGTTCGAGGCGAAACTTGACACTATGACCGAGCTGAACGCCGTACTTCTGGAACGGATGGCGAAGGCTCACGACACCTCCTCGGAACTGGCGTTCAAGAACTACAGGGACATGTGCTCCAGCCTCAAAGGCATCGACTACAAGAAGCTGGAGGAGAGCATGGAGGACCTTCTCCGCAGGACAGAGAAGCTGTATGTGGAAGAGATGGACAAGATTCTGAGAGAGAAGGCGAAACTTTCCCTATCGGATGCGTGGAGCTGTGACATACCATACGCGTTCAAAGGGGAGGAGTACGACCGGTACTTCTCGAAGGACCGGCTCGTGGGGGCGTTCTTCGAGACGCTCAAAGCGATGGGTATGGACCCCGAGTCCTATGGAAACATCACGATCGACACCGAGGACAGGGAGAAGAAGACACCGAGGGCGTTCTGCGCTCCCATCAAGGTGCCCGACGACGTGAAGCTCGTGATCAAGCCCATGGGTGGATGGCGGGATTACGAGTCGTTCTTCCACGAGGGAGGGCACGCATGGCATTTCGGGAGCACTGACAGAAAGCTCCCTGCGGAATACAGGTACCTCGGCGACAACTCTGTCACAGAGGCTTTCGCATTCCTGTTCAACTATCTCGTCAATGACAGGCTGTGGTTGAAGAGGTACCTGGGCTTCGAGGATTCCGGAGATTATGTGCGATTCGCCCTCGTCAACAAGCTCATGTTCCTGCGTAGGTACGCATCGAAGCTCGTGTACGAGATGAAGCTCCACCAGGCCAAGGTGTCGCCCGAGCTGGGCGAGGTCTACAGAACCACTCTGCAGAAGGCCCTCAGGTTCAAGCACACGGACAAGCACTTCCTCGAGGACGTGGACGACGGGTTCTACTGCGCAGAGTACCTCCGCGCGTGGGTGTTCGAGGGGCAGCTCAGGGCGGCCTTGGTGGAGAAGTTCGGGGAGGAGTGGTTCCTGAGCGACAAGGCCGGGAGCTATCTGAGGGAACTGTGGTCCTACGGTCAGAAGTTCAAAGCCGATGAGCTCGTGCAGACGGTGGGATACATAGAGCTGGAGATCGAGCCCTTGGTCCAGGAGATCGAGCTGGGCCTGAAGGAATAGTCGCTGATACTTTTTTAAACGGACCCGCCTTAACCCAACCCGATGAGGATAGCGGTCCTTCTGAAGGACAGATGCCAGCCGAAGCGGTGTAGCCAAGAGTGCATACGCTATTGCCCGCCCGTGCGCACGGGCGTGGACGCCATCGCCATGGGCGACTCGGGGAAGCCCGTCATCGCCGAGGAGCTGTGCGTCGGCTGCGGCATATGCGTCCACAAGTGCCCGTTCGAGGCGATCAAGATCATCGGCCTGCCGCAGGAGCTCGTGGGCGAGCTCGTGCACCAGTACGGCAAGAACTCCTTCAGACTGTACAGGCTCCCTGCCCCCAGGTCCGGGCAGGTGATAGGTCTTCTGGGCCCGAACGGCATCGGCAAGACGACTGCGATTTCAATCCTGTCTGGCCAGGTCGTCCCGAACCTCGGCGATTTCGACCATCCTGGGGACTGGACGAAGGTGCTCGAGAAGTATGCCGGCACCGAGCTCCACGAATACTTCAAAGGCCTTGCGGATGGAAAGACCAGGACCGCACTCAAGCCACAGTACGTCGACAAGCTCCCGGCGGTGCACAAGGGAGAGGTCAGGGCACTCCTCGAGAAGGTGGACGACAGCTCCAGACTGAAGGAAACGGCGGAGCTCCTCGGGATAGACAACATACTCGGCAGAGACGTATCAAAGCTCTCCGGCGGGGAGCTTCAGAGGGTCGCCATCGCGGCCACGATGCTCAAGGACGCCGATGTGTACTTCTTCGACGAGCCATCATCGTATCTGGACATATTCCAGAGGCTCAAGGTCGCGAAGGTGGTCCAGGACCTCAGCACGAGGAAGCAGGTCGTGGTCATCGAACACGATCTCGCGATAATCGACTTCCTAGCTGACCTCGTCCACATAATGTACGGCTCCGAGGGAGCGTACGGCGTGATGGCCCAGCCCAGGCCCGTGAGGACCGCCATCAACGTGTACCTCGAAGGATACCTGAGGGAGGAGAACATCAGGTTCAGGGACACCGAGATCAAGTTCGAGAAGAGGCCGCCGAGGAGCGACTGGCAGTCCGAGCCGCTCGTCACATTCACAGCGCTCAGCAAGCGCTTCAAGAACTTCAGCCTGCACGTCTCCGCAGGCGCCATCAGGAAGGGCGAGGTCGTCGGCGCCGTTGGGCCGAATGCGACTGGCAAGACGACTTTCGTGAAGGTGCTCGCGGGAGAGATCGCGCCCAGCTCAGGCGAGGTCTCGGGCGAGGCGACCGTGAGCTACAAGCCCCAGTACATCAAGCCCGAGTTCGAGGGAACCGTGAGGGACATGCTTCGGACATCCCTGGGCAACGACTTCGATGCGGGGTTCTTCCAGGCGGAGGTGGCGCATCCGCTAAGTCTCAAGTACCTGATGGACAAGGACGTCGACACCCTGTCAGGAGGGGAGCTGCAGAGGGTCGCGATCGCGGAATGCCTCGGTCGACAGTCGGACATATACCTGATTGACGAGCCATCGGCGTACCTCGACTCGTCCCAGAGGATGACGACCTCGAAGACCATCAGGAGGGTCATCGAGAAGCTCGGGAAGTCGGCCGTGGTCGTGGACCACGACGTGTACATGATAGACCTCATATCAGACTCACTCATGGTGTTCTCAGGGGTGGCCTCGACCAAGGGCCAGGCGGAGGGGCCGATGGATATGCGCGAGGGCATGAACAGGTTCCTCAAGGACGTGGACATCACGTTCAGGCGCGACCAGGACACTTCCCGGCCCAGGATAAACAAGAAGGATTCGAGGCTCGACCGGGAGCAGAAGGGCAGGGGCGAGTACTACTACGGCTAGAACGGGCCTGACATCTCGAACAGGCGATCGATGACTTCATTCTCCGCCTGTCCGCGCCCGCCTCTTGGTCCAATACAGATAGCCGATGATGATCGCAACCGCAGCTATGACGACATAGAGGTCGATGTTCTCGGTCGTGTCTGCGAACCTGCGCCATTCATCCAGAAGGATATATCCCGTCACAGCGAGCACGGTCGTCCAGATGAGCGCCCCGACGGTGGAGAACACGACGAAGTTCCTCAGGCGCATCTTGCCTATCCCCGCGGGGAACGATATGAAAGAGCGGACGCCCGGAATCGCGTGGCCCAGGAGGACGCCGATATCGCCGTACTTGGCGAACCACCTCTCAGCCAGCCCGAGGTCCTTCTCGTTGAGCATGATGTACCTGCCGTATCTCTGGATCAAAGGGCGTCCCACGCGGTAGCCGATGAAGTAAGCAACGGTGTTTCCTATGGCCGCTCCGGTGGTCCCTACGACTATCACGAGCAGGAGGTTCATCTCGCCCTCCGCGGCCAAGTATCCCGCGAACGGGATTATCAGCTCGCTCGGGATGGGCGTGAGTATTCCCTCGACGGTCATGAGGAGGAAAATGCCCGGGTAACCCAGGGTCGAGATCAAGTCGAGAATCACATCTGTGCCCCATTCGACCAGGCTCATCGCCCACCGATGAAGGAGCCTGCATAAAAAGGATTAGGTGACCCACCTCCCTGTTTATGCTCCCTACCTGGCCCATCCAGTCTTTTTCTATCCCCCCTGTTTATTCCCGTTGCGAAAACCAATGTAGCCGCGAGGGACATTCAGTTCTCAGGTAATTCAATGGTGGAAGTTGAGGAAGGCGTGGTGCCTGGAACCGGACACGACCTCGGCATGGAGGCGGATCTCACAACGCTCACGGAGCTCCACCTCCTCTTGAGAGAGAGATACGACGAGCTCGAGAAGACCATGCGCCATTTCGAGACAGCGGATCCGTAC
>JBFYNF010000021.1:0-7356 GCA_041304525.1 Thermoplasmata archaeon | reverse complement strand
ACTACGACGGTTTCGAACTGTGAAGGTTCTGGCCGGCACGGGCGCTAAGGCCCGTGCTGGCCTTCGTTTTTTCTCGAGCGATTCAGCACTCATAGGGCTCATCATGGGTCCATGGGACCTCAGCTGACCCTCTTCTCATCACGCTCGGCTCGTAAGCGCACTGCCAGTATTTTTACCCAGCTCCATGGCTCGCATGCAGCGCACGGGTTATATCCCGGCTTGCTCGTTCAGGGTGCGTGGACCCGATCACTCAGAACATCTGGGTTTTCTTCGGGATGGCTGTCGTCATCTCGTTCTCCGGCGTGATGATGCCAGGGCCCGTGCTCGCAGCGACGATCGCCAAGGGATACCGGGACGAGAGGGCGGGCATCAAGATAGCCTTGGGCCACGGGCTGATAGAGTTCCCGCTCATGGCCCTGATCGTCCTCAGCCTCGGGTTCGTGTTCGAGGACGAGCGAATCATGCTGGCCATCGGCCTCGTGGGGGGCGCGCTGCTCGTGTTCATGGGAGCCATGATGGTGCGAGCGAGGAAGGAGATCGCCGTCACGGGCAAGGATTCCCTGCCTGAGAGCGCGCTGGCGGCCGGGGCGTTGACGACCTCGGTGAACCCGTACTTCTTCCTCTGGTGGGCCACGGTCGGCGCGCTCCTGATATTCACGGCAGAGGAGTTCGGAGCAATCGTGGTCGTCGCGTTCGCCATCATCCACTGGAGCTGCGACCTTGCGTGGTACTCGTTCACGTCCTTCGCGGTCTTCAGGAGCAGACACCTATGGACACCTCTGGTGCACGAGGTCGTCTTCGGGACGTGTGGGGCGCTCATGGTAGTCTTCGGAGCGTACTTCATCCTGGGCCCGCTGTCGGAGATCGCATCGCAGTGACCGCGCCTAGCGTCCGGCCCGTAGCATCCGTTCGAGCGGGACCCTCGCCTTCCGGATGATGTCCGCTGGCAACTCTATCTTGTGCTGTGTCTTGACAAGCGAGTCGCGCACATTCTCCAGCGTTATCTCACGCATGTTGGGGCATGTGGCGTTGGGCACATCGTAGAACACCTTGCCCGGCGCCTCCTTCCTGAGCCTGTGGAGCATGTTCGACTCGGTCCCTATTATGAACTCCCTCTTGGGGGAGCTCGTGACATGCTTGATGATGCCCTCCGTGGAATACGCGAAATCGGCCATGTCGATCACGTCAGGTGTGCACTCAGGGTGCACAAGGATCTCGGCCGCCGGATGTTGCTCCTTGAGCTTCTCAAGGTCTGCCACCTGGATGCCCATATGAGTGGGACAGTAACCTGGCCAGAAGACTATCTCCTTGTCCTTGACGAACCTCTGGACATACAAGCCCAGGTTCGTGTCCGGAACGAATATGATCTTGGAATCCTCAAGGGACTGGACTATCTTTACCGCGTTGGCGGACGTGCAGCAGATGTCGCTCTCGGCCTTGACATCCGCGCTCGTGTTCACATAGGACACGACCGGAGCCCCTGGGTGCTCCGCCTTCAGCTCCCGCAGGCCCTTCACATCCACCATGCCGGCCATCGGGCACTTGGACTTCAGGTTGGGATGGAGCACTATCTTCTCCGGGTTGAGTATCTTCGCGGATTCTGCCATGAAGTCCACGCCGCAAAACACTATGATCTTGGCCTTGGTCTTGGTCGCCTGGACGGATAAACCGTACGAATCTCCGAGGAAGTCTGACACCTCCTGGACCTCCTTCCGCTGATAGTTGTGGCCCAGGATCACGGCGTTCTTCTCTTCCTTCAGCCTGAGGATCTCATTCTGGAGGGCATCCATCGTCTCGACGACGAGTTAATAAGAAGTCCGTATTAATCCTTTGTGAAGCACATCCGACCGACCAAACGAGCCCCGCGTTATGTCAATGTCCTGTTTTCCACGGTTTGACCGTGAACCTGACAAGAAGACCGCATACGCACCGGTGAAGCTGGTAGCGAATTCGTTTATGTCAAGAACATTCAAATATCGTACTCCCGATGGCGCGAGAAGAGCACGATGAAGACAGTCATAGACCTGAAGTACTGCAAGGGATGCAACATATGCGTCTACATCTGTCCCAAGAGCTGCTACTCGAAGGGGGCGGACATATCCGAGCGCGGCTACTTCGCAGCGGTCGTCAGCTCACCAGAGAGCTGTTACAACTGGAAGCGTGAGGGGAAGCTCATTTGCGAGCTGTGCACACTCAGCTGCCCCGACCAGGCCATATCGTGGAAGCCGGAGGAAGAGGAGGTCAAGAAGTGACGCTCCCCCCAGGTGAGTACTTCGTCCAGGGGAACGAGGCGTGCACGGAGGCCTCGATCACGGCCGGCCTGAAGTTCTTCGCAGGATACCCGATCACGCCCTCGACGGAGATAGCCGAAGGGCTTGCCAGAAGACTCCCAGAGGTCGGCGGGTCATTCCTCCAGATGGAGGACGAGATCGCATGCATATCCGCTGTCGTCGGCGCTTCCTGGGGCGGCGCGAAGTCGATGACCGCCACATCCGGACCCGGGTTCTCGCTCATGCAGGAGACCATTGGGTACGCGGCGATGACGGAGACACCGATCGTCATCGTGAACGTCATGAGGGGCGGGCCGTCCACTGGACAGCCCACGAGAGCTTCCCAGGGCGACATGATGGCCACGAAGTGGGGTTCCCACGGCGACTACCAGGTGATAGCGTTCGCTCCCGCCAGCGTGCAGGAGATGTTCGACTTGACGATCAAGGCGTTCAACTACTCCGAGAAGTACAGGGTCCCGACGTTCCTGCTCTCTGACGCCGAGATAGGCCACATGCGGGGCCTCCTCACAGTCCAGAGCAACATCAAGGTCGTCAACAGGAAGGAGATGGGTGTCCGCAGGATGGACGAGGCATACGACGTCCCGGACGACATCGTCCCACCTTTCCCGACATTCGGCAAGGGGCACAAGGCTGCAGCCTCAGGCATGACCCACCGGCCCGATGCTAGGATCGAGCCCGAGGACCCGCAGGTGCATTCAGACCTGGTCCGGAGGCTCAACGACAAGATCATCAGGAACAGGAAGGACATAAACAAGTGGGACCTCCTGTGCCCTGACTCGAAGCACATGATCATATCATATGGCTCGGCCTCGTTCGGCGCGCGCGAAGTGGCCGCAGCCGATGACAGGATCGGCCTCCTGAGGCTCAAAACCGTCTGGCCGTTGCCCGAGGAGCCCATCAGGGAGGTCGCGAGCAAGGCAGACCATATCCTCGTGTGCGAGATGAACCTGGGCCAGATGTTCTGGGAGATCAAGAGGGTCGCGCTCGAGGCCGGCTGCAAGAAGGTCGAACTGCTCACCAAGATAGGCGGGGACCCACCGACCCCCGGAGAGGTCAGACATAAGCTCAGGGAGATGGGGGCGATCTGATGGAACTGTTCGATTTCTACAGGAAGGACCGGTGGCCACACGTGTTCTGCCCAGGATGCGGGAACGGTACCGTGATGAACTGCTTCTTCAGGGCGTTCAACGACCTTGGCTGGGACCTGGACACCACTGTGTTCGTGAGCGGCATCGGATGCTCCTCCAGGATACCGCTGTACATCAACGCTGACGCGCTACACACTACCCACGGCAGGGCCATCGCATTCGCGACCGGTCTGAAGCTGGCGAGGCCCGAGCTCGACGTCGTGGTGTTCACGGGCGACGGCGACCTCGGGGCTATCGGAGGCAACCATTTCATAAACGGGTGCAGGAGGAACGTGGACATGGACGTCATCTGCATCAACAACAACATCTACGGCATGACTGGCGGCCAAGCATCCATAACGACCCCTCATGACTTCCTCTCAACGACGACTCCTGGCGGCAACAAGGAGTACCCCTTCGACCTTGCCGAGGTCGCGGTGGCCGCAGGAGCGAACTATGTCGCCAGATGGACCACGAGACAGGTGCACGAACTGACGAAGTCAATCAAGGTCGCCCTGGAGAAGAAGGGCTTCAACTTCATAGAGGTCGTGTCCCAGTGCCCGACCAACTTCGGCCGCAGGAACAAGATGGCCGACCCGACCGCCATGCTGGACTGGTTCAAGGAGAATACGGTCAGGAGGGACAAGGCAAGGGGCGCAGCCGTGGACCATGTCGACCTCAACCTCGCAGGCCAGATAACCATAGGCGAGTTCGTGAACAGGGACAGGGAATGCTACCAGGAGAGCGTAGGAGTGAAGGGGCATGGAAACAGGCACTAGGTTCACCGGCTTCGGCGGCCAAGGAGTGATACTCATGGGCGTAGTGCTCGCAAGGGCCGCCGCACTCTACGACCGGCCGATGACGAGCGAGGGCAAGGTCACACGCAAGTCTGCCATCCAGACCCAGTCATACGGCCCGTCGGCAAGAGGCGGCCACTCCAAGTGCGATGTCAAGATATCAACGGGCGAGATGCACTACCCGTTCGTCGAGATCCCGGACTACCTCATCGTGATGTCCCAACAGGCCTACGAGAAGTACATACACGATGTCAAGCCAGGGACGAACGTCATACTCGATCCAGACCTCGTCAGGGTCAAACCCTCGGGACATGTATACCTGATCAAGGCGACGAAGGAGGCTGAAGGCTTGGGCACCAGGGTCGTGAGCAACGTCGTCATGCTCGGCGCGTTCAGGGAGATCTCCAACATCGTTTCCTATGAGTCGCTCGAGAGGGCCATGCTGGAGTCCGTCCCGAAGGCCACCCACGACCTCAACAAGGGCGCCCTCGCACTTGGCAGGCGCCTCGGCCAGGCAGCCATCCAAAGCCATGGCAAGGATTAAGGAACGTTTCGTTCATCAGGAGCGGGGTTAGCGTGTCAATCATCGATTCTGTGTTCAAGGAGGGCAGGAAGGCACTCGCGGAGAACGAGGTCAAGGAGGCGCTCCGCGAGGCGGGTATTCCCACCACCGACTTCCAAGTCGGCAAGACACTCTCCGACATAGACCAGAAGAAGTTCAAGTTCCCTGTCGTGCTCAAAGTCTGCTCGCCCAGCATACTCCACAAGACCGATGTCGGCGGTGTCGCATTGGACATCGCCAAGGACCAGTTCGAGCAGGAGTTCTCGAAGATGAGGGAGCGGTTCCCGAACGAGAACATACTCGTCGAGTCGATGCAGGACAGGAAGGTCGAGGTCATCGTCGGCCTCATCAATGATGCCACTTTCGGACTCACGATCATGTTCGGCCTCGGAGGCATCTACACCGAGGTGTACAAGGACGTGACCTTCAGGGTCGTGCCCATAAAACGCGAGGACGCCGAGGAGATGCTGCGGGAGATCAAGGCCGCACCGATCCTAGAAGGCTTCAGGAAGATCAAGGTCGACAGAGAGGGCATCGTGAACCTGCTGTTGGCCGTGTCCGCGTTCGGCGAGAAGCACATGGACAAGCTGGACCAGATGGACCTTAACCCCGTATTCATAAAGAGCAGGGGTGTCATCGTGGTGGACGCCAAGATGCTTCTTAAATAGGGGTTCACTCTTGACTTCGCTCTGGGAACAGAGGTGTCCTGATTGATTGCCCGAGGCGGACGATTGTTCGTGTTCGCGAGCGCCGCAGCGGCTGCGGTCCTGTTCCCCCTGAGCATTTTCGCGTGCGTAGGCTTCGCGGGCTTCACAGCGTTCCTGATATTCGTGTTCAGGGACCCCCGGAGGCCCGCGGGGAGCGGCATCGTCGCCCCCGCTGACGGCACCGTCAGGGAGGTGGACCACGAGAAGGGCCTCGTATCGATCTACCTGGCGATACGCAACGTCCATGTCACCAGGGCTCCTCTGGACGGCCTGGTCTCGAGCATGGTGAGACATCCGGGCAAGCATCTCCCGGCATTCAGCAAGAGGTCCCCGAACAACGAGCGCATCGTCGTCGACATGGACACGGGGATAGGCGATGTCACTGTCATTCTGATGTCAGGCATACTCGCTCGCAGGATAGTGCCCTATATTGACAAGGGCCACACGGTCGGGAAGGCGGACAAGCTGGGCCTCATCAGGTTCGGCTCCAGGGTTGACATCCACTTGCCTCCTGGCAAGGTCGTGATAAGAGCGACCATGGGGCAGAAGCTCCGGGCGGGCGTGACTTGCATCGCGGAGGTCGCAGATGACCGCGCTGGATAGGGTTTCGCTGGGAGACTTCTTCACCCTCGCCAACGGGGCCCTGGGTTTCATCGCGATCGTGTACATATTCGACGGGAGCTACCTCTCCGCTACCAGCCTCTTGCTCCTCTCCATGGTCATGGACGGCCTGGACGGGTTCATGGCGCGCAGGTATGGCAGCAAACACTCGATGGGACAGGTGCTGGACTCCATCTCCGACGCGGTGTCCTTCGCCTTCGCCCCAGCGCTCCTGGTCTACGCTGAGTTCGAAGACCCGACCGTCGCGCCCCTGCAGACGGCCCAGGACCTCCTGGTCCTCGCATGCGCGGTCGCCGTGATGCTCAGCGGCCTGTTCAGGCTCGCCAGGTTCAGCGCCGGAGGGTTCGAGCTACCCCATTTCGCGGGATTGCCTGCACCTGCGGCGGCACTCTTCATACTGCTCATGTGCCTGTTGTTCGGCTCGGCGGAAGGCAGCGAGCCGTCCGGATTCTACTTCCCCTTGGCGGAGGCGCCTGGGCTGGTCCTGTCCGCGGCACTCGTCGCGAGCATCCTCATGGCATCCACCATTCCGTACCCGAAGATACGGGGAGGGTTGGCGACCGCGAGCATAGTGGGCATCGCGCTGGCGCTCCTGCCGACGGTCGCTGGCATCATCATAGTCGACGACCAACAGTTATATACGGCATTCTCACGTACCGCCACAGGCATCGCGCTGGCTCTGACCATCGCGTACCTTGTAGGGGGGCCGCTGTACGAGAGACAAAAGGGAGCAGGAGTCTGAGAAGTACTTCCATTGCACCCACTCGGAAAGGGCCGCCTTCGAGGCCGGGATCAAGCTCGGGACGATATACCATCAGTATGTGGGCGTCCCGGTGAGCGCTGAGAACGTCGAGACCCTCGAGAAGGCCATGGAGGCCGGCAGCAGGGCCCAGCCTTATGTCGAGGACGTCAGCGTACGAATAGATAGGTCGAAACTGAGAAAGAAGGTCGGCCAGTACGATTATGTCTCTCTCACGGGGGACATGCTCGACGTCACCCTGAGAATAAACTACAAGGGCACGAAACTGGATGCAGGCATGAAGTTCGCCAAGGAGATGAACTACCCGCTCATGTTCATCAAGCACGTCCTGCACGGGCAGGATTAGATCGTTTGGCCTGACGCGCAGGCTGTGAGTGTTGAAAATTTATGACATACCGTAAATATTTGAAGACCCATACGAGAACCGTTTGTGCCGCACTGCGGTGATTCTATGGCGAGAGGTATAAAGATCGGCATCACAGGACTCCCTG
>JBFYNF010000020.1:0-6767 GCA_041304525.1 Thermoplasmata archaeon | reverse complement strand
CAGGAAGACGGAGCCGCGACCATATGTCCCGGAATCGGTGGTCTCCCTCGACACGAACGAGAGGAGCCTCGACGGCGTGTTCGTCAGTGAAGGGGAAGGCACCCCCGTGAAGGCATTCTTCCCGCAAGTCGCTGTGATCCAGCAGAGGCACCATGGCCGGCGGAAGCGCCTCCAGAAGAAGAAGTCCCACGACCGCCGGACCTCGAGGCACTTGTGCAGGATAGAGGGGAAGAGGGAGCATGACCGGGTCGAGTGCCGGATGCATCAGGTGGCCAACGCCGTGCTCGACTTCGCCGAGGAGAACAAGGCGGCGATAGTGCTCGAGGACCTCAAGGGGGTCTTCAAGCCGAGGAAGGACAAGCGCCTCAACAGACGCTTGAGCATGTGGCCGAGGAGGAAGCTCCACGAATTCATCGAGTACAAGGCCCAGTGGAGGGGGGTGACGGTCCTGAAAGTGGACCCGAGGAACAGCAGCAGGAAGTGCCCGGTGTGTGGGAGATTACAGGATTCCCGAAAGGGCGCTGAGTTCAGGTGCGAGTGTGGCTGGCATCTCGACAGACACATCAACGCCAGCCTGAACCTGCTGCAGACAGCCGTCTCGAAAGAGATGGTGGGGGGTCTACGGTTCGACCCCGGCGCGCTCCAGCATGACGTGATGATGATCCTCTACGACCCTGAGAAGGGCGCACGGTCGGAGCCGAATGGAGCGAGTTGCGAGGAGGTTGCGGCGCGAAGGGCCGCCGCCTGATTTCGCAACAGAACCTTAAATATGGACAACCGTTTGACGGTCACCCAAGCTGAGGTGGCCCAGCCCGGTAAGGCGCGAGCCTGGAAGCTCCGTTGGACATGCCAGCGAGCTCGTGGCGCGTTAGCGCCTCGGGAGTTCAAATCTCCCCCTCAGCGCCATATCCTCTCTGAAGTCCGTGACATTCGGGCAAGGTATTTTGCCCACTAGGGCAATGTAAAGCTTCAGAACATGCACGGAATCGTGGGTGGTAGTGGACCGATACGCGCATTGCTCGTCGACGACGACGCCGCGTACCTGGAGGTCCTGAGATTCTTCCTCGAGCGAGAGGGCTCCATAGAGAGCGAGACGGCAACGTCCGCCAGAGCGGCCCTGGACCTGCTCTCGCAGAAGGATTATGATGCAATCGTCTCGGACTACCTCATGCCTGATATGGACGGCCTCGAACTTCTCAAGATCGTCAGGCTCCAGGGAAAGGATATCCCGTTCATAATGCTCACAGGACGAGGCAGGGAGGATGTTGCGATACAGGCCCTGAACAACGGGGCCGATTTCTACATACAGAAGGGCGGGGACCCGAAGGCGCAATACGCAGATCTCTCGAATATGATCAAGAAATCTGCCCAGCAGAGGCGGGCGGAGAGGAGCGTCAGGGAAGGGGAACGGTTCCTCAAAGGCCTCTTCATGAGCATCCAGGATGGAGTCAGCGTCCTGAACAGAGATTTGGTCATCGAGATGGTCAATCCCACCATCGAGAAATGGTATGCGGGTTCGATGCCTCTGGTGGGTAAGAAGTGTTACGAAGCGTATCGCGGCAAATCTGAGCCGTGCGACTCATGTCCTACCCTCAGGACTGTCAGGACCGGCGGAATGGCCAACGAACGAATCAAGAAGAGCGGCGTCGACGATGGTGAAGAAGGATGGTTGGATGTCTTCAGTTTCCCGATGCTGAATGAGACAACAGGCGAGGTCGAGCGAGTCATCGAGTACCTTCGCGACGTGACCGAGGAGGAATCGGCAAAGGCATCGTTGCGGGACAGTGAGCGCAAGTACAGGATGCTCGTGAACCTGGCGAACGAGGGCATACTCGCGATAGAGTCGGGAGGGACCATCAGTTTTGTCAATCCCCGGTTGGCGGAGATGCTCGGGTACGAGGCTGAGGACCTTATTGGCAAGCACATAAGCTCTATCGTCGATGCGAAGTGGGCGAAGTCAACCGGGTTGGCCAATCTGCACGAAGCCTTGAACGATGGCGAACGGTTCGAGATCGTACTCGCCAGGAAGGACGGTTCCCAGGTCAATGCGATGGTGACTGCATCCCCCCTGACTGCGGGCAGTGGCCTCTTCCAGGGCGCGATGGCCATAGTCACGGAGATAACCGAGTTCAAAGCCGTCCTGGAACGTCTAGCATCGTCGGAGGAGAAGTTCGCCAAGATATTCCAGAACTCTCCACAGCTGATTGTGATATCAAGGACGTCCGACTCGACGGTCACCGAGGTGAATGATGCGTTCGCCAGGGTTACAGGGTACCGGAGGGACCAACTACTTGGGAAGAACCTCGTCGAGTTGGGGATATTCTCAGAAGAGTTGGCCGCCATGGTCGAGGAGAGCCTGGTAGGCACGGGAGTCATACGTGATGTGGAGGTGGCGATGGGGACGATATCCGGAGAGCAACACATCGTGCGTCTTTCCGGTCACAGGATGGTTCTTGAGGGTGAGGAGTGCACTATACTCATCTCGTGTGACATATCTGCTGATGCAGGCAGGGTGAAGGACCTCCGACGTGAGAGGGACGTCCTGAAGGCCATTCTGGAATCCAACCCAGATGGGATCGTCATCACGGATCTAGATGGCAGTGTCGTGGAGTGCAATCCAGCTCTGCTATCGTTGATGGGGGATATTCCCAAGGAGCGATTCATCGGCAGGAACGTGTTCACGCAGTTGAAGGGGATCGATGCGGCGAAGGCTAAGCGCGTCGGTGAGAAGCTGATGAGGGAGGGGATTGTGAGGAACATCTCGTTCCTGATCTCCCGCGCGGACGGGATTGCCGTCCACGTGGACGTATCAGCCGTTGTCGTGAGAGACCAGCTGCGTAAGCCACTCTACTTGATTGGCATAATCCGTGACATCACCGACCAGGTCCGGCACGAGGCTGCACTTAAGGCGGCGCTTGAGGACAAGAGACAGCTAGTCTCGATCATCAATCAGAGTCCGACGGTTGCATTTGTCTGGCGCGCGGCGCCTGGCTGGCCAGTGGATTATGTCTCAGAGAATGTGCGACAGTTTGGGTACGAGGCGGGGGAGCTGACATCTGACGTCATCGACTTCGCGTCAATCGTGCACCCAGAAGACCTCGAGAGGATAGCGACGGAGGTCCAGACATACGTCAGAGATGGCCTTTCTGAGTTCGAGCAGGAGTACAGGCTCGTGTCACCCGATGGCAAGGTGCATTGGGTATACGACAGGACCGTGGTGATCAGGGACAGAACTGGTGCGGTCGATTCGTATCAGGGCGTCGTTGTCGACATCACGGATCGAAAGGACGCGCTCGAGAGGTTGTCCAGGACGGAGAGGCAGCTGAAGATGTTCATGGACATGTCCCCCGTGATCAAGTTCATGAAGAGCAGGGACGGCAAGTACGTCTACGTGAACAAGGCGCACCAGGATGTCTTTGGAATCACCCCTGCCGAGTGGGTGGGGAAGACCGACCGCGAATTGTTCCCCCTCGAAGTCGCCGATAGGATGATGGCAACGGATCGGAAGGTTTTCGAGACTGGCAAGTTCCACTCATTCCTCGAGTCCATCCCGCGTGCGGACGGCATCAGGGAGTTCCTCACGTACAAGTTCATGGTGCCTAACATCGTTGGGGGAGAGGACCTTCTGGCGGGAGTCGCAATCGACCTGACGGAGGAGCGACGATATGAGAGGGCTCTGAAGACAGCGAACGAGAAGCTCAATCTCCTTGGCAGCATGACACGGCACGACATCGCGAACCAGCTGGCTATTCTGGTAGGTTGGCTGGACATCACGAGGGATGATACAAAGGACACGGTTACTGCCAAACGCCTCGATGATATGAAGAATGCAGCCGCCACGATTCAGAGACTGCTCATGTTCACTTCAGAGTACCAGGACCTGGGGATGCAGGAACCCGTCTGGTTGTCTGTTGATCAGGCCTTCTCGGAGGGCGTGCTAGGCCTTCAGCTAGGGGGCGTCCAGGTTGAGGTAGACCTGCCCGGACTCGAGGTCTACGCTGATCCGATGTTGGAGAGGGTCTTCAGGAACCTCGTCGACAACTCCATCAGGCACGGCGAGAAGCTCTCCAGGATAAAGATCACGCAGCGGTCGGAGGGCGACGAGCTCATCCTGATGTACGAGGATGATGGCGCCGGTATCCCCGAATCTATCAAGGACAGGATATTCGAGAAGGGTTTTGGGAAACACACCGGGTTCGGCCTCTTCATGGTTCGTCAGGTCCTGGGCCTGACAGGGCTGTCCATACGAGAGACCGGGATGCAGGGGTCGGGAGTTAGGTTCGAAATACGCGTGCCCGAAGGCAGTTACAGGCACTCCTCAGGCAAGGGTTAACTATCCTTAGGTGTTTGAACCCATGATACCGTGGTCGAAGGGGATGGCGGTCCTGGGGCTAGTTTCGTGCGCTATGCCAGAGCACCTCGTAGGGTCTTCGAGGCTGAGGCGTCATGGGTCGCCTGCACTGTCCTGTTCTTCTGCACGGTGTACGTCATCCTGGACACGGATGTCCTGTGGTCGGCGTTCGGCATCGCCGCCCTCTCTCTCTACATCCTCCCGATAGTGTCGAAGCGGGACCCGTTCCAAGCGCTCCCTTGGGAGATGACGCTGTTGCTGTCCTCCCCCATAGTCCTGCACATATCGGAGGGGTCGCGCGCGCTGAGCGGCGCCGTCGGTTGGTGGGACGACTTCACATCGCTCTCGTTCGCCCTCTCCTTCGCGACCATAGGCTTCCTCCTGACCATGGAGCTGCATATGTACACCGATGTGAGGATGAACAGGTCCTTCTCAGTCTTCTTCGTGATCATGTTCACGATAGCCATCTCGGGTTTCTGGCAGGTGGGGGAGTATCTGAGCGACGTCTTGGCCGGTACTGACAACATCTCCTCTAACTCTCAGGTCATGAATCAGTTCCTCTGGGCGGCTGTCGGTGGCCTGGTGATGGGCTTCGTGTACGGGGCGTATATCAAGGCCATGCCCAGGTCCAGGCGTGAAGTCCTCGGCCTCATACATTTCTGGGAGGTGCCCGGATGGAAGCGAGACTGAAACTCATATCCCGGGCGATGCAGGCCGGCATGGCCGCGGTCGCGCTTGCTGGGGCGGTGACGGGGAACCTCACATGGGTCCCGGTGGCCGTGATATCGTTGGTGGTCTCCGAGATACCGCCGCTTCTCAGGCGCGACCTCCGCCTGGTCCTCCCCGTCGAGTTGAACCTGTGGATAGTCCTCGCCTTGTTCCTGCACGTCCTAGGGGGTTTCTCGGGGTTCTACGACAACCTCCCCGGTTGGGACCATCTGACGCATGCGATGTCTTCCTCTCTCATAGCTGCACTGGGATTCGTGACCGTCGTCGCATTGGACAAGTATGTCGGATCGATCTACCTTCCAGGGTCTTTCATCGCCTTCTTCATCGTCATGTTCACGATGGCCATGGGCGTGTCCTGGGAAGTGATGGAGTATGTCGTCGATGAGGTCACGGGGAGCAATATGCAGTACTCCCTCTCCGATACCATGGTGGACCTTCTGTTCGACGCCTTCGCAGGGTTCATCGTCGCGGCGTACGGGGCATACTACCTGAGGCACACATCCCCAGACCACTTCGTGGAGTCCCTCCAACTCGTGGAGGCCAAAGCGAAGATCGAGGCCGCCATCAGGAGATAGGGGTGGGGGGAGGGCCGGTCAAGGAGGAATGGCTCCCTGACGGATCGTCCCCTCCGCCTTCTCAAGGTCCTCCTTGGAGTTGACGTTCCAGAAACTCAGGAGTCGCCCGTCGACCTCCCGGAGCTCCTCTTCCTCGACCCTGCAGATGTCCATGTGTTCAAGGGCGTTGCTGACCTTTCCGACCCCTGTCTCAAGCTCATCTGCGAAACGCCTCAGACCAGCTTCCCGTCTGTAGACTGCCACGAGTGGTTCGAGGAACCCACCTACAATCGGCACGGCCCCGTCCCTCCCGGCAGCTCTGCGCGCAAGCAGCTCCAGGACCTCGGTCCGCAAGAGCGGCACATCGCAAGGCACGACCGCAACGTACGCCCGCTCGACCTCGCTGAACGCGTTTGACAGTCCTTCAAGCGGGCCTCTGCCAGAGACACGGTCTTCGACGGTCCTGACACCGGGACCCAGCGACCGCTCATATGTGGGTCCGCAGTCCCTGCCGACCGCGACGATGATGTCGTCCGTCACGCCAGAGAGCGCTCGAAGCACGTGGAGCAGCATGGGCCGGTCGCCGACCTCGACGAGGCCCTTCTCCCCTCCCATGCGGCTTCCTTTCCCGCCAGCCAGGACGACTCCCGAGAGCATGTCGACCGGTATCCGGGTTACAAGTAATCAACCTATCCTGGAGCCGCGTGCCCGCTGGAGCCAGTTAGCCAAAAGGTATTACTACCACGGACCTGTTCCGAACACCCGACGGTGCCTGTCATGTCGAAGATCACGATGGCCCAGGGAGCCGGCGGCGAACGCATGCAGGAGTTCATCCGCGAGTTCGTCCTCAACGAGCTCGAACACGATTTCGGAGAGATCCCACTCGGGGCTCTAGATGATGCGGCCATAGTCGACGGGATCGTCTTCACAACGGACACCTACACCGTCAAACCTCTGTTCTTCCCTGGTGGGGACATAGGGCGTCTTGCAGTGGCTGGTACCGTGAACGACCTCTCCGTCATGGGCGGGACCCCCGTGGCCTTGTCATGCGCCATGGTCATACAGGAGGGCTTCTCCACCGACGAGCTGCACACGATCATGCGCAGCCTGAACTCCACTGCCAGGTCAGCCGG
>JBFYNF010000019.1:0-31320 GCA_041304525.1 Thermoplasmata archaeon | reverse complement strand
CATCATGAGATGCCCGGAGTGCAAGCGCGCGCTCCAGAAGGGCACGTGCAAGGTCCACGGGAGGGTCGATGGCCACCCCGACCTCAGGATCAAGGCGATAGTGGATGACGGCAGCGGCGCCGTGAGCGCGGTCATAGGACGCGATCTCACAGAGAAGCTCACCGAGAGCACGCTGGACGAGTGCATGGAGAGGGCGAAGAAGTCCATGAACCTCGACGTCGTCAAGGACTCCTTCGAGGAGAAGCTCCTGCTCAAGGTCGTCACCATCACGGGCAATGTCACATCCGACGAGTACGGCCTATCCATGATCGTGAACGGCGCGGGCATGGGCGTGGAGGATGTCAAGCCCGAGGTCGAACGCCTCCTGGTCGAGCTGGAGGAGAGCCGATGAACGTACGCGAGGTCGCGTGGCGGGTCTTCTCGGAGGAGTTCAACTCATCCACGCTCGAGTACACTGGCGAGGGCGAGAAGCCCGTGTCGTACATCATCACGCCCCTCGGGGCGAAGGTCAACCGCATGCTCGTAGTCGGAGTCGCGACGGACATCGAGAGCCTGGGAGAAGAGGGCAAGCCTAGGTACAGGGCGCGCATCGCCGACCCGACTGGCACGTTCTACGTGTCCGCCGGAGAGTATCAGCCCTCGGCCGCGGCGTCATTGTCCAAGATGTCACCGCCCGCGTTCGCAGCGATCGTGGGCAAGAGCAGGGCGTACACACCCGAAGAGGGCGTCAAGTACCTCAGCGTCAGGCCCGAGAGGGTCGTGGAGGTCGACGCGCAGACCAGGGACCACTGGATACTCGAGACGGCCAAGAGCACGCTCCTGAGGATAGACGCGATGAAGGACGCGATGCAGATGGCCCAGCCGAGCGTGGGCGAGCTCATGAAGCTCGGATACCCCGAGAACCTCGCGGACGGGGTCGTGCGCGCGCTCGAGTACTACAAGGACATCGACCTGGACAGGTTCAGGAACTCCGTCAAGGATGCGCTCTCGTCCGTGCTGCCTGGGAAGTGGTCAGGCGAGCAGAGGGAGGACCGGCCCGCGAAGCGGGTCCCGGCCAAGGAGGCAGAGCCCGCGCCCGCTCCGAAGGCGAAGGACGGCGAGGAGGAGATGACCGAGGTCGGGGTCGGGGCGGACGAGGAGGGGACCGTACTCGCGATCATAGACAAGCTCGACTCGGCCGGCAAGGGCGCACCCTGGGACAAGGTCGTCGAGGCCGCGAAGGCGAAGAAGATGGACAAGGTCCGGCTCGAGGAGATCATCGCGAGCCTCCTGGACAAGGGGGACGTGTACGAGCCCGAGCTAGGGATGATGAAGAGGATATGACCTGAACGCCTGGATGATGTGAAAAACAGGCTGTGGAAAGGGTTTCAGGTCAACGGAACTCGTCCTTGGACACGACCACGAGTATCAACCCGATCAGTCCGAGGATGAACGCCCCGCCGAGAGACAGTATCCCGCCTACAACGGCGAACCCGAAGTTCTTACGTTGCACTGCGAATATGCCTCCGAGCAACGCGATGATGGCCACCAAGACCAATACCGCTCCGCAGACGACGAATATACTCGATGTCCCCAGGCTCATCCCGAGGAAGGCGGTCCCACCCGCAGCGAGAGCTGCTCCCGCGGCGAGTTCGATGATGGCCCCTATGATTATCAGTATACCTCCAATCAAGGGCATCGCAGACTCCTTCTTCTGGGCGGCAGGCCCGGCCATGGCCACTCTGTAGTCGTGCCCGCAGTACGGGCACACGTTCGCGTCCCACGATATCGCTCTCCCGCAGGAGACGCAGTTCCTTGTCGGGGCTGCCCCCGGTGCAGATGTCATCTTCCACCTCCGCAACTTCGGAGCGGTGAGCGCGGCCCACCGCTCCGCATCGAGAGGGGATTTAAAATTATAAAATGTTTGCCATGATTATGTCCATGGCCCATCTCTGACAGTCCTGGCTGGCGGGCTCAGAACTCGGACCGGGATATCGCGATGAGTACGAGGCCGATGAGGCCCAGGAGCCCGCCGACGAGGAAGCCCACGCCGATCATGCCGACCACGGCACCCGCGATGGCCAGCCCGAAGTTCCTACGCATGAGCGCGAACGCGCCGCCCGCGATGGCAACCAGGCCTATCACGATCTCGATGATGCCACACATCCCCAGTATGTCCGCGACCTCGGAGAGCGACATGTCCGCCTCGGAGACCGGGGAGTAGCCCCACGTCTCGAGGTCGCTCGGTTCCAGCACGATGTAGAGCACGCCCATGGAGAGTGCCAGTATGCCAGCGAGGATCACAAGCGCCCCACCGATCACCGGCTTTGAGGTCCTGGGCTTCATCGGCGGTCCCGCGACCACCCTGTAGTCATGCCCACAGTACGGACAAACGTTCATGTGCCATTCGATGGCCCTGCCGCACGTCACGCACCGGCGGTCCGGCGACGTTGCGGACGGCACACCTTGCGGGGTCTGCTCCACACCTGATGTAGAACCCATCATCTGCTCCACCCCCCAGCCGATGTCGCGGCCGGGATGATATGACATCTCGATTGCATGGAAGGGTATTTCATGGTTGCCCGGGACGTCCCTGGACCTCTTCCACAGATGCTGGTTCCGAATGTGGCTTCTCCTCCTGGAGCGCGAACATGAAGTGCGCCAGAAGGAGGGCGAGGACCGCGCCCGCGAGGAGGCCTGTCGCGACCCTTAGCAGGTTGTTGGACTCGTAGTCCGTGACCAGCTGGACTCCCCCGTCCACGCCTATCGGGACCAGGCCAGCCAGCACGAAGAACGGGTTGATCTTGTATCTGACGAAGGTCGCGACCCCGGATGCAGCGGCGAGCCCGACGAACAGACCGACATCGCGCGCGCAGAACGGCATCTGGTTGTCGTTGATGAAAAGGCTCCTGTTAGCCAGCTGGTGGCACTCCGCATCGCCTATCCAGTAGACCGCATGCGGCACCGGAGACAGCTCGTCGAACAGGACGTCGTTGTCATGGACGCCTACACGGCCCGACAGGTCGGTCAACGTGCCCGCGGGCACGAGCATGGGCGCAACGACCACGAGCGTGGCCCAGACCAATGTGATCGCGAACATCAGCAGCACCGCGGCGGATGTCACCTTCGGGATGCGCATCGCCACCACGATGGACAGACCCCCTAATCTCACTTCTCTATCACGACGGACGCATACCCCACGACGTCCCTCATCGGACGCACGTCTCCGGATGTGGCATACTTCAGCACCCTGGCCTTGCCGCCCCCGCACGCGACCATGGTCGCCATCACGGGGCCGTAGCCGCACATGGAGATGTTCTCGTCCCGGACCGTCTCGAACAGTCCCTCGGGGTCCATCGCCTCTATCATTTTGAGGGCCTTGCCGTCCTTGGTCTTGGCCGTGCCCGGTGTGACATAGTGCGACATATCGGTCGATGCGATGACAACCGCGTCCCGCCCCTTGACGGCGTCCCGGATTATCTCGCCGACCCTGCGGGAGGCCTCGTAGTCCTGGAAGCCCATGCACAGAGGGACGAACTTGAAGTCCTTCGATATGTGTTGCAGAAAAGGTAGTTGTACTTCGATAGAATGTTCGAAGTAGTGCGCTTCGGGGTCCAGGTCAATGAGATCCTTCCTGATGGATCTCGCCAGTTCCTCGTCGACCTTGGCGACCCCGAACGGGGTCTCGAAGTCGTCGATTGCGATGGCCATGCCCGAGCCCCTGCCCGTGTGGTTCGGACCGATGATGACGAAGGTCTTCGCGAAGCCGTCCTCCGCGAGCCTCGAGTACAGGTGCGCAGCGACCATCCCCGAGAACATGTAGCCCGCATGAGGCGCCACGCCCCCGAGGACCTTCCTCGGGCCTGCCCTGAGTTCGGGGAGTCTTCCGGGTCCCAGAGGACCGAGGTAGCATGCATCGATCTGCTTCTTCAGGGCGCGCTCATCGCCCTCGTAGAACTGCCCAGCAACGGCAGGGTGCCTCATGTCAACAACATCCCCACGGGAATCAATGCCCCCGCGGGATAATAGCCTTTTCCGGGCTCTTGGGACGGACCGGACGACTCTTAGAGCGTCGCCTCGAAGTCCTCGACCGTCATCTTGAACTCTTCGTCGGTCTTGACCATTCCCCTGGCCTTCTGGATCTCCCTCGTCAGGAGCCAGTAGACCGTCGCGAGCGCGCGCCTGCCCTTGTTGTTCGAGGGCACGACCAGGTCCACATGCCGCGTCTCGTTGTTTGCGTCGCATATGCCCACGATGGGTATGCCGACGCTGAGGGCCTCCCTAAGGGCCTGTTCGTCCGCCGCGGGGTCCGTGACCAGAATGACCTCGGGCTCGATGAAGTTCGGTAGAATGGGGTTGGTGAGCGAGCCCGGGACGAACCTGCCAGCGACGACGCTGGAGCCCATGGTCTTCGCGAAGACCTTGGCGGGTTTCTGCCCGTACTGCCTCGCGGACACGACCAGGATCTTGGACGGGTCATACCTGGCGAGGAAGCTGGCCGCGACCCTGATCCTGTCATCGGTCTTCTTGACGTCGAGCACATACAGCCCGTCCGTCCTGACCTTGAAAATGAACTCCTTCATGTCGGCGCTCTTCTGCTGAGTGCCGATATGCACGCCAGATGTGAGGTAGACCTCCTCCGGTATGAGAAGCTGTGCGACCTGTTCTTCCTGTGGCTGTGCCTCTACGACCTCATCCATCGTGATACCTCATGTCTCGCGCTTGACCGTCATAGGGATGACCCCCATGTCATACTCGCGTATCGCGATCTCGATGGGGTCTATGATAGACTCATCCTTCAGGTCCACCAACACTGGCGAGCCCATGCTTATCTGGAGCGCACGGGCGCCGACAATCCTTGCTCTCTCGAATCTGGTGTACCTCAAGGACGCATCCTCAGCGGGGTTATCCCCTAAAATGTGACCCCTTTATATACGTTTGGTGTCAGCTACGACATTTGGGCTCGCGGCACCGTGCCGGCCCCCGCGCTGCTTCGGCTCAGCCAACCCGATATTCCTTCTTGAAAGCGCGCACCCGTCGGTGGCCCTCGGAGGCGAAAAACATACGGTATTCGTATCCAGATGTTCGGATTCGGATGATTTTCCACGAGGAAATCCGTGTATTACCATAATCGATTTATCAGGCGTACGCTTACGGCAGATACAAGGAGCGTTTTCTGATGGACAAAGTGCCAGATATCAAAGTGGAGCCCCCGGGACCGGAGGCGAAGAAGGCAGTCGCCAAGGATGACGAGTGGATCGTGAAGGCCACGAAGTCCTGGCCGCTGGTGTTCAAGAAGGCCGAGGGATCGGTCATCGAGGACATCGATGGCAACAAGTACATCGACTTCTACGCTGGCGTGGGCGTCCTGAACGTCGGCGCGAGGCACCCGAAGGTCGTCGCCGCGATCAAGGACCAGGTGGACAAGTACACGCACGTCGCGGGCACGGACTTCTACTGCAGGCTACAGAACGAGATGGCCGAGAGACTGGCGAAGACCGCGCCTGGAAAGAACAAGAAGATGGTCTTCTTCTCCAACACGGGTGCGGAATCGTACGAGTCCGCCATCAAGATCGCGAAGCGCGCGACCGGGAAGCAGGTGCTCATGGACTTCATGGGCGCGTTCCACGGCAGGACCACGGGCGCGATGTCCATGACGGCCAGCAAGTGGGTCCAGAGGGAAGGATACACCGCGACCCTGATGCCCGGCGTCTTCCACGTGCCCTACGCATACTGCTACAGGTGCCTGTACAACCTCGAGTACCCGAACTGCGGGATGCGCTGCGTCAGCGCGATCGAGGACGTGTACTTCGAGAACCAGATTCCACCGAACGACCTCGCGGCCATCAGCATGGAGGTCGTCCAGGGCGAGGGCGGATACGTCGTGCCCCCGAAGGAGTTCGTGCAGGGCGTGTTCAACCTCACCAGGAAGCACAAGTGTCTGTTCATAGATGACGAGGTCCAGTCCGGCATGGGCAGGACCGGCAAGATGTGGGCGTGCGAGCACTTCGATGTCGCACCTGACATCATCTGCAGCGCGAAGTCGCTCGGCGGCGGCCTGCCGCTCGGCGCGACGATCGTCGACGCGAAGCTGAACTTCGACAGGTACGGAAGGCACTCGAACACCTTCGGTGGCGCTTCCCTGTCGCACGCGGCCGGCATCGCGACCCTGAAGGTCATCGAGGAGGAGAAGCTCCTGGCCCGCGGCACCAAGCTCGGTGCCGAGGCGAAGAAGAGGCTCGTCGAGATGCAGCAGAAGTACGAGATCATCGGCGACACGAGAGGCCTCGGCATGATGCTCGCGCACGAGTTCGTCCAGGACAGGAAGACGAAGAAGCACGCGGCCGCGAGCAGGGACAGGATCACCGAGCTCGCGTTCAAGAAGGGCCTGATGCTTCTCCCGTGCGGCAAGTCCGTCGTGAGATACATACCTCCTCTGAACGTGCCCGAGGAGCTGCTCACGAAGGGCCTCGACATACTCGAGGAGTGCATCAAGAAGGTCGACAAGGACCGCGCAGAGTGAGCGCGGCGCCTTTCCAAACCCCAAAGGACCCCGCCTATGCGGCGGGGTCCGAGAAATCATTTATTCTTTCTGGAATGTCATACACTGTTCAGGTGACACCATGTCCGAAGGGAGGAAGGATAAGGACACTTTCATCGCGGCGATGTACGGGCTCGACCCTGACAAGCTCAGACAGCTCAGGAGGATAGCGTCTGGAGTGGCCAGGTGTCCCGAGTGCGATGCCGCGAACCCGGCGAGCGAGCGTTTCTGCGCGAAGTGCCACGCGAAGCTCTACCCGGTCGAGGAGGCAGGGGAGACGCGCCTCAAGAACAAGAGGAAGGCGCCTCGGCGGAAGGGAGATTAGGAACCCCTGGCCCTGACTCCAGCACGACGTGCCGAGCGTCGAAGACGCCACACTGCGTCCAGATGATGTTGATGCGCATACTGGCCCAATGCCAGTTAAACTTTAAGTATGACAGAACTGTATGGATGCGCATCCGGAGAGATACTGTTGGCGGGCCAGAGCAGGGGATACAGGGGCAAGAGAAGGACCGAACCGAGGAGGCACTCCCCTCGCGAGAGCGAAAGGACCACGATGCTGAATTTGGGCAGATTGAACTCCATCAAGTATGGTCTCAGGGAGATAATGGCCCACTACGAGGTCGACGAGGGCATCGCGCACACCATGATCGCCAGCGTGATAGCCAAAGGGTCCCGCATCTCGATCGCCGCCGCCAGGGCCTACGTCAGGGAGCAGGAGAAGGCCGGCCAGGTCACCCACGATGTCTCGGACGAGATATGCGCCCTCCTGGATCAGAACTCAAAGTTCCGATGATATTCTGAGAAATCCATGGGAATGGGTTTGGAGAAGGGGTTTCCCTCGACCTGCGCCCTCATTACGGTTTCCCGTTGACGAGGATCGTGTCGTATTCGCAGCTCGTCACAAGGTCGTACGCGATGATCATGCCCAGAGCATACGACATCGATCCATCGATGGATGCGGTGACCGACGAGGACACACCCGGTGCCAGCCAGATAGAGTATGTGCTCAGACTCAGGCTGGACCATGGCTCGTAAGCCGTTGTGATCACCGTCAGGACGAAGTCGACGTGCTTCGCACTGTTCTTGAGCGCCACCGCGGCCTCCCACTCGCCAGGCACTGGGTCCTCGATGACCACGGATGTGCCATTCTCCCATAGTATGCCGCCGTTGCTCCAGTCGGCGGAGTACAGCACCACATCGAGGTCCGCCGCCTCGTCATACCACTCGATGACCACGGTCAGCGACTGCGTCAGAGGGGCGATGTCGAACAATATCTCGACCGCTCCGTCCCCGTTCTGGTCTATCGAGGACACCCAGTCGGCATACGCGACGGTCGTGCTCATGAGGGTGTTCCTCACGGGTACGAGTCCGACTCCCACGATCTGGTCGAGGTTGTTGACCAGCGTGGTCGTCGCGGGCTTCGAGGGCTTGACGATGATACGGTCGTTCCCGAACTCAGCTGCGGTGAACGGATACACCACTAGTGTGTACGGCTCATCGAGCACGCGGTCCATCATGACCACATGCAGCGCGAGCATCCACATCCCTGGTTCAGGGCCCAGGACCGTCAGCACATCCGCCGTATCCATAGACGATGTCTCCCACGGGCCGAACATGCCGGCGCCGAGGTATTGCGTCAGCGATGCCTTGACCACCGTCCTCGCAGGGTTGATCCAGTAGCTGTCGATGTCCGTGTTCCAGCTCGCCCAATCGACCACGGCTGTCAGCGCGTCCGGGGCATCCTCCTCGGGCACCTCGACGAAGTAGTATCTCCAGTCGCCCTCGTTGTAGCCCCACACCTCATGCCCGACGTCCATGACGTCCTCGACGACCTGCTCAAGCTCTATCGGGACGGACACTGCGACCGGCACAAGCGAGCTGAACCCGTTGTACTCGGTCTCGATGAACCCCGCATGGATTCCGGCCATGGCATCCGACGGGACCGTGATTGTCGCGATGGAGCCCTCAGAGCTGAACCAGCTCCAGTCGACCGTCTTGAAGAACTCTATCCCGACATCGAACGGGACGACCTGGGTGCTGTAGATGACCGGCGACACTCGCAGCTCGTACGTACCAGGGGTCACCCTCGCGTTGAGCTCCTGGGTGTTCGTATGAGCGTACGCGTAGTTGATCATCGTTCTCTCCCCGGTCTCGTCGAGCCTGTACAGGATCACGTTCAGATGCGTGTCCGTGTACCCACCCGTGCTCGTCAGGCTGTGCACGTCCCTCTTGAAGACGTACTTCTGGTCGAACGCGAGGTCGATAGTGACGTAGTCCTCGCCGTCTGCCACCTCGAACTCATAGAACAGGTCCGTGGCTATCAGGCAGTCATCCGAGAATGTCATCCCCTCGCGGCCGCTGGGCACAATCGCCTTCGAACTCAGCACGGCGCCGTCCGCGAACTCCGCGCTGGCCGACCCACCCATGGGGATCGTCAATGCGAGCGAGGTCTGTCCAGGGCCTGTCCAACCCGCATTCACGGCCTCGTAGGCTTTCACAGCGTCGACCCTGCCCGGACCCTGCTCGTTCGGG
The DNA here is from genome assembly GCA_041304525.1 of Thermoplasmata archaeon. Classification (GTDB taxonomy): domain Archaea; phylum Thermoplasmatota; class Thermoplasmata; order UBA10834; family UBA10834; genus UBA9653. The sequence continues at coordinate 22,265 of JBFYNF010000019.1, read as the reverse complement.
GCGTAGCCCATGTCGAGCGCGGTACCCATCATGATCTCCTTGACCTCTGCAGGAGTCGGCTTCTCACCGTTCACCTGGAAGTATGCGTCGATGATCAGCGCGCCGATCCCGGCAGCCACCGGGGCGGCCATGCTGGTCCCGCCGAACTGCATCTCCAAGGTGTTGCCTGGCTGTGTCGACGGGCCCCACGCACCGGCGGCGGATATATCTGGGTCGATCCTGCCATCGGCTGTTGGACCCCGGCTGCTGAACCAAATCATGTGGTCGTTCTCGTAACCCTCCTCGCCTTCCTTGACGATGAGGTACTGCTCATAGTAGTCTGAGAGCGGCCAGTACTTTAGCAGCTGGCATTCCGCGTTGAGGGTCGATGCGCCTACCGTGACCGTCGTCCTCGACACTCCTGAGGAACCGATCGTGCTCTGGCCCGTGCCCTCGTTGCCTGCAGACAGGAAGCTCACGATGCCGAAATCCTCGGCCGCGACGTCGAGAGCGTGGGATGTCGGATCGTTCCCGTCGTTCGGGACCTCCATCCCGCCTAGGCTCATGCTGATGATGTCGGCCTCGTCGCCTGTACCGAGCACTCCGTCATCACCGGTGATCGCCCATTCGATGCCGCCGATGATCCACGAGTCCCAGCCGTAACCAGTGTCGTCGAGCACCTTCCCAGTCATGACGTTCGCCTCGGGCGCCATGCCCTTCATCTTGACGACGCCGTCCCACTGTGGGACCACATAATCGTTAACGCCTCTCGATGCGACGAGACCGGCAGTCGCCGTGCCGTGGCCGTCGACATCGTGGAACTCCTCGCTGGTGAATGACCTGTACGCGACGACCGCATCCATCAGATCCGCCTGGTAGATGTCGCAGCCCGTGTCCAGGACAGCGACGAGGACTCCCGAGCCTTCGACCCCTTCGCTCCAGACATCCTCCGCGCCCATCTCCTTGGACGTGGACGCCCACCAGATGGCCTCGGACTCGAGGTCGGTCGACTCGGCCGCAGAGAGCGATTCGGTGCCCGCGCCCAGCTCGTATTTCACGGCCGGGAGGCGATAATTGTTCTCATCCAGGAAGACTCGTGTGACCTGGTCCAGCGAAGCGACCTTAAGCGCCGCCTCCCCGCTCATGTCGACGGAGAACGCCCCGAGCGCGTCGAACTGCGACGTCACAATTGCGCCTGCGCGGACCATTGCTTTCCCGGATTCCCCGACGTCAGCGCCATCTCCGACGAACACGATTGTGTTGAACGTCGCTTCGGATGCGCCACTCAGGGATCCCATCACCTGCATCCTCAATTCCGGCTCCAACTTCTCGATGGCCTTCGAAGAAGGCGACCCAGCCGTCGCCACCGACATGGCGACGACGGACATGCTGGTCACCAAGACTACAGCCATCAAGAAACACGCTAACCTAGTGCTTGTCCTCATGTGACTTTCCCCCGTTAGATACTCTCTTGTCAGTCGAGGGCGTCACACGCTCAGCAGGGCGAGGGACTTGGCTCTCCGAACACCTGTCGAACAGGGCCCTTTTAATGCCCCATCGAAGGACTCCTCGCTAAGACGCCCCCAGATGATGAACAATTCTGTGCTATACGAACTTTGCGGGTGTCCGAACACCCTCTGGCCATGCTCGGGCCGGCCGATGATGCCGACCGTCACATCGCGCAGCCGTGCATCGGCAAAAGCTAATTAGGGAACCGTCGTACGCCATGACCGAATGACCAACCTGACAGTCGCTGTCGTGGGTTCCCCCGACTACGCCAAGAACCTGGGGAAGAAGTCGACCGCCTCCGACATGACATTCTTCGACATCAAGAGAGGAGACACCACGGTAACGTTCGTCGAGCCGACGAAGTACCCAGAGAGGCTCTCGACCCTGTTCCACGCAGCGGCCATGGCCGACGCCGCGTTCGTGGTCGTCGATGAGATCAGCCCCACCCTGGGGGAGACGATCGTCATGCTCGACTGCGCAGGTGTCCGCAAGGGGTGGATGCTTCTCAGGAACTACATCACCCCGGACCAGGTCGCGCCGTTCCTCAAGGGCTCGGCCCTCGAGAAGTACGAATTCGTCCAGGAGGACCCGGTCGCTCTGAGGGAACTGTTTCTCGGAGAAGCGGAAGGAATCGACGCGCACGAACCAGAAGCGGGCTCCTGCGGTTCGGTCCCGATCGACCATCACTTCGACGTCAAGGGCGTGGGGACCGTCATCCTGGGGAGGGTCGCGGACGGACATATCCGGAAGCACGACCGCATGAAGGTCATGCCGGGCGACAAGGAAGCGGAGATACGCTCCATACAGAAGCACGATGACGATTATGATTGGGCCGTGAAGGGTGAAAGGGTCGGCCTCGCGCTCAAGGGCATCACCGCCGAAGAACTGGACCGAGGCATGGTCCTCACGAACGACCGAACGATGGTCGTCAGGACCGCGCTCACCTGTAGAGCGGACATCGTGAAGTACTGGCCCAGCCCCGTGGCCAAGGGAGCGGTCCTGCATGTTGGCCACTGGATGCAGTTCGTGCCCGCCAAGGTGGAGGATGTGTCTGTGGGACCCGATTGGAGGAGGCCCACGCTCTCTCTCCAACTGCAGAAAGGGCTCGCGTTCAAGCCTGGCTCGAAGGCGGTGCTCGCACAGCTCGAGGGCGGGAAGCTGAGGGTAGTGGGCACGGTCCTCCTTGAATAGGCAGACGCACCCGACCGGGTCTGGAATTCTGCCCCAAACGATAAGAAAGCCAAGGCGCATGCCACACTGATGCGAGGAGCAGAGGAACACTCCGCCCTGGACCCACCCAAGGACGATTCCATCCTCCTAACCGCGAGAGATGTCACCGTTAGATTCGGCTCGGTCATCGCGCTCAACGGGTTCACGGCCGACATACCGCGTGGCGTCATCGGCCTCCTCGGGCCGAACGGGGCGGGCAAGAGCACGTTCATCAAGGCTTCGCTGGGGCTCATCCCCCGTGACGGAGGGACCATATCGGTCGGCGGCCTAGACCCACAGACCCAGAGCCTGCGCATAAGAGATGACATCGGCTACATGCCCGAGCATGATTGCCTCATACCCAACGTGAGCGCTGTAGAGCTCGTCTCGTACCTCGGACAGATATCAGGCATGGGAAAGCGCGACGCGATGCAGAGGAGCCACGAGGTGCTAGACTTCGTGGGGATCGGGGAGGAGAGGTACCGGCTCGTAAAGTCATATTCCACAGGCATGAAGCAGAAGGCCAAGATCGCGCAGGCAATCGTCCATGATCCCTCGCTGCTCTTCCTCGACGAGCCCACGAGTGGCATGGACCCCAACGGCCGCGAGGAGATGCTGGACCTCGTGCGGAGGATCGGCGCCACTGGAAAGACCATCATCGTGTCCTCGCACATACTCCAGGAGGTGGAGAGGGTGTGCGAGCATGCCATCATCATCAGCGACGGCAGGCTCGTCAGGGACGGCAAGATGGGCGCTCTGATGGCCGGCGAGGAGGGGTTGTTCAGCATCACTGTCAGAGGCGACGCGAAGGCCTTGGAGCTGTTCGTGCGCGCGCTCGGGGAAGCATGCGAGATCGTCAAGAAGGTCGACGAGGGCATCAAGCAGATCGTGCTGTCCGCAAGAGGTTGCGGGAACGGGAAGCGGATCTTCGCGCTCGCCAGGGAACACGGCGTCCAGGTCCGGAGCTACACCCCCGACAAGATGAGCCTCGAGGACGTCTTCCTGCAGGCGTTCCAGGGAGGTGGATCCGATGGGCATTAACCCGATCGAATACCGCGCCTGGAAAGGTGTCAGGAGCGCGCAGAAATCCAGACTGTACGTCATCGCGAGGAGCGTGTTCAGGCACAAGATCAGGTCGATCGGCGTGATAGCCCTACTCGCTCTCGGGTTCCTCCTGCTGCACGCGTTCCAGATCATATTCACTGTCATCGCCCCCCATGAATCGCTCGACGCGCAGACCATGTACGACTACATGGGTACCGGAGGGACATTCGCGATATTCGCGATCCTCTTGGCGGCCGTGGTGACATCCGACCTCATCGCCGACGACAGGGCCAATAGCTCGTTCGTGCTGTACTTCTCGAGAGCAATCAAGGTGAGGGACTATCTTGCAGGCAAGACATCCGCAGCTCTCCTGATCATGAGCCTTCTGTGCGCGATCCCACCCGTGATGGTAGCGGTCGCCTCGATGGTGACCCAGACCGGCGATGACTATGCGGGCAGCGCAGAGGTTCTAGGCAGGACGATGGTCGCAGGCGCCCTTGCGACCGTCTTCTTCGTGCCATATGGACTGATGATGTCGTCATTGACCAAGAGGAAGAGCTACGCGGCTGTGGGCACGTTCATGTCGTTCTTCGTGATGATCATCGTGGCGGAGATATTCGCGGAGTTCGACCCAGCGTGGAGGATCATCAGCCCTGCGGACTCGATCTCGTTCTCTCTCAGCTGGATATTCGGAGTCGATATGCCTCCATACGTGGATGGATGGGCGCTCGCAGGATTCATGACGGCTTTCATCACGGTCCCTGCGGCCGTGGTGTATCTGAGAATCAAGAAACAGGTGGTGGGAGGATAGAATGCACCGCTGACGCTCACACCACCGTAATGGAAGCGACCGCCCTCAGCAAGTGGTACGGCGAGGTCATCGGCCTCAACAACTTCAACCTCGATATAAGACACGGGATAACCGGCATAGTGGGACCGAACGGCGCCGGGAAGAGCACTCTCTTCAAGCTCGCCCTGGGCCTCATCAAGCCGAGCACTGGGACCATGTCCGTACTGGGCCAGACACCATGGGGGAATCCTGGCCTGCACTCGTCGATCGGATTCTGCCCGGACTACGAGTCCCTGCCGTCCGAATCGACCGGGCGGGAGTACCTGTCGCTCGTCGGAGGATTGCACGCGATGAAGGGTGCGGCACTCTCCGGACGGATAGCTGAGGTGTCCCATCTGGTCGAGATGAATCGCGCGCTCGACCGGAAGATCGGCGGCTACAGCAAGGGCATGAAGCAGAGGATGAAGATCGCCGGCGCGTTGCTGCACGACCCCGACATGCTCATACTGGACGAGCCTCTGAGCGGCACAGACCCTCTCGTCCGCAAGGACATCATCGACCTCATCAAGAGGTTGAACAAGGAGAACGGACACGACGTGATAGTCTCGTCCCACGTGCTCTTCGAGATAGAGCGGATGACGCACGATGTCGTCCTGATATACAAGGGGAGGGCGGTAGCGACAGGAGACATCTCGGAGATCAGGGACCTCATAGACAAGCACCCGCACAACATCGTCATCGACGGAGAGGATATCGGCGCCCTGGCAAAGGCGCTCCTGGACGAACAGTTTACCGTATCGGTTTCCTACAACGATGGCAGGAAGGGCATCACCGTCCAGGTCTCCAGACCTGACGACTTCTTCAACCGGCTCCCGGAACTGATAGAACGGTCCGGGGCATCCGTGACCAAGATGTACAGTCTGGACGAGAACCTGGAAGCCATATTCAGATACCTAGTGGGGCGGTGACCGATGGATCTCGAAACGGCGTTCACCGGGATAATCGCAATCACGCGGCACTCATTCAAGAAGCTCGTGTTCAGCAGGAAGGCGATCATCACGCTGCTCGTGGCCGTCTTCGTGGCGGCCGTCATGGGTTACGCTGGTACGCAGGATGTGGACCCGCTCCCTGATGGGACGGACATGCTTGACACTCTCATCCTGTTCTTCTTCATGCCCGTGATGGCGATGATCTACGGGGCGTCCCTGATACGGGACGAAATAGACGACAAGAGCATCACTCACGTGGCGACCGCGCCGTTGGACCGCGCATTCTCGTATGCGGGGTATTACATCCCCCTTGCATCCGCGGTCGCCGTCTCGATGTTCGTCGTGAACACCGCGGGTTTCCTCGCGTTCTTCGCCCAGAACGACCTCGGCGGCGAGGCGCTCGAAGTGTACCTCGAATTTACCGTGCTCGTCACGGTCGGGGCGTTCGTCTACTCCGCCCTCTTCCTCGCGGTCGGGGTGCTGTTCAAGAAACCCGTGTTCTTCGGCCTATTCTACGCATTCATATGGGAAGGGTTCATCGGGTCGCTGCCTGGAGCGATTCAGAAATTCTCCGTCAAGTACTACCTCAGGAGCGTCGGTGCCGACTGGGTGGACTACGGGAGGATGAGCACCTTCGAGGAGGCATCTGATCCGCTCGCCTCCGGGCTGGTGCTGCTTGGACTCCTTGTCTTCTTCGTCATCTTCGGAGCGTATGTCTTCAGAGAGACCGAACTGACATGAGACGACCACTATTCGTCCTGAGGCCTGCCTCCAATGCGAGTGCGGGCACACCATGAAATAATCCCGATCCCGATTACGCATAGGTTGGGGAGATCCGGGAGGTCGTAGCATCCGGCATCATCCATTGGATAGGGGACAGAGATTCCTCATCCTGACGGCGGCATTTGCAACGCTAGTGTTTGTAGCAGTGTCTCTCCTCGTGCCTGGTGGGACCGTCATCGAAGACCCGCAGATGAGCTCCACTCTTCGATTCACCGCACAGACGATCGTCATGTTTGTTTCATTCGGCGTGTTCTTCATCCAATGGCTACCACCGAAGCAACTCAAGTCCCTACAGGCAATATTCATCGCGACAGGCTTCCTCTCGACGGGCCTCCTGACATTCGCCCACATGATGACCTGTTCCGAGTTGATGGACATCACCGATTCGGACGAGGCTCCAGTCGGCTCGTTCTTCCAAATGATGAGCGGCGTCACGATGGCGGGCACCATGCTGGCTGCCGCATACATACCGAACCATCGCAGGGTCGTCAAGGGCGAACCGCGTCTGCTGCTTCTAGGGTTCCTAGCCTACACGGCGATGGTAGCAGCGACGGCCTGGCTCTTTGGTTCATCGTTCCCCTCGCTATGCCCTCATGATGCTAACGCCGATGCGACACGGATCATTGTCGAGTTCGTCATGATCGGCACTCTGCTGGTGGCCACCGCGAAGTACTATGCCATTGGACGACCAGCGCACGACATGACTTACGCGTATCTCTCGTGCGCTGCGCTCATCGGCGCGTACAATCACGCCGCGTTCAGCCTTCACCAGGAACCGAACGATGGACACAGCATCCTCTCCGTGTTGTTCACAATCGCCAGCTTCACCCTCGTCTTCATCGCATTGTTCAGCACCTCGGTCACTCAACCCTACGACAGGTTGAGAAGGGCGCAGAAACAGGCCGAGAAACGCAGGAAGGAGGCTGAGGCCGCGACCATGAAGGCCCAGACATATCTAGACTTCCTCAGCCACGACATCGCGAACATGATCACCCCAATCATGAACCGAGCTGAAATCATACTGCAGTCGCCGAACGCCTCGGACAAGCAGAAAGACGAAGCGGGGAAAATTGTGGAACAGACCCAGAAGGTCGCATCCCTGATAGCCAACCTCAGGCGCTTATCGAGAGCGGAGCGAATCGATGTGAACAGCTTCGGGGCTCTGGACCTCCGGGTGCTGCTGCCCGAGCTTGTTAGGACACGTAAGGATGCTCATCCTGAAAAGAGGCTGCGGGTTGTCGTCGAGATTCCAGATGAGTCTGAAGTCGCGGTCATCGGGGGCAGCGTCGCGGAGGGGATCATCGAAGAAGTGTTCGACAACGCGATCAAGCATTCAGAGAAGGAAACCAATAGGATAACGATCAACGTCACTCCCGTTGGTGTCGGTGCCGGCAGACCCGCATGGAACATCGAGGTCGTGGACGATGGGTCAGGGATACCAGACCATACGAAGTCCGCCCTGAACGTGACTTCGTCTGACCCCTCGAAGAGATACTCGCGAGGCGTGGCATCCACCCTAACCATAATGTCCCTCGTGGCGGAACAACTCGGGGGGAGGATCAGGGTCGAGGATAGGGTCGTGGGTGACTACACCCAAGGGGCTAGAGTGATAATCACACTTCCTCGAGCCCCGTCGCACAATCAAGGTAACTCGTGACCTCGTAGCCCGGAGCGGGAAGAGGGAATCGCCGTCACAACTGGAAGATAAAGGTTGCTATTCGCTCGGCGTTCGTGGACGCCGTGGATGGGAGAAGATTGATAACCAGACATCCGAGTCTATGTCTACCAGTCTTACCGAGCCCTCCCCCGTGACCACATGACACCACCACATTCAGGAGACAGGTTGCCCACGTCCCCGGATGCAATATGCATACTCTCTATCGGCAGTGACCCTGAGTTCAAGAAGGCACTCAGGTCTGCGATGCAGGGAAACCCTGGTCTCGGGCTCATCCAAGTAGACTCCTTGGGCGAAGCCGTACCCGACAATGCATTCATGGAATGCGACCTTGTGATTCTCGACGCCCGGGATGGGCCAGATATCGCCATCCAGTATCACCGACAATCCGGGGCGCTGAGATTCGCCAAACCGACCGTGTTCGTGGCTCATGAAGACACTTCCGCATTCCACTCAGAGATCGAGATAGTGAACGATCTGACCCGCCTCGCCGATGCAATCACGAGATTCGTGGAGAGGAGCAAACGCGAGCACACGCTTGCGGAGTCGGAAAGCATGTACCGAGACCTTTTCGACAAGTCCGGGGATGCCATATTCATACACGAGCCCGGCGGCAAGTTCATCGCCGTCAACAAGGAGGCTTGCTCGAGCCTTGGCTATTCCAGAGATGAGCTCCTGCAGCTTCGTCCGGAGGACATCGACGGTCCTGAATCCGTTGACAAGGTCGAAGACAGGACCGCGCAGCTCCTCTTGGCGGGAGAGGTGGAATTCGAAGGAGCCCACAAGAGGAAGGATGGCTCGATCTTTCCTGTTGAGATCAAACTGCGCAAGTTCAACTACGTCGGAAGGCTGGCCATAGTGGCGGACGTGCGGGATATCTCCGAGAGGAAGGCCGCGCAAGAGAGCCTCAGAAAGGCCAACGAGAAGCTCACCATACTGGGCGCGATGACCAGACATGATATCTCAAACAGGCTCGCCTCAATGAAGGGTTACATCGGCCTTTCGGAACATGGCGACGTAACTGGTCCACTCAAGGATCGATACATGCAGAAGGTCAAGGAGTCTCTTGAGGCGATAGAAGAGCAATTGAGGTTCGCAGGTGACTACCAGAGAGCTGGCACCAACGACCCGGTATGGACCAACGTGAGTGAGACAATCGAGGCCGTCACGAAGTCCTTCGATTTCCAGAGTGTGATCATCTCACCGGACCTGCGCCAACTGGAGCTGTACGCGGACCCGATGATAGAAAGGGTGTTCTGGAACCTCCTTGACAATGCCAAGAGGCATGGGGATGGAGTGACGACTGTGAAGCTTCGCACAGAACAGAGAGATGGGGCCCTCGTGCTCATCGTCGAGGACGATGGACATGGGATTCCCGAGAACGAGAAGGGGCGCATATTCGAGCAGGGATATGGTCGGCACACGGGCATGGGCCTCTTCCTGATCAAGGAGGTGCTTGCCATAACGGGCATCTCAGTCTCGGAGACGGGGATTCACGGAGAGGGTGCGCGTTTCGAGATGGTCTTATCGGCCGGAAACCACAGGTTCCATCCTTCTTGACTATTCGGAACACACGGAACCATAAAGAGAAGACTGCCCGAATCCAAATACTTGGACGACCATTCACCCCAAAGGGGCCGGTTTGAAGATCGGCACCTTTGGTGGGGAACACATGAGAGAGAGACTCAGTGGGGCATCACTTAGTGTGATTGTTGCCGTCTGTCTCGCGCTGCCAGCAGTATTTGCCATGAGCGCGACCCAGACGCGGGCGGAAGAGACGACTGCTTCGTGGACTATCTCGTTGTACATAGACGCGGACAACAACTTCGACACATACTGGGAGGGACTCAGCCTTCTGTACTTGCAGAACATCCCTGCGAGCGCGGATGTGAACATAGTCGCCTTCGTGGACCGATTGGCATACCCGGGGACCGAGCTGTGGGAGATCGAAGGCAGCACGGCCCAGATCGTCGAGACATTCCCCGAGATGAACTTCGGGGACGGGGCGACGCTCAGCTGGGTGATCGACCAGACGGCGACACGATATCCGTCCGAACACCTGCTGGTCAACCTGTGGGACCACGGGAGCGCGTGGAACGGCTTCTGCGGAGACGACACATCTGGCGATTGGATGTACCTCGATGAGCTCAGGGCGGCCATAGTCGACGCCGGAGTGTACATCGACATCCTCTCGTGCGACGCGTGCTCGATGGCGAGCGTGGAGACCGTATATGCTGTCTCGCTGACTGGCCTCGTCGACATAGTGGTCGCCTCCCTCGAGACTGTCGCGGGAGATGGTTTCCCGTACGACTTCATGTTCACGCCCGTGGCACTGGACCCGGCAAGGACGCCGGACCAGGTCGCGAGCGACATGATAGACGGATGGGCCCAGTACTACGACCCCCGGAGCGAGTACTATTACGCAACGCTCAGCGCGGTGAGGGCCAGCACCATATACCAGTCGATGGCGACCATCGACGCGTGGTGTGATGAGATCTACGCGAACCTCAACGCGTACTACAGGACCTACAAGACCGTCGTCAGGGACACATACTCGGTATTCTACACGAAGTACCAGGTAGACATGGTGGACCTCGGGAACACGCTCCTGGCGAACTCCAAGATCACCGACCCAGAACTCAGGGCCCTCACGACGCAGTTGATTGCTGTCGTTGAGGACGCGGTGCTCTATATGGACAACTCCGAGAGCACGACGATGTGCGGAGGCTTGACCATCTGGTGGGGGACGTCGACCGAGTGGGCGTCGTACTCCAGCGTCTACGCCGGGCTTGACTTCGCCCTTGACACCGGCTGGTACGACTTCCTCGTGGACTACAACAACTGAGGACGAAACACCCGGCAGGGGATGGGAGAGCCCTCCCCTGCCTCGTATTTTTGCACTAGGTCCGGACGACGGGCTCCCATTGGGAGCCGAGAGGCCCAGTAGAGCTGCCTAGATCAGACCGACTACCCTCCAGCCGTGGCCCCCTCGCGGCCCTCATCCTGCAGGAACAGCAAGGGGATGCCGACCAACACCGTCCCTGCGAGGAACAGGAACCCGGAGGCATGGAAGACCGGCATTGTAATGTCGGAGAGCGCGACTGCGGACATCAGCATGAAGATGGAGAAGAGCACCGACGTTGCCGTCATGACGCCTCTCGGAAGACGCGGCTCAATGGCCCTGCGATGCGCCATGAAAGCGGCCGGGAGGGCGATGGCGAGCACCCCAACGCCCTTCAGGAGCGCCGTCGTCCTCTCCTCCCCGGAGTAGCCAGACGAGCCGAACGAGGCGGCCGCGACGACTATCACGACGACCATGGCCACGAACGACGCGCCCACGAACAGAACCCATGCCATGCTGGACCTGCCCGATGCACTAGGCATCCTGGATGCCGACGGCGAGAGCGAGACAACCTCCTTCCGTGCCTGCCCGCCCGTCTTCCTCCACTTGCCGGTCATAGGGTGCACCTTGAGGAGATACAGCACGAACACGAGGGCGACGAGCATCAGCAACGGCGCTTCGATATCGCCCCTGAGGACAAGGGAGGCCGCAGCTGCGAAGACGAGGATCACCGAGAGCACGGCGGCCAAGGCTTGGTTGTCGGGCATCCACGGGCCGGAGGGGCGCCTGGCCGTGAGGGTCAGCAACCTGTCGCTCAAGCCGGGCCTGATTTGTCCCCCCGAAAAGCCCGACGGCCATGCCATCCCCGCGAACATGAGCGCTGCGGAGGCCCATGCTAGCAGGTACCCAGGCCACGGCGTGATGCTGGCGTCATGCTGCTGCGCGAATCCGAGCACCCAAACCAGGATCCCTATCTGCCCGAGGCCCGCGAGAGGGGTTATGAGCGCAACGGGATAGGTGAACAGCAGGAAGAAGGACATGTCGCTGGATGCCGACCAGTCCAGACCAGACTCGACCACGCACCATCCGGTGGCGAAGGACGCCAACGCCATGAACGCACCGATGATGGCGAACGAGTTGATATGAACCTTCAGCCCGCCTCCCCTGGACCGCGCGGAACAGAAGGCGTACAGCGCAATCCACAACAGCATGGGCACGGACGCGACGACTATCCATTCGATTGGGTACAACGGATCCACCCGCCACTCCAGGGCTGACTAGCAGCCCCGCGCTTGATAAACCTTGCGACACGAGTCCACTGTTGGCGAAGGCCTTGATCCACCTGACAAAAGAGGGAACGGGGCCAGCGGGAACCGCACCTTCGCTGAGCCGGCAAGCCTCACACTTCGCCCAACCAGGGCCGAACCGCGCACGAATCCAGACCTCTTCCAGCGAACCGCCCGTCGCTCCATTGCCGGATCCCATGCCTTCCGACTCCGCTCATGACTGAGTAGAACCGGCCGGGACCATCTTCTCGTATAGGCGCTGGTGCCAGATTGATCGCATTCCGAAGCCGCGATAGAGCTCCAAACCGTGGGTCATGTTAGCAGAATCGACATGTAGCTCCACGGTATGGCCACCACGCCGCTGCAGCTCCTGAAACTCGGTGCGAAGCAGCGCAGTGGCAATCTTGCGGTTACGCCATTCCCGACGCACGAACACATGGTACATGTAACAGCGCCCGTTCACGTTCCCGTAGTTCAGGAAGCCTCCGACGCTCCCCACGATGGTGTCGCCTTCGAGGGCGACGAACCATAGCCCGGGCACGTACATGTCCCCCCACGTCTCGAACTCCGCCTTCTTCCTTCGCACGCGCTCATCTGGAGCGACATCCGCATGACCCCAGTGATCACGAAACGCCTCTCCGTAAGCGAGCGCGTAGCTCTGCAGGTCTCTTGCCAAGTCTAGCTCGCGTATCCTTACGCCATCGGGCTCCCCGACGTCTCGCCTCAAGGCCTCCGCGAGCTCAACCCGCATGAGCGTCTCATCGCGGACATGTCGGAACCTCCTGGATTCGTACTGCCGGCGCTTGTCTGCATCGTTCTCAAGAACGCGCGCACCGCAACACAGACTACCTGCGGTGCCGATGAGGCGTTTTGCTGCTTTCCACTGGTATTGTTCGCACCATGCGAAAATATCGCCCCACAGCTTGTCGTCACTGGCGTCGTCCGGGTGAACGGTCACGTCATGGAGCACGTCCCATGCAGATGGGAACTCGGGCCAGTAGACCTGCGCGTATGCCGCCAGCACGCCGTCAGGCCTCCACCATAACCGCGTATCGTCTTGCTGCACACCAGGGGTCGAGAACCATGTCCGGGCCTCGTCTTCACCCATGCGGTCCTCGCCATAATGATGACGTGCGTGAGCGTTGATCAGAGCCACTATGGCCCCAATGTCGTCCGATGACGCCCCGCGCACACGCCAATTACCACGGATGCTCCTTGACATCAGTTGTCTCTACCCCGTTTCCCGAGCGCCAGCACTTTGGAGACGCGAGGAAGTTAATATACTCACCTCTGGTAGGGAGCGCAGTGAATCCTCTCCATCACCCTGATTTCGGCCTCTCTCTCCCCTCCCCTTGGTCTTTCGCTGAATCTAGAAGGCAGCACTGCCCCGTACGATTCTGCGAAAGCTAGGGAATGTGACGGACCCGGTGGGAATCACATACCGTGTTCACACGTACGCGTCCTCGCCGTGCTCTGTCTGATCCAGACCGGCCATCTCGTCCGCATCGGTCACTCTCACCCGCGTGATCCTGTCGATCACGTGCAACATCAGATAGGTGAACACGAATGCATACACTGATGCGATGGTCACCGCGACGACCTCGACGACAAAGAAGCCCGCGTCACCATAGAGAAGGCCGTTCGAGCCAGCACTGTTCACCTCCAGCGAAGCGAACAATCCCAGACTCACCACGCCGACAGTGCCGCCGACGCCATGAACGCCCCACACGTCGAGAGCGTCGTCCCAGTGTCTCTTGTTCTTGAGCGCCACTGCGAAGTAGCATATCACGCCTGCTGACAACCCAATGACCATAGCGGCCTGAGGGGTCACGAAACCAGCGGCAGGGGTTATCGTCGCCAATCCGGCAACCGCGCCGGTGAGTAAGCCCACGAACTTCGGTTTCTTCTCAAGTGTCCAGGCCACAACGAGCCAGGATATGGCAGCGAATGACGCTGCGATGTCCGTGTTCAGGAATGCCGTGACAGTCACTTCATCCACCCTCAGCTCGCTGCCGGCATTGAACCCGTACCAGCCGAACCATAGAAGGCCGGTGCCAAGAGCGACCAGGGGGATGCTGTGAGGGCCGGACAGCTTATCCTTCCTCGCACCTATGAAGAAGACGGACGCGAGGGCGGCCATCCCTGCTATGGCGTGGACAGCTATGCCGCCAGCGAAGTCGAGGACTCCCCACTGAGCCAGGATTCCACCACCCCATATCATGTGGACCATCGGGAAGTACACCATCAGCAACCAAGTCACCAGGAATATCAGATAGGCGGAGAATCTGACCCTGTTTGCGAACGCACCGGTGATGAGAGCAGGTGTAATCACGGCGAACATCATCTGGTATGCGATGAATACGAACACTGGGATATCGGCAGTGAACTCAGAGTTCAGGTCGATCCCCATCAAGAATGCGTGATCAAGATTCCCAATTATCCCGCCGACGTCACCGCTGAAACACAGCGAGAATCCGACTGTGACCCAGAGTATTGTGGTAATCCCCATTGACACGAAACTCTGCATCATGATGGTGAGCACGTTCTTCCGACCGACGAGGCCTCCATAGAAGAAGGCAAGGCCAGGTGTCATCAACATGACAAGACTCGTTGCGATTAGCATGAATCCGGTGCTTCCAGGTTCCATACGACATCACCGCACTGATTGCCGACGCAAAGCCAAGGACCGATATAAACACTCGCAGATACTCCGAGGCGACTTCGACGTGATTCTAAGACGTGTCTCGCCAGGGCATGAATTGAAGACGCCCGGCCGCTGCTCGAGTTCACGCGAACCGAAGGCTCACATGTCAGCACCGCCTGCGACTCGCCACATTGATGGGGAAGCGCGGTGAGCCCGCAGGCGTGTGGCCAATGGTACCTCCGGAGGAACAGGATTCCGACCAGGAACTCCCGACGGGTTTATTAACACCTCTCAATATGCTTTCGCGGACATAACGGTGGAATCATGAAGAAGACTACCATGATGATAGCAGCGATCGTGGCCGTGGCGCTGATTGTCGGCGCGGCGGTCGGGTACCTGCTGCTGAAGGAAGATGAGCCTCAGACGCTGAAACTCGCGACGACGACGAGCACGTACGACTCCGGACTCCTGGACTACATACTGCCCGTCTTCGAGGAAGAGAACGACTGCACGATCGACGTCATCGCGGTCGGCTCCGGCGCGGCCATGGAGCTCGGGAAGAACGGCGATGTGGACGTCCTGCTCGTGCACTCCCCCGCAGCGGAGATCGCGTTCGTGGCGGACGGGTACGGCGAGAGCAGGGACCTCGTCATGTACAACAACTTCGTCATCGTCGGCCCCAGCGAGGACCCAATCGGCACGGCCTCTGCGTCGAACACCTCCAACGCGTTCAAGATGATCTACGACAACGGCACGGCCGGCGACGCCGTCTTCATATCGAGGGCGGACAACTCCGGGACGCACACGAAGGAACTCAGCATCTGGGCCACCCTCGGGTTCAACAAGACCGAAGTAGCAGCGTTCCCAGAATCGTGGTACATCCAGTCCGGCGCGGCCATGGGCGCGGTCCTGGACATGGCCGAGGAGATGAACGCATACACCCTCTCCGACGATGCGACCTACTACCAGAGGGTCTCCGAGGACCTCGTGCCGCACCTGAACATCACCTACTCGGGTGACAGCGCGCTCTTCAACCAGTACAGCGTCATCCCCGTCAACTCCACGCTGTGGACGCACGTGAACCACACGCTCGCCCTGGCCTTCGCCGGCTGGCTCGTGTCTCAGGACGGACAGGACCTGATCGCCAGCTACGAGAAGTACGGGATGCAGCTGTTCTTCCCGAACGCTGAGGGATACGTCCCCAGCACAGAGTCGCTGGCGGGTGTCCAGGTCTTCAGCGAGGTGTGCGTATCGGCACCCACGACGAGATCAGGGACATGAACGCCCGAGAACGGGACCTGGGGTGAAAGATGGTCGGGACAGCTGCAGAGCTCATCGAAGTGACCGTCCTCTCCCTTTATGTCTCAGGGATGGCGACCATCCTAGGCTCCGCCATAGGGATACCCCTTGGCGCGCTAATAGGCCTGAAGGAGTTCGGCGGGAAGGGAGCGATCAAGACCATAACCTACACCCTCTACGGGTTCCCGCCCGTCCTCTCTGGCCTCTTCATCTATTTCATATTCTCGCGGGCCGGCCCATTGGGTGACCTGGGGATACTGTTCACGCCGACGGCCATGATCCTCGCGGAGACTCTGCTGGTGATACCCCTCGTCACCGGCATAACGATCACGTCGGTCGTCGAGGTGGACAAGGCCATCAAGGACACGGTCAAAGCCCTGGGGGCGACCCCGAAGCAGTCCGTTCTCACGGTCATGAGGGAGGCATGGGTAGGCCTCGTGATGGCGTGCATGGTCGGGTTCGGCAGGGTCATCGCAGAGGTAGGGGCGGCGTACCTGGTGGGAGGGAACATCGACGGGAGGACCCGCGTGCTCACGACGTCGATAATGCTAGAGACCAGGATGGGGAACTTCGAATGGGCCATAGCCCTCGGGATCGTCCTGCTCACGGTCGCGCTCGTGGTGTTCTTCTTCATGAGGCTGCTCCAGGAGAGAGAGATGCTATGACCGATGCTGTGTGCCTCAAAGGGGTGTCGAAGAAGTACAACGACGTCGACGCCCTGAGGAACGTTTCCGTCGAGGTGGCGGAGGGGGAGGTATTCGGCATAGTCGGGCCCAGCGGCGCTGGCAAGAGCACCATGCTCAGGATCATGGACCTCATCGAGCCGCCGACCACCGGTGACCTCTACATACGCGGGGACAAGATGTCGTTCGCCGGGAGGAAGGCAGACGTCGCGAGGAGGGCGATCGGCATGGTCCTCCAGAAGCCGGTCGTCCTCAACAGGAGCGTCGCGAACAACCTCGCGTACTCACTCATGATACGAGGCTGGGACGAGGACGATATCGCCGAGAAGGTCGACGCGGAGCTCAAGAGGCTCGGGCTCCACGAGAGGCGGAAGAAGAATGCCAGGACCCTCTCCGGTGGGGAGATGCAGAGGCTGTGCTTCGCGCGCGCGACCATACACAATCCAGGGATACTGCTCCTGGACGAGTTCGCGGCGAACCTGGACCCCACGAACGTCGTCCGCCTCGAGAGACAGGTCACGGAGTACATGGCGCAGGACAAGACCAGGACGGCCATCGTAGTGACGCACAACATGTTCCAGGCCAAGCGCATGTGCGACCGCATCGCGCTCATGTGGGACGGGGACATCGTCGAGGTGGCCTGCAGAAATGATTTCTTCGACAGGCCGAAGGACGAGAGGACCGTTGCCTTCGTGAACGGCGAGGCCGTGTACTGAACGGGGCAACCCTTATCGCAGACCATCAGGATGTCCTTGCTGGAGGATGCTGAATGAAGACCAGTGCCAGGAACCAGTTCGAAGGCGAGGTCGTCTCGGTCGAGAAGGGAGCGGTCGGGGCCGTGGTCAAGGTGAGGGTGAAAGGCCCGGTGGTCGTCACCGCGTTCATCACCAAGGAGTCCGTCGAGGACCTGGACATCAAGAAGGGGGACCGCGCGGCCGCCATCATCAAGTCGACCGAGGTCATGATAGCGAAGGACGTCTGAGCCTGGGCAGCCCTCAGAGGAGGAACACGCGGACCTGCTCGTCCTTCTCTACGATGTCCACGTCCGCCGGTATCATCACGTAGCCGTCGGCATGGGCCATGCTGGTTATCGCACCAGACTCCTTGAACGCCGGGTGCGCGACTTCACCCTCGAGCCGGACCGTCAGGAACTGGGTCCGCCCTGTGGTGGACACCACGCGTTTCGACATGCGCGCGAGGACGGATGTCGGAGCCTTCTCCGGCAGCCTGGCCATCATCTTGACCGTCGGGCCCAGGATCATATAGGCGTTGGAAAGGCATGACGTCGGATACCCGGGCATGCCGAACAGGAGCTGCTTCCCGATGGTGCCGAAGAGCGTCGGCTTCCCGGGCTTCACTGCGATGCCGTGGAAGAGCACCTCTCCCCTCCGTTCCAGCAGGTCCAGCATGATGTCCCTCTCGCCCACGGAACTCCCGCCTGAGAAGACCAGGATGTCGCAGTCGCGGTTCCCGTCCACGACCGATTCGAGGTCCTCCATGGTGTCTGGCACGATGGGGAGCTGGCGCGGCTCACCGCCGCTGGCCCTCACGGCCGCCGACAATGTGTAGGAGTTGATGTCGTAGACCTGGCCCGGCTTGAGCTTCGAGCCTGGCCCGGCAATCTCGTCGCCCGTGGTGACGATTGCGACGCGCGGCCTCCTGTAGACCTTCACCGACGTGGCGCCCACGGCGGCCAGGGCCCCTATCTTGCTCGGGTTCAGGAGCTCCCCGCGGGACACTATCTTCGTCCCGGGCGAGATGTCCTCCCCCTTCTTCGAGACGTGCTTCCCTGGGTGGACCGACTCGCTGATGGATATCGTGGCGCCGTCCGACTCCGTGTCCTCGACCATGATGACAGAGTCGGCGCCCTTCGGGAGCATCGCGCCCGTGGCTATCTCCGCGCACTCCCCCTTGCCGACCGCCTCCTTCGGGACTGAGCCCGCGTACAGCCTCTCGCGCAGCCTCAACTTGACCGGGCGGGTCCTGGACGCCCCGAACGTGTCGCGCGCCCTGACGGCGTAGCCGTCCATCGCGGCGCGCGAGAACGGCGGGACGCTGGTCCTTGAGACGACATCCTCGGCGCAGACGCGGTCCGACGCGTCCACCAAAGCCGACGCCTCGGCCTCTCTCACGGGCACGACCTTCGAACTTATGATGCGCTGAGCCTCGTCCAGCTGTATCAGTTTCCTGATCGGCCTCATCTCCCGACCTCCCAGACGAGGTGCCCCAGCTCCGGGGCGATCAGCTTCCCGACGGCGAGCGCGACGGCCTTCCTCGAGCCGGGGAGGCAGAACACGGGCCTGCCCTCCGACACGAACGCCGTCGCCCTGGACAGCATGGCTGCGCCCCCTATCTCCTGGTAGCTCAGCGCCCTGAACAGCTCGCCGAACCCCGGGAGCTCCTTCTCCTGGTAGTCTTCGAGCGCCTCGAACGTGACGTCCCGCTTCGACACACCTGTCCCCCCGTTGATGATGACCGCCCTCACGGAAGGGTCGCTCAGCATCTCCCGCATGACCTGCTGGATCGCGTGGACGTCGTCCTTCACGATGGCCTTCCGGAGGCACCTGTGGCCGGACGACTCCATCATCTCGACTATCGTCTTGCCCGAGAGGTCGTCCTCCTCGGTGCGCGTGTCGCTCACAGTGATGACTGCGAAGTCGACGCTCTTCGGGGCCTCCCGCCTGTGCTCATCGACGCCCATATTCCCGTCACCCCTTCCTCTTGCTGATGACCCTGACATCCACTATCTTCGCGTCCGGGTACTGTCCGGCCGCGTCCTTCTCCAGGTACTTGACCATGTCCCATGCGTTGAGCAGGGCGACCGTGACCCCGACGAGGGCCTCCATCTCGACCCCGGTCCTGTACTCCGCCCTCACGGTGCAGGTGCACCTGAGCGCCTCGCCCTCGGGGAACACCTCGACCTCGGCCGACGTGAGCGGTATCTGGTGGCAGAGCGGGAGGATCGACGAGGTGGACTTCGCGGCCTGGATGCCGGCCAGCTTCGAGGCCGTGACCACATCGCCCTTCTTGACCGTCCCAGACTGGACCGCCTGCACGGTCGACCGTTTGAGGGCCAGCCGCCCCTCCGCCGTGGCCTCGCGCTTCACGACGTCCTTGCCGCCGACATCCACCATCTTGGCCATGCGCTTCACCTCTCCGCTTCCGACCACCGGCTGTCCACGGGCCCGATCTCCTTCTTCCATATGGGCGTCGTCTTCTTCAGCTCATCGATTATGAACCTGCACCCATCGAAGGCCTCCGACCTGTGGACGGCGCTCACGGCGATCGCGACTATGACTTCCCCGACCTTCACGGTGCCCGTCCGGTGGGCCACAGAGACCCCGACCAGCGGGTACCTCTCCGCGGCGGAGGCGCATATGCGCTCAAGGTCTGCCGCGGCCAGCTCCTCGGACGACTCGACCTCGACGCTGTCCACGGCGAAGCCATCGGACGACGACCTGACGGTGCCGACGAAGCAGACCGCGCCCCCGGCGGCCTCGGACGACACGGCCCTGAGGACCTCGTCCACGGATATCGGGGCTGCTGTGATCTTGATTGTTGGCCTCATCCCTCTGTCACCTCCAGTACGGGCGCCTCTTCGAGACCGCCTCCAAGAAGAGGGCCCTGAGCTCCTCGTCCGCCGCGCCGGCCCGCATCGGGGTGAGGACGTCGACCTCTCCCGAAGGGTCCAGCAGGCACGGCTTGAGCCGCCCGTCGCTCGTCATCCTCAGGCGGGTGCAGTGCGCGCAGAACTCCGTGTTGTGCATCGGGCGGACCACCTCGACGACGACCTTCCGCCCGTCGGGCTGGATCGTGTAGCGCCTGCGCCTGTGCAGCTCGTTCAACTGGACTTCGAAGGCCTGCTCCGCGAGCCGCTTCTCCACGTCGGCGAGGGGGAAGTGGCGCTCCTGGAACTCGCGGGTCCCGGCCCCCTCCCTGGTCGCCTCGTACTCGATGAGCTGAAGTATCGTGCCGGTCCCGGCGCAGAACTGGATCATGTCGTCTATCGCGTCGTCGTTGACGCCCTTGAAGATGACCATGTTGACCTTGACGGGGTTCAGCCCTGCGGCCACCGCCTTGGTGACGCCGTCGACAACGGACCCCACGGAGGTCGACCCGCACAGCCTCCTGTAGACCTCCCGGTCGCGGCTGTGCAGGCTTATGTTGACCCTCGCGAGGCCGGCGCCCTTGAGCCCGTCGACGAAGCCAGCGAGCTTCTGCCCGTTCGTGGTGAGCGAGACCTCGGAGACTGCCCCGGAGACCAGGCGGACGATTTCCGAGATGTCGGGCCTCATGAGCGGCTCGCCGCCCGTGAGCTTGACCCTCCGTATCCCGATGCTGGCAGAGACCCTCGCGATCCTCCCGATCTCCTCCGGGGTCATCTCCTCGGCCGAAGGCCTCTGTCCCTCCTTGTGGCAGTGGCTGCAGTTGAGGTCGCACCTCTGGGTGACGGAGAGCCGCAGTCCCCCCACAGACCTACCGTAGGGGTCCACCGCGGGGTGCACGCCGCTGCCTTCCTGCCGGGCCGCATCTGTCATGTCGGGAAGGGATGCCGGAGGTCCACTATAAGCGTTGCCGGGGGCTGGCACGGGTGCGGCTGCGCATTCGTCCAGAGGATCAGTGGCTGCGGTGCGTGAGCACCCCGATCAGGAAGTACACTATCAGGAACAGGAGGATTGCGAGCCCCAGGTACCCGAGGGCGTCGTCGACATAGAAGGCGGCCCTCAAGTACAAGAAGCGATCCACCCTAGATGGAGCCTTCGAGTTGGCCGCGTTGAAGATATCCTCCAGAGATATCGCTGACCAGCTCAATCAGGACTTCATTGCGCAGGGAGATGCGGATGAGTCGTCTCGCCCTATCCCAACCAGGCGGGTTACGAGAGCACTTCAGGTCCTGGGATTCAACATCAAGCGAGGGTCGCGCAACTTATCGTACATCGCTCCATCCGGGTTCGCTTTTGCATACAATTCGAACCTCAGGAAGTACGGCGCTCGGTCGGAAGAGGAGGCGTCTGAATGAACACTCCTAACCACGAGCTAACCCTCGTTAACAGCCTACGTATGCGCTGGAGCCAGACATCTCTTTTCATGCACCTAGTGTTAAGACGGGTAACAGTAGCGCATGCACGCTGGAGGACTCTTCCGTATTCCCGCATCATGTGGTGGTTTGGAAGTGGTGCGAAAGTACGGCAAGAGTTCAGAAGAAATTGCGCGAAGTTGCACATGCGCAGGACCTTCGGCCGCAACCTGTGGCTCCTCGGGGTGCAGGTAGAGGTGATCTCGGAGATCCTCGGGCACTCGAGCACGGACATGACGAGGAAGTACCTCGACCTCAACCTCACGGACATGAGGAAGGCTTTATCGTGCTACACAGTAGCACTGACTCGTACGTTCTTGGAAAAGCCAGAGCGTTGAGCGGGCCCGGTGGGATTTGAACCCACGTCGTCGGCTTCGAAGGCCAAAAGGATATCCTAGCTACCCCACGGGCCCGTTGGCGTCGTCATTGGCCTGGCATATAATAGCCTTTGGTGAG
>JBFYNF010000018.1:0-4372 GCA_041304525.1 Thermoplasmata archaeon | reverse complement strand
AACACGCACTTATCGTCGCCCTTGGAGACGCACTTGCGCTCGTGACAGTAGACGTCCTTGCCGGTCCTCTCCTCGAAGATCTTGGCGAGCACACCCCTCAGCATGTGGCACGTCGGAGAATCCGAGCTGCTGACCTCTATCGAGCCGGTGGCCGTGATGACGGAACCCTCGAACAGGATGTCCGAGACCCATCCTTCCTTGATTAGGGCGTCTCGGATGCGGCCGAGGTCCGTGCCGATCGTCCGGACGAGACGGTCGCCCATGATCCTTCCGCTCCTGTAGAACATGCCATGAGATGCGAATGTCATGACGGTCTCGTACAGCTTCTTGATCTCGACGAGCTCATCCTTCCGGAACTTAATGGCCCTCTCTATTTGCTCCATTCGGTCCACCTGCACCACATGGGGGGAGGCTTCCATCGATAAGTCGGGACTTATACCTTTTGGTGAAAGTGTCGGGCCATGCCAGCCAACGACGAGACAGGTTAATCTATCTCCAGGGACTACTGAGTGGTGTGATAGAGGTCGAATCCAAGTTCCGGTCCCCCGGGAACGACAAGGTCGAGAAGGCGCTCATCCGGCTGGGCGCTAAGAAGACCTCGGAGGGGATTTTCGAGGACATCTACTTCGCCCACCCGGACAGGGACTTCGGCAAGACGGACGAGGCGCTGAGGCTCCGCAAGCGGGACGGAGGGGCTGAACTCACATACAAAGGCCCTAGGATGCGGATGGAGCACACCAAGGCGCGGGAGGAGGTCACTGTCTCGGTCGACGACCCTCTCGCGGCGCAGAGGATAGTCGAGCGCCTCGGGTTCGTGGAAAGACACGTGGTCTCGAAGAAGAGGACGACTTACATACTGGACAAGCTCCGGGTCGAGATCGACGAGGTGGAAGGGCTCGGGGATTT
This sequence comes from Thermoplasmata archaeon, assembly GCA_041304525.1. Lineage (GTDB taxonomy): Archaea > Thermoplasmatota > Thermoplasmata > UBA10834 > UBA10834 > UBA9653. Next base: position 3,466 of record JBFYNF010000018.1, on the reverse strand, counting down.
CATCGAACTGGAGCTGATCACCGAGGAGCCGCAGAGGGCGGAGGGGCTCATCGCCATGGCCCAGGAGCAGCTGGGGCTCGAGCGCGGCGAACCCAGGACCTACCTCGAGATGTTGATCGAGAAGAAGCCCTCTGAATGAAGAAGACTCGATGTGATGTCGGGCGAACCGCCTCCTCCGGGCGGCCGGCACGACCCGCACACTGACCGTCAGAGCTTGTTGATCTTCTCCGTGACGAAGGCCTTTATGCTCGGGTCGTCGGGGATAGTGATCGACTTCTTGTACTTCTCGCTGCCATCAGGCAGGAAATAACCCCTGGACACGGATATGAACTCGGCGTTGCCCTCTTCCGTGATCGCCTTCTTCCTTGCGACCTCCAAGAAATTGTTCTTTCCAAAGGGAATCTTCTCTGCACTCAGTGTCTCAAAACGTACCCTTGTTTCCTTATCGTCATCCATTTGGTTTGCCTCCAAGGAGTAGGCAGCCCACTAATATTCTGATTCGATTTAAATGTTCGTTGAGGTCGGACGCCCTGACGCGAGGACATAGGATGCAGTATGGAGTGAGCACCGCACCAACGATGTGCCCTCACTGGGCGCACGATAGTGTAATATATCGTGCGACATGTAACGCCTGGCGTGATGGATGGTTCTCAACCAGAGCCACCGGATGAGTTCTGCACGGCATGCGGGGCGCGGATCCCGGGCAGAGGGCGTTTCTGTCCCAACTGCGGCTCCGTCAAGGCCTCCATCAGGCCGCCCCAGGGCTGGAACGTCGGTGCCCCCGGGACGCAGCCTGGCCCTCACTACGCCTGGCAGGTCGCGGTCGCCAGGCAGAGGCCGGCCAGGAAGCCTTGGCGCGATGTGGTCAAATCCGTCATGGCCGCCCTCATGCTGACATACGTCGCTTACCTCATGGTCACATTGGGGGTCCTGGTCTACGGGGTGGGGATCGTTCTCCCCGAGTTGGGCGATGCGACATACACGGTCTACGCGCTCATCCCGCTGCTCACACCGCTCTTCTCGATATCCGGGACCGCGCTCGTGGCGTACTACCTCGCGATCGTAGGAGCGATAATAGCCAGCGTCATCTGGCTCATCCTCAGCAGCATGAAGGGGTTCACCGACGAAATCAGAATGACCGGGAAGTCGAGGGACCACAGTGCTCTCTTCGATGTCTGCGCGTTGTTCTTCGGAGTCCTGTTCTTCGACCTCGTCCTGGCATTCGTCATGGCGTCGGGAGGCTACGAGCCGCCGGACCCCATATCCGACTCCGACCTTTGGCAGCTGCTGTTCGGGCTGGCGAACGCATCCGTCTGGGAGGAGATCGTCGCCCGTATGGTCCTGATCGGGGCGCCGCTCCTTGCCATCGACCTGTTGAGGAAGAGGAGGGCGTCCAAGCCGTACAGGTATCTGCTCGGCGGCGGGTTCAAGATCGGCCTCGTCGAGGTGGCGCTCATCCTGGTCTCGGCCACGCTGTTCGGCCTTGCTCACTACGACTCCTGGGGGGCATGGAAGATCTTTCCAGCGGCCGTCGCTGGAGCAGCCTTCGGTTACCTTTTCCTGAGGCACGGGCTCGCAGCGGCGATAGTCCTCCACTTCGCGTTCGACTACCTGTCCATGCCGACGATGGTGTTCACGGACTCCTTGGGGCTCACTGTCGCCTACTTCGCCGGGGTCCTCCTCTGGGCCGGGCTGGGGCTGGTATTCTTCACGTACTACGTCATCAGGATGGCCGAGTTCGTGACAGGCAAGAAGTACCTCGATGAGAGACCCCAGATCGTCGGGGCGCCGGCACTGTTCCCGCAGGCCTACGCACCCTCAGGCGCATATGCGGCGACGGCACAAGTACCGGGGACGACGCCCCCTTATGGGCGCCAGACCGGGCAGCCGCTCCAGGTACCGCGTTCGCCCTTCACCGATGGCTACGTCTGCCCGATGTGTGGGCACACCCAGGCGAGATGGGCCGACGGGAAGTTCCGATGCATGCGGTGTGGGAACTCCTCATAGGACCTTCTCCAGGATGCGCCTGCTCTCGACGCCGCTGAGGAGGTCCGTCGATTCGACTATGATGTTGCCCCTGTATGAGGCCTTGAGCGTGCCGACGACCAAGGCGAGGTCGGCCGTGCCGTCGTCCACGCGGTTGTGCTGGTCCCACTGGCCACCGTTGTTGTGCAGATGCACGTTCCTGAACCTGGAGACGCCGCGGAGCATGGCCCCGACCTCGCCCGCCGTGTTCGCGTGCCCCATGTCGAAGCAGACGCCGAGGTCCGTGCCCTCGACGGCCTCGAACAGGGCCTGGGCGGTCGTGCAGGTCGCGTTGATGCCTGAGGGCATGTTCTCCACCGCGACGGAGACCGAGTGCTCCTTCGAGAGGGCGTCTATCTCCTTCAGCGACTGCACGGTCTTCGAGAAAGCCTCTGGCTTGTCGAGGAACGCGATGCCGTTGACGAACCCTGGGTGGACCGTGACGACCCTGATGTCGAGTTCCCTGCTCAGCGAGAGGACGCCCCCGATCTCGGCGACGGATGCGAGCCTCATCGGTTCGTACACACTCCCGATGTTCACATCCGACATGGGTGCGTGGACCTGGAACCGCATCCCCAGGGAGTCCCGACCGTGACGGATACCGTCCCGGACGTCGCGGAGCATGTGCAGGCCCTCGGAGAGGACCTCCCACAGTTCGAAGTGCTCGGAGACCTGCTCCAGCATGGTCCGGAACGGGACCCGGCAGAACGATGGGGATGCGACCCCGATCATGGGCTCTGCCCCCTCGGCGGCCTGGTCGACGGTGCGACCCTGTCGATGAGCGCCTCGATGTCGTCGTCGACGATGACGACCTGGATGTCGCCCAACGGATGGTCCTCCTCCGCGAACGATATCCGCCCCGCGGCTGCGACCTGCTTGTTGAGAGTGAACGATGCGGACCCGCCATCGATGTTGCGCCTGAGGACCGAACGGGCGGCATCCCGGATCTGCTGCCGCGCGATGAGTTCTGCGAAACGATCGAGCGAGGTCACGGTCGCTTCGATCGCGCCCTCCCCCCGGACATCCGCCCCCGGAAAGATTGCGAGTATCCCGCCGACGACCTTCGCGCGGTCCTCGGTCGGATGACACATCGTCCTCACGTGCACCTCGGTCATCAGCCAGCCATGCCCGAAAAGATATTAAAGACCTGCGCGCTAGGTTCTGGCGCATGAGCAGGAGCATCACACGTGCCCTCGCGGAGAAGGGGATCCTCGTCGATCCAGGGGCTGCGGAGGCGCTCTCGCTCCTACCCGACGCGGACGGATGTGTGAAACGGATCCTCGGCGATCCCAACAGACCGTTGGTCCTCACGAGGGTGGATGTGGACACCTATGCGGAGTGCGTGCAGACGGCGACGCCGAGAGCCGCCGAGAGGCCGCGCCCCATGGGTTCGCCGCAGCCTGCCCCGCGGCACGACGGTGGCATCCGCGTGCTCAAGGAC
>JBFYNF010000017.1:0-25259 GCA_041304525.1 Thermoplasmata archaeon | reverse complement strand
GTACCAGGTCTTCGCCCAGGTGATATGCATATTCCTCGTGAGCGTCTTCAACTTCTTCGCCAACGCCCTCTGGACGTTCGGAGCCGATATGCGCCCTAGATCGCGGACTTAGGGTTGATCGTCGGGATGTCGTACTCCTCGGCCACGCTGACCTTGACGTAGAAGTATGTCGGGTCGATGCTCCCCTCGAACAGGTCCAGGACAGTGTCGTCCCCGGTGCCTATCCACCATGGTACGACCATCGTGAAGTTGTTCTCGCGGAGGTACTGGACGAACCCGTCGATCTCTTTGAGTCGGAAGCAGAGGACCACGACGGACACGTTGTACTTCTCGATGGCCTGCTCGAGGTCCTCAAGCGTCAGCTGCGGATATCTCCTGTAGGCGACGTTGACGACCTCAGGAGGTATCTGCCTGTCTGCGTACGTGGCGATCAGCGGGTCCCCAGAGATGACCCAATCGTCCTGGTCGGTGATTGTCCTGAGTTTCTCCGCATACACGATCTCGGACGGCTCCCCCTGCGCGGCGACGCCGTAGAACGCGAGCCCCATTGACGCAGCCAGGTCTATCATGATAACGAGCGTCGCGAAGCGCCTGAGGGTCACATCCTTTTTGAGCACATAGTATAGATGGCTCCTCTTCTTATGCCCTTTTTTGAATTTGATGGTCTCGGCCGTCACGAACCCGGCGAGTATGGCGAGAGCAGGGCTCATGAGGACCATGTGGTGGAAGAACACGAGAGGCTGCAGGATCATGAACACGAGCAACACCCCGGTCACGACAATGAGGTACCTCACCTCGGGGCCCACACCCCAGAGCTCGCGCGCGTACGCGATTGGCAGGATGTATGTCAGGTTCAGGCCGAGGTACGCAAGTATCGAGAACTTGAACAACGGCTCGAACTCCCTGTGCGTCTGGTCGAACAGCATGCCCTGGAGCATCTCCGACGGGCCGAGCGCGACCATGAGGATGGTCATCGGGACAGCTGAGGCGGCGACCATGATGCCGAGGTCGACCGCCTTCGACGCCCTGAAGGACCGCTCCCTGACGGCCTCCAGGATGAAGAACAGGATGAGCGCCAGGAGCCCTAGTCCGCCCAGGAGCTTCACGGCCGTCGACAGGCCAACGAACAGGCCGGCCAGGAACACTGCCAGCCGGTCCCCTCTTTTGGCGTAGTAATAGAATGACAGTAACGCGAACGCCAGGAGATAGGCCGCCATACCGTCGAGCGAGAACAGCCTCGACTCGCGGACGAATGCGAAGTCCACCGCGAGGAACGCCCCGGTCGCGATCATGGCTATGTCCCCCCCGATCTTCCTCGCCACGTACATGCACGCCGCGATGGCCGCGACCGACAGGACCGCGTTCAGGGCTCTCAGGGTGACGACATCCCCCTTCAGCAGCGCGCCGAAGTAGAACGCCAGGGGCGCCTGGTCGCACGGTATGTCGGTGTACAGGTCGTAGTCCCTGCTGATCAGGAGCGCCCTCTGGAGCATCACGCCCTCGTCGACGCCGTTGTTGGAGTAGCTCCAGCCGATGTTGTAGAGTCTCAGGGCAGCAGCGAGCGCCAGGACGAGCAGGACGGCTATGATGGTCCTGCGCCTGGTCCCGGTTAGGCTGGCGAGCAGACTCATGGATTATCTCCTTCCCCTTCCTCCAGGGGAAGCACGGGCTGCCTATTGAGCATGACGCTCAGAGGAATTCCTGGAACTCCTTCACGAGCTCGGGGTACTTCGCCTCGATGGCCTTGAGTATCGCGAATGTGGACATCTTGTCCACCCCGACCTCGTTCAGCGTCGCTATGATCTTGTCGAAGGTCTCGTCGCTCAAGGTCACGAGCTTCTCCTTCGCGAGCCAGTTCCTGTAGAGGTTGTTCTCTATGAGGTCGCGCCATCCGTTCTCGTACCTCGTCAACGACTTCTCGCTGAAGTCGTTCGCCTTCGCGGCCTTGGCCAGCACCTCGCCGGCGACCTTGCCCGATTTGCATGAGTTGGATATGCCGCCGCCAGTGATTGGGTCGATCTGCCTTGCCGCGTCCCCCACGAGGAGTATGCCGTCGCCGACGGTCTTCTCGATCGGAGCGCATATGGAGACCGCGCCGCTGACTAGCTCGAGGGGCCTGCCCTTCCTGAGCCTCGGGTCCCCCTGGATGAACTTGTCCAGGTGCTTCTTCACGTCCGCGGGCCCGCTGAGTTTCGAAAGCTGCATGCCTATCCCCACATTGGCGGTGTCCTTGTTCTTGGGGAATATCCAGATGTATCCGCCGGGGGCCTTGCTGCCCAGGACGAACTCACAGTAGTCGTAGTCCTGGTCTATGTTCGTGAGCCTGTACTGGAAGCAGCTGGTTATGTCCCTCGGGGCGAGGCTCGTGTCTATCCCCGCCCATCGACCTACCTGGGACTCGAACCCGTCCGCGGCGACGACGCACCCGCACGTGATGTCCCTGGTGCCTTCCATGGACTTGACCCGGACGCCCACGACCTTGTTCCCCTCCTTCAGGAGCTTCGTCGCGGAGGTCTTCAGCTGCAGGTCCGAGCCGGCTTTGATGGCGTCCCTCGCTAGGAGCTTGTCGAAGAAGACCCTGTCGATGACAATCCCCACCTCGTCCCCGGCCATTTTCTCGGACAGGAGGAACGAGGAACCATTGGGCGAGACGATCTTCGCGCCCTTGACCTCCCACGCGACGCTCTTCTTGTCCAGCTTCAGGCCGACGGAGTTGTGCCAGGACCTGGATATTCCTTCACCACACCTGACGGGGGAGCCGATCTCCTGCCTCTTCTCTATCATGAGGACCTTGGCGCCGTTCTTCGCAGCCCACTTGGCGGTCATGGACCCCGCAGGTCCAGCACCGACCACAACGACATCGTAATCGCGTTTCATCTCAGTCATCCCCCACGAGGGTTATCGCGCCCACTGGGCACACCTTGACGCATCTCTTGCAGAGGTTGCAATCGTCGTTGAACTCTATCAGGACCTCTCTCAGGGTTATCGCATTCTGCGGGCACGAGCCCACGCACGCTCCGCAATGCATGCACTTGTCTATGTCCACCTCGAACTCGTCGAGTTTGTCCTTCTTCAAGCAGAACACCTCATGTGTACTGTTCCCCGTACCTCTTCCGCCACTCGGCCAAGGGCACCGAGAACTTCTTCTCCACGCCAGTCCTGTAGACGGGACCGGAGTTGTAGGCGCAGAACGGTATCAGCTTCATGTCCGGCGTCGTGTAATGGATGCTGCACCTCTTGACCCTCTCGATGTCGTAGTTGTACGCGTCCATGAAGTGCATCGCGCCGACATACATCATGTTCCAGCTGAACTTCGAAAGTCCCTTCTTCGTGTCCTCGGAGAAGACCCTCTTCAGCACGTTGAGGAACTCGAGCGTGTTCATGCCGTCCGGCAGCTCGTCCTTCTTCAGGTGCTTCTTGATCAGGTTGAACGCCTTCACCTTCGTGAACACCTGGACCTTCTTCCCGCTGGCCTTCTTCGCCAGCTTGTAGAGCTCCTCGAAGAGCTCGTCGACCTCGATGAACCTCGTCACTGGCATGACGTTGTCAGCGTCCTTGACGAACAGGTACGTCGCCAGGCCGCAGTGCACGTGGTTCGTGAAGGTGACCATGTCTCGGCCCGCGATGGCGCTCACGAGCTCGGACACGGCTACGACCGTAGGCACGGGGTACCAGTCTGTCGCCTTGACCTTCCCCGCCGACTGCCTTTCGATGTCGTGTATCAGGTCCGTGAGAGTGTACCTGCCCTTCTCCAGCTCCTCCGTCGTGATCCTCCCTGTGAATGCCACGGGCTGGTAGTTGACGCCCCTGATCACATCGTTGTTCTTGATCGCGTACTCGAGTATGGGCCAGACCTGATCGTCGTTGACCCCCTTCACGACCGTCGGGACGAGCACGATGGATGGGTGGTTAGGCAGCTGTCTGTGGTTATCGATGACCTTCTGCTTGATATCGAGAAGGTTCTTGCCTCTGGCCCGCTCATATATCTCGGGCCGCAGCCCGTCGAACTGAAGGTATATGGTGTTCAGGCCGGCTTCGCTCGCCTTCTTGCAGAAATCGAGGCTCTTGGCGAACTCTATGCCGTTCGTGGCTGCCTGGACCTGGGCGAAGCCGAGGTCCCTGGCCACCTTGATGATGTCGAAGAACCTCGGGTAGATCGTAGGTTCTCCACCGGAGAATTGGACCGCGGGGCAGGGCACGGGCTTCTGGGCCCTCAGCATCTTCAGCATGTCGACGACCGTTTCGAACTCGGGTTCGTACACATAACCTGCCGCATTGGCGTTCGCGAAGCATATCGGGCACTTGAGATTGCATCTGTTCGTCAGGTCGACGTTCGAGAGCGCAGTGTGGCTCAGGTGCAGGTCGCAGAGGCCGCAGTCGAAGGGGCACTGTTTGGCCTTCGGGATGGCGGGGTCTTTGACTCCGACGCCGTCCTTGGCCCACTTCTCGACCCTCAGGTATGTCTTCGCATCAGACCACACGACATCCTTGAATGCGCCGTGCTTCGGGCAGGTCTTCTCCATCACGACCTTGCCGTTCTCCTCGCGCATCGTGGCCTCTATCACAGTCAGGCACTCAGGGCACAGACTCTGCGTCTTCTTCGGAAGACCAACGGGCAGCGCAGACTCCTTAGTGAGCATGTTAGTCCCATTCCCTAGAGGATAATTCCTGAGGCATTGATTTAAATGTTATGTAGCTCATCAGGCTACAAATGGACCTGAAATCACTGATGTCTACATTGGGCCTCGACGCAGCGGACCTGTGGCAGGAGTATCAGAGGGTATCCAGTGTGCTCCTGAAGCTCGGCCTGTCCGAGTACGAGGCGAGGGGATACGTCGCGCTCGTCGCCCTCGGCTCAGGAACTGCCAACCTTGTAGCTGAGGTCGCACAGATACCGAGGACATCCGCATACAAGGTCTTGAAGTCGCTCGAGGCGAAGGGCTTCGCCCAGGTCAAGGTTGGGCGGCCCAAGTCCTTCGCACCCGTCGAGCCATCCGAAATATCTGTCAGGGTCGTTGCCGAGGTGCGCGAGTCCTTCGAGAAGATATCCTCCGTGAAGAACATACTGTCGGAGAGAGGGGTGCCCCAGCTCGTGTACACCATCATGGGTAGGGACAGGGTCCTGGAGAAGATCGGGGAGATGGTCGACAGGACGGAGCACACGTTCGTGATATCCTCTCCTTCAATCACCGGCCTCAGCAGGCGTCTGGGTAAGCGGTTCTCGGCCGCGACCACGAGGGGGGTCCACATCAGGATCATAACGAGCCCGTTCGTCAAGGTACCCAAGGGCATCGAGGTCGTGAGGAGGGATGGGCTCCTGGCGACGGACGTGGTCAGCGATGGCAAGGCCGCGCTGCTCGCAGCCCCGGACCTGTCCGCGTGCGGATACACCGACAATGAGGCTCTGGCGGCGCACCTGGAGGCGTTCCTGAGGATCATGTCAGAGAAGAGGGCCTAGCGGTACCTCTGTGTCCTCCGGTCCTTCTTCGCCTCCGCCTTGATGACCGTCTTTATCAGGAACGGAGCGTAGATCGTCGTCGCTATCGACACCAGCACTATGACCGAGTATATGTTGACCCCGATTGTCCCCATATTGAGCCCTATCATCGCCACTACGATCCCCACTTCTCCCCTGGGCACCATGCCCGCGCCGACTATGAGGGCCGTCCTCTCGCCTCGTCGGATAGCCCCCAGGGAACAGCCAATGAGCTTGCTCAGGATGGCCACGACCGTGAGGATTATCGCCAAGGGCGCGACTTCCCACAGGTCCGCGAAGCCGACCTTCGCGCCCATGACAACGAAGAAGAACGGCACGAGGAGCACATTCAGCGGCTCGAACTTCTGCTCGAGGTCGTATGTGTCCTTGGTGTCGGAGAATATCAGGCCAGCGAAGAACGCTCCTATGATGGCTGCGAGTCCGACATACGATGCCATGGCCGACAGGCCGAATACTACTATCAGTATGATGACGAAGGGCGCCTCCTTCTGTACCAGTTTGTCGAACCAGCTGTCCCTCTTGAACGCGGTTGTGCGGTAGTGGATCGCCCACGTGCCGTTCACCGTCTTGTCGTGATGCACGTCGCGCTTGCCAGATGCGTACCTGACCATCCTGGTCCCCAGGAGCGTGACTATGGCCACGAAGCAGATCGCCTCAGCGATGACAACGACGACATGGATCGTGTCGAGATCCCCTGCTGCGCTCCCAGATACGATTGTGAGCACAATCATCGCGAGGATGTCGTCGACCACGGCGGCGCCGAGTATTATCTTCGCCTCGGTCGAGTTAATCATCCCAAGGTCCTGGAGCACCCTCGCCGTGATGCCTACGCTAGTCGCGACGAGCGCGGCGCCGACGAACATCGCCTCGACGGACGACATGAATAGAAGGATCGAGACGTAGTATCCCATGACGAACGGGGTCACAACCCCCAGGACTGCGACCGAGCCCGCGACCAGACCTACGCGCCTGAGCTCGGAGAGCTTGGTCTCCATGCCCACGGAGAACAGGAGGAATGTTGCGCCAAGCTGTGCGAGGACATCGAAGAATGACTGGTCCTCTGTGATGAAGTTGAGTATTGACGGCCCCAACACTACGCCTGCCATGAGTTCGCCCGTCACCGCGGGCATCTTCAACCTCTCCATGATCTCGCCGCCCACCTTGGCCGCGAGGAACGCGATGAATATCAGGAGGAGGGTGTCTTCAGCGCCCAACGCATCCCATCCAAGCACTTGAATGCCATCTATCGTATTTAACCGTAGGTCGGGCGTCCCGCCACAGGCGCGTATACTGCATGTAACTGTAACGATGAACATGTGCGACCCTGCTCGACGGTTCGAGGATGGCTGTGTTCAGAACGATGCTTCTAGGGAGCGTCGGAGCGGGCCCGCTCAAGCGGCTCGTCACCGATGACAGGGCGCAAGTTTCCTTCTCGGTCGTGGCCGTGGCTGTGCTGCTTCTTGCCGCGGCCTCGGGAGCGTACTTCACGAAGAAGGAGATCGAGAAGGCGGAGGATGCCAGGCGCGACAAGCTGCTCGCGCTAATGGACTCCTCCGTCGAGGATGTGCGGCTGGAGCTGAGTCTTCTGGGTGCCGCAGAGGCCTATGGACTGGTGTCGAAATGGACGGAATATCCCGTCAATGAGACGAGGTTGTCCGAGGCATACTCCTCGGCCGTGGAGAGCTATATCGAGAGTACGTTCCCACGCTCGCAGAGCGGCTTCTCGCTCTCGTTGTACAACTGGTCCGGGGCGTTGTTCTTCGTCGAGAAGCAGACCATGGACATTGTACCCCCTGTCGATGCTGAGGTAGCCAGCGTCGAGCTCGACGGCACGGATATGGAGTACGAGCGCCTCCCACCGCCGACGACGGACGAATTCGCAGTGACCACCGCGAACCCATACTACTTGGCCTTGGGCAACTTCACCGTCGTCTCGGAGTCGGAGTCCGTCTCGTTATCCAAGGACCTCTCGTTCGACAGGCCGATCATATCCGCCCTCCCGTTCCTGGAGACCAAGCTGAGGACGTTCGAGGCCGCGTCGGAGGGGGAGTTCTCGGACATGGGCAGACTGGTCGGATACATGCTGACCACCCTCGCCCAGCTCAGAACGCTCGAGGGATGCGGTGTCCCGACCTACACCGGACTGAACACATCCTCCATCCTCACGGAGCATGACGTCCAGCGGGCCGTCGCGGTCGCCCTGCTGATAGAGCAGGCGCGGCTGTTCCGAGACATAGATGAGTCCTTCGCGGCAGATGTCGTTGCACTGTGTGGCGGCGCCACGGTCGGTCTTGCCGCACTCGAAGGGTCCCATGGCAGGTTCCTGGACCCCGCCGAGCTGTTCCTGTGGTTCCTTGGCATCACGGAGCCGCACCTGGACCCCTGGCTGCTCGTCGCCCAGGCGGTCGCGGGCATGGCTGACCAGCTCGTCATCAGGATGCTGGATTACATGGGCTGGCTCGGTTTCTTGGACCTGGCTGATCAGGCGCTAGGAGTCCTCGAAGACTCGGTCGATTCGCTCATCGAGTATCTCACGGGTGAGGACAAGGCACTGAAATCGGTAGTCGCGTGGATTCGAAGGACGATTGAGCTGACGAGTGCCATACCGGAGACACACACATGCGCCTTCCAGTTGGACTCGGACCTCATTCTGGTCGTCCCTGAGAAATCTTACTTCGTCGAGGACGCCGCGGGCGCACTGCACGCCGTATGGGTGGGTGGGTTCATCGCGCACATCGACGTGCCGACGTATGATCTCCTGTCATCCGCTTGCTGGGAAGACTTCTACCCCGATTTCAAGGAGCACCAGGGCTCACTCACCGACCTCGTATACGATAGTCTCAAGCGGCTCGCGTTCGACCTCGCATCCACATGCACGATCGACCTGTCAGGCATGGCTTTCGATCCTGCGGACGGCAAGGATCTCTTCACTGCGATGTCCGAGCGCACGGGGGATGTGGAACTGGTCTTGTCGCCTGAGACCGCGTTGGCGGCGGGCGCGGAGTTGCCGATGTACAGCGCCCAATACGAGCTCGCGCAAGCGTTTGGGGACTTCGTGACGTCTCGCTGCGAAGAACTCGTGCCATGGGATCTCGCGGATGCCATGTTCGACGACCTTGCGGATGAGGTCCTCTCGACCGCCACATACCCGTTCATTCCAGACCTCGCAATCCCCGTCGAGCAACAGCTGGAGGAGATAGTCCGGAGCGACGTGGAACACGACCTCGATTGGGGCGTGGGCGAAGTTGCGTCCGGATTGTTCGAGACCAGGTGTGGCTTTGCGCTCGAAGGTCTGTCCTCCGCGGTGAACACATCAGTTGACGAGGTGGATGACGGGTTCGTCGGTCCTCTTGTGGACTCTGTCGCCGCCGCTCTGATCGTGGGCACGTCCACGTTCCCGGGCCTGCCGCAGGTCATGGAGGACGCCCTTGGGACTTTCGCGAAGGCCGCCCTCGCGCAGAAGCGGATGGCATCTTACAAGGAATCGGCGTATCTCGACCTCGGTGCTGAGTTCGGGTTCTGGGACGGCGACTTGGCTGTTGCCGAGGATGCCGGGACAGTCCTGAACGCAAGCCTTTCGGTCGAGTTGCCTGACGGCGTCCCGAAGCTGACGGCCGTGCCATACGATCCCGGGGTCGACTACACGTCCCTGGAACACATGTTCCCAGCGGACGAGCTCCTCGTCCAGGTCAAGCGCCCGTGGGACTACGACCGTTCCGAGGAGGGATATCCGAACTCGCACCTGACATCACTGACGAACGTGTCTGCGACACCGTACTCATCTCAGTGGCTCGTGTCCGTGAAGGGGCTCGTGCAGGTCCGGACGACCTCCACCGATTCATACCTGACATCGGTTCTCGAACCAGAGCCGGTCGTCGAGATGCCAGTGCTGTTATCGCTCTCCGTGCCCGTCGTGGTCCAGTCGGCTTGGCCCCTCGAAGGGGTCGAGTACAACCCGACCAACACTGTCCTCTCCGACGCGCTCGACATAGCGTCGAAGTTCTGTGACTATCTCTGGGACAAGCTGGAGCCCGCCCTCGGCTGGGTCAAAGACGGCCTCGAGGCGATCTACCACTTCGTCCAGGACGCCTTCAGGACCTTGGCAAGCTTCACAATCAAGATCGTGAAGGTCATCGCCAGATGCGTCCAGGCGCTGGTGGAGACGCTCCAGATATATATCCAGAAGTTCGCAGATTCCGTTCTAGGCAAGGCCGTCCAGCTGTTTGTGGACCTCGTGGGCAACGTGGAGATCAGGATGTCCATGTACGGTTTCACGCTCATAATCCAGACGAACCTGCCGGACCTTCTCTTCAAGAAGTCGCAAGACCTCGTGCGCATCATATTCTGCACGGATAGGTTCGGCCCCGGCATCGCGTTCGGTTTCAGGGTCGCGAAGCTCACGGACGGCAGGTTCGATGTCGTCGTCAACGGCACTCTGACGTTCGACTCAGGCTCGGTGGAGGTCCTCGTCGACCCGCTCATGATCATCCAACGCAGGTTCGTCGAGGTGCACTGCAGGACAGAGGCCTGGGCCTTGGACCTCGTCATGCCAGAGGCGGAGCCGTACGAGACCGCGGAGGTGTCCACTGCGGACCTGCCAGGGGCTGGCGCGCTCCTGTCGAACATACCCATACCCGTGCTCGGGCTCAGGGCGTCCGTCGAAGCCGGACTGAGGCTCAAGTACTCGCCTCCGTTCCCGACGGACGTCGTCGTGAACGAATTCGAGGCGAACCCGGAAGGAGATGACTCAGGCCGGGAATGGGTCGAGTTATACAACCCCCTGGACGAACCTAGATGCGTCGACGGTTGGGCCATCAGGGCCATGCACGGAGAGAGTTCCGAGATGTCCATATCGGGCACCGTGCCGGCGAACGGGCTGCTGGTGTTCACTTTCCCCGAGACGGCTATCGACAATGGCTATCCTGGAGACCCGTTCAACGACGGCGACTCGCTCGTGCTGGTCGACGCCTCTGGCAAGACCGTCGATGTCACTCCCACCCTGAGCGACAGCGAGAACGACGGTAGGACAAACCAAAGGACGTGGGACGGTGGGCCGAGATGGGCGCTGAAGGATGGCACGAAGGGCGACTCGAACGGCGCTTCGTTGCTCATAGCCACCTCAGACTTCATCGTGAAGGCGCTGTTCACGGCGTTCAAGGAGGCATTTGAGGAGACGAAACTATCCGAGGTGACGGCGTCGTTGGATTTCGTCGTCCTGCTGGCGAAGAGGGTCCTGCACCACTTCATCGAGAACCTACTTTCTATCGTCAAGGAGATCATCCACGAGGTCATTCTGTTCGTGAAGGTGACCTTCGGCGATGCCGCCGGGGTGTCCGGCATTGGGGTCCGGGCATCGTTCGTCGTCACTGGGGAGGCCATCGTTGACCTCCTCAGATGGCTCGTGCATTCGGTGGCGACGTTCATCGTGAACATAGGCAGGGCGAGCAACCCCATCGCGTATCCCGTGTTCCCGCAGGAGTTCTTCTCCGGGCTCTATGTGCGGTTCGACGTGCTGTTCGAGATCGGCACCCCGAGGATGATTGCCGCGCTGGGGGTGACCGAGGAGCTTGAGAGCAGGCTCACATGCGTCGCGACGATCGGCCCGAACATACCCTGCCTGGGCAAACTTGTCGGCAGGGACTGGGGGCAGTGGAGGGTGGACTTCGGGGTATACCTTGAGGGCGTGCCCAGGGAGTACGTTTCAGGCTTCCTCCTGAAGGACACGGGCGACGTGGTGGACCTGTGGCTCATGAAGGGGAGCGTGTACGGCCCGTGAGGCATCCTCACGAAACAAATAAGTGCACAAGTCGTATCTGAGGGCCGATACGAGATGTCGGTCGTGCTGGAGTCGGTACTCGACACGCTGCTCGAGGAGGTCTGGTTCGAGCTCACGTTCCTGCTCGCGGTCTCGCTCTTCGCCGCGTTCCTGTTCACGAGGTTCGGGCAGCCAAAGGTCATCGGGTACATCGTCATCGGAGTTGTCATAGGTCCGAGCGTGCTGGGCATCATCCAGATGGGCGAGGGAGGTACGTCAGGACTACCCGAGACCATCATGATGCTGTCCGAGATGGGCGCCATCATCCTGCTCTTCATGATCGGCCTCGAGTGCGACCTCAGGGAGGTCTACACGAGGAAGTCGATCTCGATCGCGCTCGGAGGCGTCGTCGTCCCCTGGATTGTCGGGTACGGCGTGGCCCACATGTTCGGATTTGGTGCCGACGCTGTGTTCATAGGCGCGACCCTGGTCGCGACGAGCGTCGCGGTCGCCGCGAGCGTCCTGTCCGAGCTGGGGCTCATAGGCACCCCGGTCGCGTACGCCATAGTCGGCGCGGCCGTTGTCGACGACATCATGGGCATGGTCGTCCTGGGCATATCGAAGGGCATGGCCTCGGGAGAGCTCGACGCGGTCGGGATCGGGCTCCTGGTCATTGGCGCTGTCCTGTTCGTCGTCGTGGGGGCGTATCTGGGTTCGAGGTTCCTCGCAAAGCTCGTGTTCAACGTGCAGATCTCGGGTTACAGGCGGAAGATGCCCATGAGCGGGTTCATACTCGCTCTCGCCATCGCGTTCCTCTACTCATTCATCGCTGAGGCCATACAGATATCCGCGATCGTAGGTGCTTTCGTCGCGGGCACCGCCTTCTCAGGCTCCGCCCTAAGGGACGGATTCAGGAAAGGCACTCAGTACCTCGAGGCGGTGTTCGTGCCGCTGTTCTTCGTGTCCTTGGGCACGGCAGTGAACATCACGAACATATGGGACTCCATCGTTTTCGGCCTCGTCCTGACGGCCGCGGCCCTCGCGTCGAAGATCGTGGGCTGCGCGATACCCGCGCGTCTCTCTGGCATGTCGAAATGGGACTCGGTGTCCGTGGGCGTGGGCATGATGCCCAGGCTCGAGATCGCGTTCATAATAGCATACTACGGATTGTCGACCCAGATCATCGGTGTCGAGGTCTACTCCGTGGTTGTGTTCATGGGGCTCGTGACCGCGCTGTTCACCCCGCCGATCCTCAAGATGACCCTGAAGCGGGGCGGGCACAAGCCCTTCGGATCGTGAGACGCACGATGGGTCCTATCAGTTGTGCGCCGTCGCCATCGCCTGCGGGTGGTCCCTGCAGTTCAGCGCCGGGCACTCCACGTCGGTGCTCGGTCCCTCCCTGCCCAGGGCCAGAAGGAACGCCCGTCCAAAGGCGATTGCGGTGTCCCTGTGGCCGTCTTGGACTTCCTTGAGGAAGGCCTTCCCGACTAGAAGCGCGAAGCGCGTGTCTTTCTTCATCATCTCACTGATTACCTCTTGCTGATGTTCATATCCCCTCTGCGAGGGTATAAAAGGCCGTTATGTGGCAATCAGCGGTGATTCTCAACTGGCGGAAATCCTCGACGGGACACGAGGCGTGGGTGGGCAAGCTGGCTCAGCCTATGGTCTCCGTCCCCTTCATGTAATGCCTGAGCACCTCGGGAACCGTGACCGTACCGTCCTTGTTCTGGTAGTTCTCGAGCACGGACGCCATTGTCCTCGGGAGCGCGATCCCCGAGCCGTTCAGGGTGTGTATGAACTCGCTCTTGAGATGAGGCTCGCGCCTGAACTTGATCATTGCCCTCCGGGCCTGGAACTCCTTGAAGTCGCTGCAGGACGACACTTCGAGCCATTGGTCCATGCCCGGCGCGTACGCCTCGATGTCGTAGGTCTTTGACGAGTGGAACCCGACGCTTCCGGTGCAGAGCAACCTGATCCTGTATGGTAGCTTCAGCGCCTGCGTGACGGCCTCAGCGTCCGCGAGCAGCGTCTCGAGCTCCTGCTGCGAAGTCTCGGGCACGACGAACTTGACCAGCTCGACCTTGTTGAACTGGTGGACCCGGGCGATGCCTTTGGTCTCTATGTGCTTGCCCGCCTCGCGCCTGAAGGACGGGAGATACGCCGTGTGGTACACGGGCAACTGTCTCTTCTCGAATATCTCGTCCGCGTATAGGTTCGTGACAGGGACCTCGGCCGTTGGGTTGAGCCACAGGTCGTCCCGCTCCACCCAGTACATGTCGTCCTGCATCTTCGGGAGCTGGCCCGTGCCCACGCAGCTCTTCCGGTTGATGATCGCGGGCGGGAACACCTCCCTATACCCCTGGTCGTGGTGCAGGTCGAGCATGAAGTTGATGAGCGCTCTCTCGAGCCTCGCGCCGTCCCCCTTCAGGACGTAGAACCCTGTGCCTGTGATCTTGACGCCCCGGTCGAAGTCGAGTATGTCCAGCCTCTCGCCGATCTCCCAGTGCGACAGTGGCTTGAAATCGAACTCGCGCTTCGCGCCCCAGGTCCTGAGGAACACATCGCCCTCGTCAAGCGCCCCGACAGGCACGCTAGGGTCCGGCATGTTCGGGATGTTGAGCAGGAGGTCGTCCCTGTCGCCCTCGATCTTCTTGACCTCGGCCTCGATCATCTTGATGCGTTCGGAGGTGGTCTTCATCTCGGCTATCTTGGCCTGCTTCTCCTCCTTTGGCAGCTTCGGCACCTGCTCGGACACCTCGTTCCTGTGCCGTCTGAGGGCGTTCCCCTCCTCAGTGAGGGTTCGCCAGCGGCCGTCCAGCTCGACGAACCGGTCGAGGACGGACTCGTCGTAGCTCCTGTTCTTGAGTGATTGCCTGACGAGCGCCTCGTTCTCACGGATGAACCTCGCGTCCAACATGACTGGCCACCTCGGTTGTGATTGTCAACGTGTATGTCCGTATTTAAACCCTGAGCAGAGGATGCTCACTCCTTCGCCAGCACCGCGGTCCTGCCGCGCACCTCGATGAGCACGGCGGACGCCGCTGCGGCGAGTTTCTCGGCCGCTTCGTGCCTGTCCTGTTCCATCGACGGCAGGAGCCTCACCTTGACCAGACGCTTCGTCTTGAGTTGCTTGACGACCTCGCCAACGACCTTCTCCGTCACGCCTTCCTTGCCCACGTGGACCGTGGCCTCCAACTGCTGAGCGACTCCCTTCAGCACAGCCTTCCTCTTCTTGTCCATGCCGTCATCCTCCTTTCTTGATCCTCATCGGAAACCGGATCACGTGGCCGCACGACAGGCAGGTCATGGCCACCTTCCCGGAGCGAGTCCTCACCCTGACGTTCCTTGGCGGGACGAAGTATGTATGGCACTCGGGGCAGTATGTCCTCTTGTGCGTCGCCCTGACCTTGTGCCTCTCGCTCATCCTGAGGGCGAGCCCGACGTATCTCCTCGCCCTCGCGTCATCGCCCTTCCGGGCCTCGGCGGCGGCCTCGTCGAACAGCACGTCGACCCGCTCCTCGGCGATGTCCTTCGCGCTTCGCTTGCTCACATGTCTCCGGGCCATACCTGGTTGTCAAGGGGTTTGGGATAGATATACCCCTCCCCCCATGCCAGGGGCGTCCAGGACTCTCGCCCATGATTCATCAGAGGTCAGTGAGTTTTATATAGAACTACCTTTATCCCGCAGACCTGGTATCAGTCTAAACACCAGGTGGTCTTATGACACGCAAACCCGGAAGCATGTACAGGGAGATCAAAGGGCAGGCCTACTGCCGAAGGGAGTACATGGGAGGCGTTCCGGCCAACAGGATCACCCAGTTCGAGCACGGCGTGAAGGCGGACTACCCTGTCCGCATGACGCTCAGGGCGGTCGAGCAGTGCCAGATCAGGCACATCGCCCTTGAGGCCGCTCGTATATCCGCGAACAGGCTTCTTGCGAAGAAGATCGGCACCACTGGATACCACATGAAGATCAGGGTCTATCCGCACAACGTCATACGCGAGAACAAGATTGCGACTGGCGCAGGCGCGGACCGTATCTCCGAGGGCATGAGGGCCGCATTCGGCAAGCCAGTCGGCACTGCTGCGAGGATCAAGCCGGACCAGGGACTCATCACGCTCGAGACGACAGCGAACCACATCGCTACTGCGAAGCAGGCGCTGAAGAGGGCCGCGATAAAGTTCCCGACCCCGTGCTACATCGATGTCGAGAAGGCACCGAAGAAGATCTCGGTCGCTTGATCGCTCGACCGCACGCGTTTCGCACAATGTTTTTTACGAAGGGCCACGGTACACCCTCAAGGCTCTCCGACGTGGCGCGATGCACATGCTGACTGCCGTCGGGAGCGGGGGCTGAGGAATTGTTCGATGTGGACCTCGCTGGCGCGATATCCGAACTGAAGAGGACCAAAGCGAGGGTTGTCGCCCTCCAGGTGCCTGAGGGGCTGAAGCGGAGGGCGTACCAGTACGCCGAGGACATCGAGAAGAACTCCGGTGCCGAGGTCGTGGTCGTCGCGGAACCGTGCTTTGGCGCGTGCGACGTCCCCAGCTCGCTCTTCGACATGGTCGACGCGGTCGTCCACATCGGCCATTCTCCGATACCGTCCCTGAGGTTCAGCAAGCCTGTCATATTCGTCTCGGCGCACTCCAAGGTCCCGATGGGCGACCAGCTCAAGAAATCGGTCGACATGCTCAAGGAGCCTGTGGGCGTGCTGTCCACAACCCCTCACCTGACAGAGCTGGACGGTGTGGTCGAGGGGCTCGAGAGCCTCGGGCTCAAGGTCCGTTTGGGCGAGGGCGACGGGAGGATATCTCATGCTGGTGAGGTCCTCGGCTGCAACTACTCCTCCGCCAACTCCGTCAGCAAGGAGGTCAACAGCTACCTCTTGATAGGCAGCGGCACATTCCATGCGCTGGGCGTGCACCTCGCGACCGGAAAGAAGGTCGTGGTCTTGGACCCCCACCTCGAAGACCCGGTCGAGATAGACCAGATCAAGGACAAGATACTGCGCCAGAGACATGCGGTGATCGAGAGGGCGCAGCGTGCGCGCACATTCGGCATCATCATCGGCGAGAAAGTCGGCCAGAGGAGGATCAGGCGCGCGAGGGAGCTCAGGAAACTGCTCCGATGGAAGCGCAGGGATGCGGTCCTCATAATGATGGACAAGTTCGACCCGGAGAAGCTCAAGTCCCTCGGCTTCGACGCGTATGTGTCAACCGCGTGCCCGAGGATCGCGATCGACGATGTCATGATGTACGACAAGCCATTGCTCACGCCCCAGGAGCTGGAGATCGTGCTCGGAGTGAGGAGCTGGGAGAACTACGTGTTCGACCAGATGACCGATGACGAGATGTAGGCTGGTGTTGTTCGGATGGATATTCCAGGCCTCATGTCCCGCGGGTGTTCGAGCGCGGCCATCGTCGGCATCGGCGTCCCAAAGCCCCAGTTCGTGGCGACGGCGGCGAGATTGTCGGAACTCTCGTGCGGCACGAGGCTGGAGCGGTTCGATTCGCCCCGGGACCTCGCATTCGCACTCAGGGACGGGCGCATAGACGCGGCTGTCCGGGGCACGCTGCCGTCGTCGGAGATGCTCTCGGAGCTTAAGGGTGCCTTCGCCCTCAGGAGCGTGATGCGCGTCGCCGTGCTGGCGGATAGGATGAGGCGGCCGTTCCTGCTCGCTCCCGTGGGCATAGACGAGGGCAGGGACATGTCCGAGAGGTTCAAACTGGCGCTGGCAGCCTCGGTGTACTTCGGCCAGCTGGGCTGGAAGCTCAGCGTGGGCGTGCTCTCGAAAGGCAGAGTGGAGGACGGCGACAGAGGGGAGGACATACACGTGAGCCTCGATGAGGGAGAGGAACTGGCGTCACAGCTGGTGAGCGCTGGCTCGGATGCGCGCCACTATGCGATACTGGTCGAGCAGGCCGTAGCTGAGCGTGACCTCGTCCTCGCCCCCGACGGCGTCTCGGGCAATCTGATGTTCAGGACCCTCCATCTGGTGGGAGGGTGCGAGGCGTACGGCGCCCCGATCGTCAACATGCGCAGGGTGTTCGTGGACACAACAAGGGCCAAGGCAGACTTCTCCGACGCCGTCATGCTGGCCGCGGGCCTCACCCAGAGCGTCGGCTGACCCAGGGACCATGAAACTATTTTAAGGGCCCCCGAGTTATCTCAGTCCGATGAGGCTGGAGATTAACGGCTGGAGCTCCAAGATCACGTTCTCGGCGACCCATCTGATCGTCGGGCACTCCAAGTGCGGCAGGCTGCACGGGCACGATTACGCCATCAACGCCGTCATCGAGGGGGATATCGGGAAGGACGGCGTGATAATGGACTTCATCAGCGTCAAGGAGTTCCTGCGGAGTGCCGCATCCGAGCTGGACCACAAGGTGTTGGTCCCAGCCGAGGACCCCTCGGTAGTCTCCGAGGGTGATTCAGTGAGGTACTCTGCTTCTGGGAAATCGTACCAGTTCCCGAGGTCGGACTGCGTCATGCTCGATGTCGCCGTCACCTCGGCCGAGGAGCTGGCCGAGTGGGTCATCAGGCGCCTTCTGGTGAAGGTCCGGTTCCCGAAGAACGTGCGGAGGGTGGAGATCGGCGTCGACGAGGGCAAAGGCCAGGGCGTCTGGACCTCCAGGGATATGTGACCGCGGGGTGACATGGAATGTCCAAGGCGGTTGTGCTGCTCTCTGGCGGGTTGGACTCGTCAACGGTGCTCGCGCTCGCCAAGGAGCGGGGGCACGATATCGTCGCGCTCACATTCGACTACGGTCAGAGACACGATAAGGAGATAGACAGTGCGAGGGCCGTCGCGCGGGCGATGGGCGCAGTCGAACACATAGTACTCGCTCTGCCACTCGGACCTCTTCTGGACAGTTCTCTCACCATGGCTGGCGCTGCCGTCCCCGAGGGGAGGTCGAAGGACGACATGTCCTCTGGGATCCCAAGCACATACGTGCCGTCCAGGAACATCATGTTCCTCAGCGTCGCCGCGTCCATAGCCGAGAGCATCGGGGCAGGTTCGGTGTTCATCGCTGCCAATGCCGTGGACTTCAGCGGATACCCGGATTGCACTCCAGAGTTCGTGGGCGCGTTCCAGGATGTGCTCAGGGTGGGCACCAAGGCCGGCAAGGAGGGGCGGCCTATCATGGTCGAGGCGCCCGTGATAGGCATGACGAAGGCGGAGATCGTGCGCGAGGCGGTGAGGCTGCATGTACCCCTGGAGCTCACGTGGAGCTGCTACAAGGGCGGGGAGAGGGCTTGCGGGAGGTGCGACTCATGCCTGCTCAGGCTGGAGGGGTTCAGACAGGCCGGCGTCAGGGACCCGCTGGAATATGAGGTGGGAATATGAAGGTGTACTCGATCTTCAAGTCGATCCAGGGTGAGGGCAGGACCATGGGCGCCCCAACGACCTTCGTGCGGATGTCCGGCTGCCCGCTCAGGTGCACGTACTGCGACACGAAGCAGGCATACGACGAGGGCAGCATGATGGACCTCGAGACGATCATGAAGGATGTCAAGAAACACGGGGCGAAGCATGTGTGCCTCACGGGCGGCGAGCCGCTCATGCAGAGAGACGCGCCCAAGTTGATCAGACGACTCCTCGATGAGGGATACAAGGTCGTGGTCGAGACTAACGGGGCGATGCCCCTGGACGATATGCCTTGCGACGAGTCACTCACCATGAGCATGGACATCAAATGCCCTTCGTCGGGCGAGTCTGACAAGATGCTGTTCTCGAACCTGGAGATGCTCGGGCCAACGGATCAGCTCAAGTTCGTCGTCTCGGACGAGGCGGACTACGAATACGCGAAGGATGTCATCCGAGAGCATCCTGTCAAGTGCGACATCATAGTCACGCCTGTCGGAGGGGTCGACCTCAAGTGGCTCGCCGAGGCGGTCCTCAAGGACAAGCTAGACGTCCGTGTGATGCCTCAGCTGCACAAGATAATCTGGGGCGACGAGGACAACAGATGAGCATCAGCCCCTGAACACCGGCCTCTTGGAGAGCATCCTTGGCAACGGGAGCCTGGCCGTCGGATACCCCTTGGTCAGGCGCTCGATCTCCTCCCCGATCTCGGCCTTGGTCATATGTTTGACCTCACCGGACCGGAGCCTTACCGGTATCTTGTCCGAGGCTCGTTCCTTCTCCCCAAGGACGATTATCATCGGGATCCATTCCATCTCAGCGTTCCTGATTTTCTTCCCGACCTTGTCGTCGGAGTCGTCGATGTCCACCCTTCCGGAGACGGAGTCTGCGAGCGATATGCAGTCCTGGATGAACTCCTGGCTCACGGGGATGAGTCTGATCTGGGTCGGCGACAGCCAGAACGGCAGGCTGGGCTTTTCGTGCTTGAGCGCCTCCTCGAGCAGGACATACATCCAGCGTTCGATCGAGCCGATGGATGAATGTGTGATGATGCAGCCGCGCTTCTTGCCCTCGGCGTCGGTGTAGACGATCCCGTATCTCTCAGCGTCCTCGACGTCCAGCTGCACAGTGCTCAGTTGAACGGCCCCGCCAACGGAGTCGATACCCTGGAACTCGTGCTTCACGGCCCAGTAGTGCTTCATCTCGGACAGGACCTCGATGAGCGCTGGTTTCTTGGAGTGCTTGAGCAGCTCGACGATGTTCTGCTTGTACTTGTCGTAGAACTCCTTGACGATTCTGAACGCGACGGCATATTCCACGCCGGTGGCGTCCGCAAGGTCTCCGTAGTTCTTGTAGAGGAGCATGTACTCCTTCCAGCCGTCGTCGATATCCGCGACGAAGCAGTGGACATCTGGCATGTGGAACGCACGGAGCCGCTTGAGGCCCGTTAGCTCGCCCCTCTGCTCAAGCCTGAAGCTCTTGGAGAACTCGTAGACTCTGAGGGGGAGATTCTTGTAGCTGATGGTGGCTCCCTTCAGCATCCGGAACAGACCGAAATCCCCAGCGAACCTGAGGACGAACTCCCTCTTCTCGTCCGTCTTGAGCGTGTAGTGCCTCTCGTGGAACGACATGCCCTGGCTCTTGATGTCGGGCATGGACCAGTCGTACAGGATGGGCGTGTCTATCTGGACCGCGCCGACCCTGTCGAGCGCAATCTCCTCGGCCCAGCTCTCGAGTAGGCTGAATATGAGATGTCCCTTGGGGTACATCCTGAAGTGCCCCCGGTCGCTGGCCTCCTCGTAGTCCACGAGCTCGAGCCGCTGCATGGCCTTGATTGAGGGTGGTTCGATGCCCTTGGACCTCCCAACCTCCTCGGATATGATGAATGTCTTGAGGGACGGGTAATCGTCCAGGAACTTCATGGAGTCGATGTTCTCGAGGTCCAAGGGGATCTCCTCGCCTTCTGGCGTTAGGATGAAGAAGTCGCTCTGGATCTTCTCGACGACTTCCTCCCTGGTCTTCTTCTGCTCCGCGTCGAATTCCCTGGACAGCTCCGAGAGTGGGTGGCCTTTGCACTTGATCTCAAAACCCTTGTACCATCCAAATGGGGACCGGTGAACATCCATCCCCTTGGACGATATCGCGGCCTCGGTGGCCTTGAGCACAGCGATGGCCTGGTCCGGCCCCGCCAGGTCCGAGCTCAGGTGCGCATAGGGGTAGAGAACGACGCTTCTGGCCTCCACCTTGGAGAATACCTCGGCGATGTCGGTCGCCGCGACCTCGGCGATTGCATCAGCGTTATCGTCCGATGACTCGACCGTCGTGAACACCACCAAGGGCTCCTGGAAGGAATGCTTCCTGGGAACGCCCGATGGTATCTCCTCCGCCATCTTCGTGGGATCCTTGACCTCATACTCGAATTTGTCCGCGTGGATGATGAGGACCCTCATCTTAATCGCCGTTGAAATGACGAGGCACATATTAAAAGGATGCATGCCTCCCAGACCATCGCCACAGAGCGAAATATACATGGTCGTGTGGCGATACAGGTCTCGGTCTCTGTAGTAGATGGGAGGCACTCAGTTGCGGGACAGCGTCGAGTCAGGTCCACGGATGGGGCCATCTGATGCCAACAACCATGGGCACGAAGATGTGTGCAAGGCGAAGTCCTATAAGGGGATATGCGTCGCGCTGCCCCACAAGGGCAAGCCGACCAAGATCTATGGCAACAGCCCATCAGAATTCATATCTACTCTCCAGGGTTCGAGCTTGGGCTGGGTCAACTTCACCGCGGACGATCTGGAGAAGGACGGCACGGAGATTGCTGTCAAGCTCGGGTTCAGCGACTCACTGGTCTCGATCCTGCTGAAGGGATACTACGCCTCGTTCGAAGACAGGGATACCGAGATGGGGATCATGGTCCCTGCAGTCAAGGTGTCCAAGCTGGACGTCAGGGCCTTCCCACTCATCATACTGGTGCGCAAGGACCTGATCGTGACCATCCATAGCCAGGATGTCGAGAGGCTCGTGCTGTTCTCGAGGTACGCAGATTCATTCCTGAGGAAGCTGCCAGAGGGGATGTCGCTCAGCGACCGCCTCACCATGATGCTAGTTAGGATACTGGATGAGAACAACTCCCACAACTTCGAGCACCTGAGGGAAATCGAGGAGCAGGCAGATGGCATGGGCGAGCTCCTCCTGGACCCCGAGTCTCCCAGGATGGAGATCGGCAGGAAGATCTATGAGCTGAAGCACGCGCTGATAACCTACCTGAACACGCTCTGGAGGACGATGGATGTCCTGCATTCGCTCAGGTATGGGGATGCCGAGCTGGTCACGGACAACCCCAAGACCTTGGCCAAGGTCGGCCTGCTCGTCGAGGACGTGAACCGCCAGATATCGCTGAGCGAGCACATGTCCGAGGTCCTCGCGTCCGGGCTCGAGGTTTTGCAGGCGCTCTACAACAACCAGCTCCAGACGCTTAACAACCGGATGGCCCTGACCATGACGTGGCTGACCATCCTGGGCACAGCAGTGTTGGTCCCCAACACAATAGCGACCGTTGTCGGGTCGCTCGGAGGTATGGATGCAACCATGCTGTTCTGGTATGGGACTGTCCTCGTACTCGCAACCCTGAACTCCACATACCTGGCGTATTGGTGGGTCAGGCGCTGGGTGAAGCTGCCCAAGAACCGCTGACCCCACCGGGACGGGAAGCCGTCGGCGGAATTCTTTTAAACTAGCTCAGGACATAGGTACACCGAGGACTGGAAACTTGAAGGAATTCGATGTCTTCGTCCAGGACAAACCCGGAGAGCTGGCCAAGGTATGTGAACTCCTTGGGAACAACGGCGTGAACATCAAGGGCATCGCCAGCGAGCGAAACAACGCGAAGCCCCTGATCAGGGTCGTTACCGACGACGAGGCGACGGCTAAGTCCGCGCTGGCGAAGTCTGGCATAGGCTACGATCTCAAGGATGTCGTCTCTATCAGGTTGCCGGACAGACCTGGCGAGCTGGGCAAGGTCGCGAAGAAACTGGCCAGGGCCATGGTCAACGTCGATTCCATCTACATCCTCGGGAAAGACGGCGGCCATACAGACATGATCTTGACCGTCGACAACAAGAAGAAGGCCGAAGACGCTCTCAAGTAGCCCTGTCCATATCCCCGGAATGTCGTCTTGTTCAATGAGGTGTTTCAGTCCAGGCTCTTGCCCCGCCTGACCAGGATCTCCTCTAGCAGGTTCCTAGCCTCTCGGACTTTGGCTAATTCCTCGTGGGAGAGGTCGAGTCTCAGTAGGTGTGACCAGACCTTCGAGAGGGCATGGTATGACTCTCTTATCAGGTCAAGGTCTTCGTCCACCAGAGCTGGCTCCTCAGGAGGCTTCTCCTCTGTCAGTCTGTAGAGGGCGTTGCGCCCAATCTTGGCTCTCTTGACAATCCCCTTTCTCTCGAGTTTCTGCAACGCCTGGGTCGCGCCAGATTGCGTGATTTTGAGTTCTGATGCCAACAGGGTCGGGGAGTTGATTCCTCGCCTCAGTATCTCGACGATATGCTTTTCTCGGTCGGTCAGAGTCATTTCAAGCACCTATAAGTGATGTATCAGTGCATGCTTATGCGTACTTATGTTTGCTTATGCGTTCTCGTTGCAGGCCCTGATGGTTCTAGCCATACAATATCGTTTCGGATTGAAGCCAGTCATTCAGGGATAGTCTGCTTAATAGTCGCTGGAATGCTTCACTTATTCATGTCGGCCGACAGGCATCTACGCGGGCAATTATACCGCGAGTCCCGTTCGTGTCCTTGAACCGGACAAACTGAGGTCAATATCCCATTCGCGTATGTCGAATCGGTCAGTACCTGAATTCGTTCGACATCACTCTCACCCTCTGGCCAGGCATCTCGCCCTCGTGAGGCTTCCGGATTTCAATCAGGTTGAGAACATCGTATTCGTGTGCCTTGAGGAACCCGAGGATGCCTTCGTTGTTGGGATGGACCCACGCATAGAGGGTATCTTGCCCTCCGATTCGGGCGACTTCCTCGGCCTTGGCGAAAAGAGCCCTGCCGACACCCAGTCTCCTGCGTGGTTCATCTACATAGAGGGATTCGGCCCAGGTCACGCCATCGACGGTCCTGCACACAATGAATCCAGCCAGGCCAACTCCGTCCATCTCGGCGACATGTATGCTGTATCCGTTCCTCAAGAACTCGTCGAGCTCCCCTCTCGCTGCCATTAGGTCGGGTTCGGCCCGCGCAGCCTTGAATCCGTCTAGGGTGATTCTGAGCCCTGCGATAAGGCGGATTAGCTCCTCCGCGTCCGAGACTCGGTACTCCCTTACGTTCACCAAATCCCCGTGGCGCGATGCCGCTCGCGGTTCAAGAACGTATTGGCGGTCGAGTGTGGGCTGAGTGCAGGCTATTGGGGCGGGTTCCCCTGCTCCTTGTCTATCTCCGAGATCTCCTCCTCGGTGGTCCTCTTCTTCGGCTTCTTGATTGAGCCAGGAATCAGCACGTTCATGAACCTCTCGAAGTACATCTTCTCCCTGAGCACGGCCTCTCTATCTGTCTCAAGTTCGGCCACGGCCCCGATGGACTCCGCCCCAAGGCCGAAGGATTCCATCCTGAGCTTGTCGAGGTCGCTCGCCAGCGCGGCCTCGTGCACCTCCAACCTCTTCCCTATGCGCTCCATCGCGAGGTCCAGCATCATCTTGTCGAGGTACGCGACCTGCTCATCCTTCGTCTTCTTGGACAGGAGCATCTTCGCCGCCTCCTCCTTGAACTGCAACCTGGCGCCCGCGTGCTCCTCGTCTGTCCTTGCCACCCAGAGCATCGGGTGCTCGGGAGAGTTGAATGTGACCTTCTCCGGGACGAGCGTCTCCGCAGATATCTTGACAGCGGGGTCCCCTGAGGAATGGTAGATCGCGTAGAAGCTCATCCTCTCGAGGAAATTGACCTCGAGGAACTCCTTCCTGTTCTTCTCGACGACGGTGAGCTCCCCTTTGGCCATCTCTTCGAGCACCATCGCGGGGGTCGCGTTCGGCTTCGAGTCGCCAAGATATCGGGACGCCCCCATTATGCACTTGAGCGGCTCGTACGACCTGGTCATCCAGAACGACGGAGGATATGCTGTCCAGGGCTTCCTCTTGCCCGGCTCCTCCTCCTTCTTCACCTTCAGTTTCGAGAACGAGAAGTCCGAGAACTGGTACCTGATTTTGCCGTCTGAACGCTCGATCACGCCGCTCGGGATGCCCTCCTTCGAGACAATCCTGTCTGCCCAGAACCCAAGATCTGCACGGAGCTTCGGCCTCGTGACCTCACCATTGTGTCCTATGTAGTTCAGGACCTCCCTCCTGGTGGGAGTGATCAGCCAGCTGAGCCACAGCACGAACGTCTTCGGGGAGTCTATGAACGGCACTGGAAGTATCGTGTGGTCCGCCGCCGTGCCCCAGGCCGGAAGCACAGCGTGTCCCGGCGTGTGGGCGAAGGTCCTATCGAGGAAGACGTTCAGGGCCACCTCGTCCTCGTCTTCCGCCGCGTCGCGCACCGGCGCGGGCTCTATCCTCAGATCCGAGTTCAGGAAGTAGTAGTTCTGTCTCTTCGAGTTGACGGGGAGGAGCACGCCGCATTCCACGCCCTTCGCG
>JBFYNF010000016.1:0-4177 GCA_041304525.1 Thermoplasmata archaeon | reverse complement strand
AGGGATTGTCGTAGTTCTCGACGCTCTTGACTATCTGCTGGTGCTCCGGCATCGGACCGAGGCCGTTCGATACGAGGAACTCGCGCATGTTCTCCCACATCCCGATCGTGTCGAGGTGGGCAGGGCATACCGCCTTGCACTGGCCGCATATGGTGCACTCGTACGCGCGCTTCGCCAACTCCGTGAGGTCCGCATCAGACGGATACTTCGGGCCCAGCAGCCGCGCCCTCAGGCCATGTTGACCCTTGTAGAACTCCCTGAGCCGGAGTATCTTCCCCCTCGGGGTGACGAGCTCGACATCCTGGGCCTCGCCACCCGTGGGGCACGTGGCGGTACACTCGCCGCACCGCGTGCACGCGTCGAACCGCACGAGTGCGAGGACGTCGAGTTTGGAGATGTCCAGCGTCTTCATCCGCGCACCTCCTTGGACATCATTTCCTCGAGCTCGATCGCGATCGGCGTCGCGACCATGTGGAACAGTTTGCTGAACGGGATGTACGCGATGAGCAGGGCGCTCATGACCCCGTGAACGAGCCACGCGGCGTCGTACCAGTCACCCGAAGACATGGGGAGCAGGAGTGAGATGGCGTATCCGAGGAAGGAGTACTCGATGTCCTGCGTGTGCCCCGGGATGCCTCCCGCGATGCCCATCCCTTCGAGCATGAATCCTCCGAGGACGACTGCCAGCAGGAACAGGATCGAGGCGGCGTCCGGCAGCTCCGTCCTGACCATCTTAGGCCTCAGGACGAACCTGCGCACGGCCGCGATGATCAGGCCGATGAGCATCATGACGCCCGCGAGCTCGAACCCGAAGTCCCTGACCCACAGCTTGGCCCAGCCTCCCTCATCGATCATGGGTCCATATTCCAGGATGTCCATGGAGAGAGTGACGAGGAGGTCGAACGCGAACATGAGGAGGAAACCGCCGAGTATCATGATATGCATGAACCATCTGGACGTGCTTCTCCCCTTGAGCTTGGCAAGGTATATGGCGTCCCTGAGGAAGACCGCCAGAGCCTTGGCGAACATCCGGCTCAGCATGAGTCTCATGGCCTTCCAGACGAGTCCTAGGAGTCGTCTCTCAGGGCTCGTGACGAGGCCTTTTCCACGCATCCAGAAGAGGATGTTGTACAACGTCCCCAGAAGGAATATCGCGACGCAGATGACGACTATCACAAGGAAAGCATACAGGTAGGTTCTGTCGCGCACGTAGACCGTGTCGTATGGCAGCACCAGTATGATGGCGGAGACGAGCAGGACGGCAAGGAAGAACGGGACGTACAGCCACGCCCTCTCGCTCAGGTACCTGCTCTCAGGCATGTCTGCTCGAATGAGGATGGGTCAGTATAAAATCATCCCTTCATGGTCTCGAAGTAGCTGTTCACGCAGAGCCTGGCCGCCTCGATGAGTCTCGCTGGTGCTGAATCTGAGTCCGCCGCCCTATGCGGACCCAGGGTCAGGATGTCTTCGCGGGCATCCTCCAGGAGGGACACGACGGCCTGGACCGTGTCCCGATCCATGATGTCCTTCCGCTTGTCGATCGCCTGCACCAGCTCCAACAGCCTTCCGCCGTCCCAGAGCTTCGCACCGACCAGGAATGACTCCCGCTCCATGCCCAGGATCGCCACCTTGAGGTCCGCCAATGACCTGTCGACCGCGCCATCACGCATTCGCACGCGCGCACGCGTCCCATCAATCCTTCCGCGGTGTACCCCTGAGAGATCAACGAACACAGAATTCGCTTCGGGATATCCGGGGTGCTCAAGGTGCGGGCCCGCGAGTATCATCGTCCCGTCTCCGACAACGACGGACACCACTGCGGGAGCTCCGAGCATCATGGCCTCCGCCCTGCCACGGTCGGCCTGGAACGAGGTCTTCTCCGTGAACGACGAGTACCTGAACTCCACGCGGTCTGATCCCGGCTCCTGGAACACGGGCCCGCCGAATATCGGCGCTGTGAAAGAATGAGTCCCGCCTGCGACCACTACATCGCCCCTGACGGGATGGACGATGCTGCATGAACCGTACCTGACCCCGGTCCTCGGGGACGACTCGACGGACTCATCGGGGGGGAGGGCGAGGTTCCTTATCCTCGTGGTCGACAGGTTGAACCTGTCGAATGGTTCCACTCTTGATGGGAGGGGGAGATATGCGCCCGCGCACGTGCCGAAATATCGGCCGCCGTTACGGACATGTCCCTCGATCGCCGCGAACCCATGAGTCGACAGGGACGATGCGATCTCAAACCCGTCGCCTCCGGAGATGATCACAAGAGACGAATCCTCGTCGAGCGCGCTGACGAGCCTGTTGGCGTCTACGAACTCGGTGTCGAAGACCCCCTCGGACTCGAGCAGGTCCGCCATCCAGACCCAGGAGTGGGACGAGCCCTTCCCGGCGTATACGAGCACCTTCCCGGAACGCATGCATCCAGGCCAAGGGTGACGCTCGGCAATAAATCCCACCTTTCGTATGCTGGCCGTGCGGAGGCAGGATAGAAAGGGTTATAGAACCCCTTGTCTTATCTCGGCCCCTACAAGGGCCCATGGTCTAGTGGCTATGACATCTGCTTGACATGCAGAAGATCGCCGGTCCGAATCCGGCTGGGCCCACTTTCATCTTACTGGCTCTTTTTCAATCAGAAGGAATTGAGATTTGGGAAGAATGCCCCAAACCCCTTCCATTCTTTCTGCCAGCCCCTATGGCCTCTTCTCATGGATGGTGGACCCTGTGGAATTCGAATCTCTGCCGAGCCAGTATATCCGAAATCCAAGAGAATCAAGCGGGATTTCGTACCGAGGACAGACCCCTTTCTATTTCCTCCTGATATGAAACCATCATAGTCCCGCCAATTATCGGGTTCTATCCGGAAAAGTCTATCTGGCACCTAGTGCTTCGCATGACATATGGTTAGGGTGTTCGTATTCATAGACGAGAGCCTTCGTCCTGACCCAAATGTTGGAAAGCCGGTCTTCTGCACCGGAGCAGTCTGGTGTATTCCCAAAGTGGAGTATGGTGCGCCAAAAGTTCTCCGGAGTACAACTATCGAGCTCAGGAACACATTGGGCGGCTTGATTGGAAAGACACCTACTGAACTGAAATACTCACATTCAGCTGGAAAATATGTCGGCCAGTTACTCCCTGATGCGGTGAGCAGGGCATCTTACGACAGCACAGTATTGTCATCCCATCGAGTGTGGGATAAAGGGTCCATAGCATTCACAACGTCAGCCGTGAGCATCATCTGTGAATCATGCTTCCATAGAGGGGTTCAAAGCAAAGGCCGACCCGACCCTGATTTTCCGAATTGGCTTCGTGCCAGAAGTGTGGTATCTCTCCTGGGGCCGCTCTTTACGTATGATTCCGACGAAACACTTGAAGTAGCTATTGTCTTTGATGAGACGATATGGAAGAAATCGGTCGAGCAATTTCTAGGTAAGAATATGGAAACAATATCTGATATCAATAATGTGTCACTTCGACCCGTCTATGAAAATAGCAAGAAAATTCCTGGACTGCAGCTCGCTGACCTGGTTGCAGGAACTACTAGAGATTATTTGAACGATTCGAATAATGGGGACGCGTTTGACTTCATCCAGAGACATACAGTTCATAGGTTCAGCAAGAAACGACCTGATTATGTACCGAGTCTGCAAGAATACAAGTAAATCCGAGACAGTGGGAGCGGACTCGGAATCCTTCCTAGAGGGGTCATTGCCCGCTCCGCAGTCTCTAGTTTAATGTATATCAAAACCTAACTTAAGTAATTAACCGAAGCGCTACGGGTGCAATGTGCTAAAACGTACGTCGATGTACGCAACAATGCGCTTAACATGTCTGTAGCAGTAATCAAGAGACTGCATGTCTCGAATCACGCTCAATGGTCCAATTGCTTCTTTCCGTAGGCCAAACCGGATTCGAACCGGGCATACTGGCTAGAATCTAATCTGCAATCTGGGGTTTCGAGAGAGGACGCAGCAAACCCTTTTCATTTTTCCATTCCTTGGCCTAGAACATGAGCTCTAAGGGGTTTTGTGTCGTTTCCTCGATACTCTAACCGTGTTACGATGTGACTGATATTGAGTAGTCCAATATGCAATCAATCTCGCTCAGCCCATCATCGCTTCCGTTGTAAGACCAAGATTGGTCATACGGGGAGTATACCGTCATCGTGTAGCCC
>JBFYNF010000015.1:0-2614 GCA_041304525.1 Thermoplasmata archaeon | reverse complement strand
AGCTGCAGGAGATGCGAGACGTACTGGTGCGGTCTGTCTATGGTGATCATGATCCCCTTCTTCTTCTTCTCGTCCAACAGGGCCTTGAGGAGGACCAGGTTCACTCGGACTAGATTGGTGTACTTCGCTGATATGAGGTACAACGCGCCTGGGCCGTTCACCTTGATTTCGGAGTTGAACACCATCACGAGTCGGAGGTCCTTCTCATTCAATCTCGACACACCCATGCCGCATATGCTGTTGGTTCATATCATCATTCCGTTCATATACGGTTCGTCCAGGTTATCAGCGCAGATAATACCGATAGAAGGCCGGACGGTCGCTCCAGACAGGCGTCAAGTTCCGGGACGCGCAAGTCACAAGGACATGCCACACATCGAAAAACATATAAACGGGACCCAGTATTGTCCTGACTGCGTCCAGACTGATGGCATGTTCTGACGGCGTTGGTAGTTTGCATGACAGAGACTGAGCTTATTCCTGAACTCGAGGAGAAGAGGGCCCGACACAACTCGGATGC
The DNA here is from genome assembly GCA_041304525.1 of Thermoplasmata archaeon. GTDB lineage: Archaea > Thermoplasmatota > Thermoplasmata > UBA10834 > UBA10834 > UBA9653. Next base: position 2,094 of record JBFYNF010000015.1, on the reverse strand, counting down.
CGAGCGGCACAAGAGACAACGGGACGAGCTCAACGAGAAGACCAGGGAGTGGGCCGACAAGAGGGACCAGCTCAACTCGCAGGTCAGGAAACTAATAGAGGAGGCCAACGGCCGCCGCGAGACAAGGGACAAGCTCAACGCCGAAGTGCGAGAGGTCAAGGCCAAGAGGGACGAGTGGAACAGGAAGTTCAACGAGTTCAGCGACAAGGTCATGGACCTCAAGCGCGAGAAGATGCCCAGGAGCGGCCTCTCCATCAAGAAGCTCAAGACGGAGCTCAGGGCTCTTGAGAAGAGGCACATGACCTCCGTCCTCAGTGCAGAGAAGGAGCGGGCGTTGGTGGAGGAGATTGGCGGGCTCTCCAACAGGATAAAGACCATGGAGAAGGAGTCGGAGCAGTTCACCGAGGTCAAGGTGGCTGAGAAGGACGCCCGCGACGCGAAGGACAACGCCGAGGGATTCCACAAGCAGGTCTCCGAGCTCGCCGAGAAGGCCCAGGCCGAACACGACGCCATGCTCAAGCTCTACGAGGAGGCCGACAGGCTCAGGAAGGAGGCGGACGACGCCCAGGAGAAGTTCATCGAGGCGAAGCTCACTGCCGACGAGGAGCACAGGGAGCATATCGAGCACATAAGGCAGGTCCACGACTTCGACAAGATCATATCCGGCATCAGGGACAAGACTCGCAAGGCACGTAAGGAGAAGGACGACGACTCCGTGAAGAAGGAGGCCGAGATGATCTTCGACAAGTTCAAGAGCGGCGAGAAGCTCAGCACCGAGGACATCATGGTCCTCCAGAAATCCGGGTACATGTGAGCTGCACATGCAGCACCGGAACAAGGGGTACCCGCCAGTATGAAAAGCGACGTTTCCTGGATGCTATGCTGGCTATGCATCCTGAGGGGTGCCCCGTGGCGCGTAAACTATTTAAGCCGCCGCTCGACAACCTTAAATAGTGCACCACCAATATATCACTCGGGAAATTTTGGGCTAGTTGTTAGAGTGCATCCCATCCCTTCTGACAAGGCTAGCCCTTCCCTTCCCTTTTTTTGTTCCTATAGGAGCGACTGCACAACCTATTTATCCACACGGTAGCGTTAGCGCGAAGGTCGATTGAGATGGTACTGGAAGGGCTCGGTGGCGCGCTCAGAGACGCGATAAAGAAGATAGCGAGCGCATCCCACGTGGACCAGAAGCTGGTCAAGGAGGTCGTCAAAGACGTCCAACGAGCGCTGCTCCAGGCCGATGTCAATGTCAAGCTCGTGCTCCAGATGACAAAGGAGCTCGAAGACCGGGCCCTGACGGAGAAGCCCCCGGCGGGGATGAGCCCCAGGGAGCATGTCATAAGGATCGTGTACGAGGAACTGGTCAAGATCCTGGGCAAGGGGAAGGAGATCCCCGCCAAGCCCCAGAGAATACTCATGGTCGGCCTGTACGGACAGGGCAAGACGACCACCTCGGGCAAGCTCGCCAAGGACCTGCACAAGAGGGGGATGAAGGTCGGGCTCGTGGCAGCAGACGTGCACAGACCTGCCGCGTATGACCAACTCACTCAGATCGGCGCGAAGATCAATGTACCCGTATTCGGCGACCCCAAGGAGAAGAACGCTACGAAGATCGCCAAGAGGGCGATGAAGGAGTTCGACGGGTACGATGTCATCATATTCGACACATCGGGCAGACACTCGCTCGAGGACGACCTCATCAGAGAGATAGAGGACTTGGCTAAGACCGTGAACGCCGAACAGAAGATACTCGTCCTGGACGCCCAGACGGGGCAGCAGGCGGGGCCCCAGGCGAAGGCGTTCCACGACGCCGTAGGCCTCACCGGGGTCGTCATCACGAAGCTCGACGGCACCGCCAAGGGCGGCGGGGCCCTGAGCGCTGTTGCCGAGACGGGAGCCCCGATATGCTACATAGGCGTGGGCGAACACCTGGAGGACCTCGAACGGTTCGACCCTGACAGGTTCATCAGCAGGATGCTCGGCATGGGGGACATAAGGTCGCTCATGGAGAGCGCGAGCGAGGTCATGGACGAAGAGAAGGCCGAGGAGGCCGCCCGCAAGATGCTCTCTGGCAAGTTCACACTCAAGGAC
>JBFYNF010000014.1:0-5125 GCA_041304525.1 Thermoplasmata archaeon | reverse complement strand
AGCATGAATGAACGGGTCTCAGGGAACTCCTTGACTATGCCTATCTTGGCGGCCGATGTAAGGGCGAACTCATGCCCTCCGCCGCCCACATCTCCGAGCAGCAATACGACAGAGCCCGTGGGCAGGCCGCCGCCGAGTATCGAGTCGAAATCGGCTACGCCAGTAGGTATCCTCTGTACATTCCCTTCTGACATGACAACTATCCAACGCATGCATGTTTGCGATAATGAACCTTTTGGGAACGGCGAGAAAAACGGCGTCACTTCGCGTTTGCCAGTACTTCGAGCGCGAGCGCGAGCGCGGCGTTAGCTGACCGCGTCTTGATGTCGTCACGCGCGCCCGTGAACACGTATCTCCTGCACAGACTCATGTCACTAGTCGAGACGGCGACGAACACGAGCCCGACGGGCCTCTCTGCGCTCCCGCCCCCCGGCCCGGCGATGCCCGTCGTCGAGATGCCCACATCCGCCCCGAACATCTCCCGGGCGCCATCAGCCATCTGTCGGGCCACCATCTCGCTCACAGCGCCATCAGCCTTCAGCGCACCAGTGTCGACGCCCAGAAGACTCACCTTGGCGTCGTTGCCGTAGGACACGACACCGCCCAGGAAGTAGGCGCTGCTCCCAGGGACTGATGTGATCATATCCCCGATCTTCCCGCCGGTGCAGGACTCCGCTGTCGCTATGGTCTTCCCCTTGGCCTTGAGGACCGAGCCCAACTCCTCGGGGAGTGACACTGACTCATCTCCTCTTCCCAGGTGTCAAGCCAGCATCGAGCAGGCGCTGCTTTCCGTCCAGAGCCTCGATCATCATCGCGACAGGCTCGGGGACCAGGTTGCGCCACTTCTCATTGGACACGATCCTCCGGCGTATCTCCGTGCCCGAGTAGGACTTCGGGTTGTAGGCCTTGGTCCGACGGGTCTCGTATCCTGCTTGTGAGAAGAGCGACCTCGTGAGGTCGCTGTTCGAGAACACGATATCGAACGGGGGCACGTATGACTCCACGTGGCTCACCCAAGCAGCGTACCTGTTCACATCCCTCACGGGTATGATGTGCACCCTCGGGCGCTCGCCATCCTCCAGAGAGGACAACAGCATCTGGTAACGCTCCCCTGCAGTGAATGGGTTCTCAGATGTGTGTGACAGTTCCGCGCTGCCGATGACTACAACGACGTCGTCACAAGCTCGCAGGGCTTCCCTTATGGCCGCGAGGTGGCCCTTGTGCAGTGGCTGGAACCTGCCGATGACCAGACCTCTCAAGACGATACCTCCGTCAGTGCACGACTGGCCTGTCCACGCCCGGGACGGGGCCCGGCTTCTGGGCGCCCCTGGCCGCGACCAGGGCCGCGAGCTTCTTCAGGAGCCCGTCCTTGCGCGCTCCTACAAGCGCGTGCGTCAGCACATCGCTGAACAGCCGCACGGGTATGACATCGATCTTGCCGATGTACTTGTCCTCGAGCAGCACATCTTTCATGTTCTGCTCGGGTATCAGCACCTTCTTCAAGCCCATCTCGGCCGCAGCCTCGATCTTGGCGGTGACCCCCCCTACGGGCAGCACCTGGCCGCGGACGCTCAGGCTACCGGTCATGGCGACCGTCTGGTCGACCTCGACCTCCTCGAAGGCTGATATGACTGCTGTAGCGACTGCCACGGAAGCGCTGTCGCCCTCTATGCCGTCATAGGTGCCTATGAACTGGACGTGTATGTCGTGGTTCGAGATGTCCTCGCCCGTGTACTTCTTGATGAGCGCGGACACATTCTGCACGGACTCCTTCGCGATCTCGCCGAGCTTCCCGGTCGCGATTATCTTGCCACCCTCACGGTTGTGCGGTGGAGTGACCTCGGCCACGATAGGTGTGACGATGCCCGAGAACTCGGCCATGGATGAATCGGAGTTCAGCACGGCCAGGCCGTTGACCACGCCGATGACTGCGCCCTCGGTGAGGCAGGTCTTGTAGTCCTTCCGCCTCTCGACGGCCCTGTCAGTGACCTGCTGCTCGAGGGACCGTGCGATGCTCTTCGCCTCCTGGACGTGCTTCGCGTCGACTATCTTCGCCTCGCGCTCGATCGCGATGTCGCCGGCGACCCTGACCAGACCTCCCAGCTCCCTGAGCCTGAGGGTGAGCATGCCCCTTCTGCCAGCGCGCCTCTGGGCCTCCCTCACGATCTCAGCCACAGCGGACTTGTTGAAGTGGGGGATCTTCTTGTCCTTGGAGACCTCCTGGGCGACGAATGTGATGAGTTTGACCCTGTTCGTCTCCGTATCGGGCATCGTGCTCCTCATGAAGATCTCGTACCCGTAGCCCCTAATCCTGGACCTTAGAGCCGGGTGCATGCTGCCGACCGCGTCGAGGTTGCCTGCAGCGACGAGGATGAAGTCACATGGCACGGGCTCGCTCTTGACCATCGCGCCCGAGCTCCTCTCGCTCTGCCCCAGGATTCCGAACTCGCCCTCCTGGAGAGCCGTGAGGAGACTCTGCTGGCTCTCAATCCTGAGCATGTTGATCTCATCGATGAACAGCACACCCTTGCTCGCCTTGTGTATCGCCCCTGGCTCCAGTCTCTCGTGGGCCGGGGTCTCGAGGCCTCCGCTCTGGAACGGGTCGTGCTTGACATCGCCCAGGAGCGAGCCCGCATGAGCGCCCGTGGCGTCTATGAACGGGGGCATCTCGTCGGGTTTGTGGGTGATCAACAGCTTGGGGACATTCATGGCCTCCTTCCGCTGGCCTGTGTACCTGAACACCATGAACAGAAGCATGCCGCCGATGAGGCCTATCAGGAGCAGCGTGGCGTCGTGATATATCATGAACATCAGGGCGGATAGGGCTATGAACCCGAACAGGAGCATGAACATCCACGAGATCTTCTGGGCGCGTTTCTGCTCCGCCTCCAGCTTCTGGGCATGGACTATCTCCTTCCCCTTGCCCGTGGGCACGATCCTGATCTTGGGCTCATTGGGGTCGTCAGGGTTGTGATAGGCGATCACGTCCTGCAGCTCCCCCTTCGGGAGGAAGTCGACCATGGACCGGGCGAGCATCGACTTGCCCGTGCCCGGGTCCCCTATGAGTATCACATGCCTCTTCTGTTCGGCCGCTTTCCTGATAACCTTGACGGCATCTTCCTGACCTATGACCTGGTCGACGAGCTGGGGCGGTATCTTGATGTCCGCTGTCGACTCGAAGGTTTGGGACTTGACCCAATCCTCGATGTCCGGAAGGCCTAGTTCCGACCGCATGGAATCAACGCTTGCCATCGCTACACCAGTAGTAATCAAAGCTATTAAGACTGTGCTAGATAAGCGTTGCGCCGTGAGACGACTCTCGGTTGAACTAGCCAGTGGGCAAAGCTGTCCATCTGCCGGGAGAGGGGACAGCATTTACAGCGGGGCACGTGTCCCCTATAAGTACCCGGATAGGATAGACGAACACGTGTTTGGCTCCATGGACACTATGACGCGAGGTATACCGTATGATGGTCGAGGACATCGGGCTTGACCCGAGAATCGTCCGGAAACTGAAGGAGGACGGCATCGACAAGCTGTACCCTCCTCAGGCGCAGGCAGCCGCCCCTGTCCTTGCTGGAAAGAACGTGGTGGTGGCGATCCCCACAGCATCGGGGAAGAGCCTCGTGGCATATATGGCCATGTTACAGGCGGTCCTGAAAGGCGGCAAGGCGCTCTACATAGTCCCGCTCAAGGCGCTGGCCTCCGAGAAGTACGAGGACCTCGCGAAGTTCTCAGATCTGGGCATCAAGGTCGCAGAGTCGACCGGAGACTATGACGAAGTGGACGCGAAGCTCCACAGGTACGACATAGTCATCTCGACCTCCGAGAAGGCGGACTCACTCCTGAGGCATCGGACCAAGTGGCTGGACCAGATCTCCGTCGTGGTCGCGGACGAAGTACACCTCATGAACGACCCCGGCAGGGGACCTACCCTGGAAGTCACCCTGGTCAAGTTCAGGACATTCAATCCTGGCGCGCAGTTAATCGCCCTCTCGGCCACAATCAAGAACGCCTCCGAGCTCGCTGATTGGCTCGGCGCGGAGTTGGTGACAAGCGACTGGCGGCCCGTCCCGCTGAGAGAGGGCGTGTACTCCGATGGCGAGATATTCTTCACCGACAACTCACGGAAGCAACTCGACGCAGACGAATCCCCCGTGAACGCCATCGTCAAGGACACTATCACCTCTGGTGGGCAATGCCTCGTCTTCGTGAACTCGCGCAAGTCGAGCGAGTCCCAAGCGAAGGACCTCGGCAAACTGGTCAAGAAGATGATCCCCGAGAAGCTCGAAAACCTGTCGAGGACTGCGGACAGGCTCGTGGGGGAGCAGGACGAGCCGACCACTATGGGAGAGAGGCTGGGAAAATGCATCAGGAACGGCTGCGCCTTCCACCATGCAGGCCTGACTACGGCCCAGCGGAAGATGGTCGAGGGAAGTTTCAGGTCAGGCCAGCTCGCATGCATAGTCGCAACCCCCACGCTCGCCGCGGGCATCAACCTCCCGGCGAGGACGGTCATCGTCAGGGACATCCGCAGATACGATTCTGGGGCAGGCTATGTCTCAATACCCGTGCTCGAGGTCAAGCAGATGTGCGGCCGGGCGGGGAGGCCTAGGTTCGACCCCTATGGCGAGGCCGTCCTGATCGCCAGGGACGAGGACGAGCGGAGCAGACTCATGGAGGACTACCTCCTCGGCGAGAACGAGAGCATCCGGTCCAAACTGGGCACGGAGCCCGCCATGAGATCGCATGTGCTAGCGCTCATAGCGACCAAGGACGCGAACTCACTCGACGAGTTGAACGATTTCTTCCAGAAGACCTTCCTCGCGCACCAGATCGACGCCCATTACCTCCGGGACATCATCGAGAGGATACTGGAATTCCTCAAGGAAGAGGAGATGGTATTGGAGGAGGACGGCCTGGTCGCGACCTCCTTCGGAAGGAGGGTCAGCGACCTGTACATCGACCCGCTCTCGGCGGTCATCATCAGGGACGCGCTCAGGAGATACGAACCTGGGAAGCAGTTCGGGCTCGTGCAGGCGATATGCTCGGTCCCTGACATGCCCATCCTCGACCTGAGACAGTCAGACTACGAGTGGATCGAGTTGTACTTGGACGAGATCAG
>JBFYNF010000013.1:0-3754 GCA_041304525.1 Thermoplasmata archaeon | reverse complement strand
AGGCCTTCTTGAGCCTCCTGAGGATGTCGACCCCCTCGCTCTTGATGAGCGGGGTCCCGGCCTCTATCCACTCTGCGCCTCCTGCGACCGCCTCACTGGCTATCTGCAACGCGCGGTCTCCGTGGACGAGGTCCAGTGCGACCTGAAGTACGGGCTCCATCGAGGTCAAAGACCCACCTGCTTTGATAAATACGTGTCGTATGCACACGCGCGCGCGGGATCCGCACACGTTAAGAAACAATAATATGCGGTCCACCGCATTCTCAAGGGTTGATGCCCCCGAGAACAGGCGAGCGCGAAAGATGTGTCACAGGCATTGACGGCCTAGACACGATACTGTATGGGGGCATACCGCGGGACAACACGGTCCTGTTGACTGGCAGCTGCGGGACGGGGAAGACCTCCCTTGCGCTGGAGTTCCTGATACACGGCGCCGTGGCCGGAGAGAACTCCCTGTTCATCAGCGTCACTGAGAACTCAGAGAAGCTCCTCGCGAACATCATCCCGTACAAGTTCTTCGACCGTGACCTGATCAAGTCTGGGAAGCTCGTGTTCGTCGACCTGCCCGCCATGTACGAGCGCCTGGGCATGACCAAGGCCGAGCTGACCATGGAGGAGATAGACCTCCTGGTGGCGGCCATCGGCAACCTCGCGAAGGAGCTCAGCATCAGGCGGCTGGTGATGGATTCCATCACCTCCGTGTGCTATAAGCTCAAGACACCGGAGAAGATCAGGGACTTCATACTCAAGTTGAGCAAGACGCTATCGGATCTGAACTGCACATCGGTCCTCGTGAGCGAGATTGCGGCCCAGTCATCTGCGTACTCTACCTTCGGGGTGGAGGAGGCGATCTCCGACGGCATCGTGCTCATGGCGAACATGGAGCGCAGGGGAGACCTGCTCAGGACGCTCCAGGTGATCAAGATGCGGGGCACGATGCACAGCCGGGCGAAGTACGTGCTCGACCTCACGCCGATGGGCGTGCTGCTCGTGCCTCTGCTCAAAGGAGGGAGCTCGGCCACATGACCGACACCAGGACTGCGGGGAACGTCGCGAGGCAGCTGAACGAGCTGACGCCGGGTTCGGCAGTGTCCCTCCAGATGAGTGTCGATAACTACCTCGACGTCATGCGTGGGGTGCTGGACATGTACGCGGGCAAGCGCGACATGGACACCATCTACGTGACCGCGACGATATCGTTCGAGGCGATCAAGCGCATCATGGCTGCTCTGGACATAGACACATCCAAGGTGTACTTCGTCGACTGCATATCCCACATCATGATGGGCACCGAGGCCGCCCAGAAGGACGAGCGCGCGTCCCTGGTCGAGAGCCCGACCATGCTAGAGAACATCATGCTCAAGGTGGAGTACCTCATGAGGCGCTCCCAGTCCAAGGAGAAACTCGTGGTGATCGATTCGATAAACTCCCTCGCGATACACAACAACAACTGGATACTATCCGAGTTCCTGCACATCCTGGTCTCAGGCCTGAGGATAAAGGACGCATACACGATCATACTCTCCGTCGAGGAGCACTCGACCCCGGAGATCGCGAACATGGTCAACCTCGTGTGCGACTCGGGCATACGCGCGGCGAAGGAGGAGTGAAGATGAAGCTCACTAGCATGGGCGTGCCCGCGTTGGACGACCACCTGGGCGGGGGCGTGCTGAAAGGCTCCACGGTACTGATAGTGGGCGGGCCTGGTTCAGGGACTGAGTTCTTCGCGAAGCAGTTCGCCTCCACTGGTCAGGAGCCGGTCACGTACTTCACGTCCACCGAGAGGGACGAGGACGTCCTCAACATCATGCGCGAGCACGGGTGGAGGACGGACATCAACATAGTCAACATAGGCACGAAGTACTACGAGGGCGTACTCGCCAAGAAGCTCGAGATCAGCCGGTTCCGACAGGAGGGCATAACCCTGAGCGACATCAGGAGATCCAAGGACAAGGAGAGCCCGAGGGAGGAGAACTTCCTCACGTTCCTGTCTTACGAGATATCCAAGCTGACGCCGCCGTTCAGGGTGATAATCAACTCGCTCGACTTCTTCCTCGAGAACTACGACAGTGCGGAGGTCCTGATGGCCATGAGAACCATCAAGGCGCACACGCAGCACTCCGAGAGCCTCACGCTCATGACGATGCTGAAGGGTGTGCACGCGTCCCGCATACAGAGCAGCATCGAGGACCTCGCTGACGTCATATTCGAGCTCGACCGGGAGAAGATCGGGCAGGAGTTCAAGAAGTACATCGTGGTGCAGAAGGTCCGCAACAGGCCCGGCCTCGTGGGCATACTGCCCTGCGCCTTCGACCAGAGCGGCATCAGGACCTGCTGAGGCGTGATAACACCGTTTAACGAAACGGCGTTAAATCGGCGAAAAGCGACGTTTTCCCGGTGGCCCCTCTCTATAAGAAGACTAAGTCTTCTTGTGGCTTAAGAATCTGCGACATGTCCAGATGTCGGACTTCGGCATGAGCCGATGCCGTGAACGCTCGAAGTTGATAATGACCCGGAAAGCTATATAAGCCGAGTTCAGCCGTAATAATCCCCACGCGGGCCGAAAGGTTCGCAGGAGGACATAACATGAAGAAGATTTGGACAGTCCGGAAGGACACCGAAGCCGTGTCCCCCGTCATCGCGACCATCCTGATGGTGGCGATCACGGTCGTGTTGGCCGCAGTGCTGTACGTGATGGTACTGGGGTTCGGCACGGACACGTCTAGCACGCCGAGCACAACCCTTAGTGACACAACGATCACTAGCGGTGTGAAGCTGACGTTCGGCGCGGTCAACGAGGACATCGCCTGGGAAGACATATCGTTCCTGATCAGCGACGGGACGAACTCGGGTGGCTGGTCCAACCTGACTGCGGCCATGCTTAGCGGCGGATTGGGCGACACACAGGTCATGCAGGACGTGACAATCGGCTCGCTTGACGTGAGCTTCACGATCCAGGACCTGTCGGGTAACGGCAAGGCCGACCAGGGCGACAACATCAAGCTGACGGCAACGTCGTTCTCGGCGAGCGTGGACTACGTCTTCACTGCCATCTACGAGCCGACTGATGGCAACATGGCAGAGGCGACGTTCTCCGGGTAGTCATAACCCGACCGTGGCTTGAGCCATAAAACCCCTTACTCGTTTCTCATTTCTCTCACCTGGTAGCGTCAGCCAGGCAGGCAATCTAATTATCCGGGCGAGCCCATCATACGCTGATGAAGGGCGTGGGTAGGAGCCCGCATGTAATGGGCGTCGCGGAGGCGGAGGCGTACGTGGTCAGACTCCTCACGGAGAGGGGCCCGATGACCACGATGGAAATCGAGCAGGAGGCCGCCAATGGCCGACGCAGGTGCCCAGACCAGACTGTCCTCTTCCTGACCAAGATGAAGGCCAAGGGCCTGATACGCGGAGATGTCTCCCAAGAACGGCGCGGATGGCTCTGGAGCCTTCCCTGACCCTCATGTCCCGCCAGTATGGTCGGACCTTATGACCGATGTGTGGGCGACCTGGTCCAGCCATTTCTGTCTCGGGTCCTTGGTGTCGACTGCCATTCCCACCAGCCAATCAAGGAACAGGAACAGGGGGAAGACCTTCGACACGTTCCTGATCAGGGCCTGGGACGGTGCCATGGTCCCGTGCAACGGGACGGCCTTCAGGTGCACGACCATCTTCCCCACGGTCCCGCCGATCGCGGACTCGAACAGGAATGCATAGGTGAAGAGCGCCACGCCTGAGAAGAACCCCGGGAACA
>JBFYNF010000012.1:0-3600 GCA_041304525.1 Thermoplasmata archaeon | reverse complement strand
ATGTGCTCCCCCCGTCCGTCGCCAGGGACAAGGTCGCGAGGGAGAGTTACGCGAAGGCCATGGACGACGCTTGGAGGGTGTACAGGGAGCTGGCGAAGGTCGTCCCCAAGGAGGATGCGCGGTACGTGCTCCCGAACGCCTGCCACACCAACATCACGGTCACCATGAACGCCCGCGAGCTCTGGCACTTCTTCAACCTGCGCTGCTGCAGGCGGGCGCAGTGGGAGATCCGGATGATGGCATGGAAGATGCTCGCAGAGGTCCTCAAGGTCGCCCCGATACTCTTCGACAACGCCGGGCCCGGCTGCTGGCGCGGTCCGTGCCCTGAGGGCGAGTACTCGTGCGGCAGGCCGTACAAGAAGGGCGTCCTCCCGTCGGAGGACGAGATGCTGGTCGAGAGCCAGAAGCCCAAGGATTGAACTCCACTACGCGGCCGCGGACATACTGGCATCCGTCACCTGTCCCCTAGGCCGGTGCGTAAACCATATATATACCCTCTACCTTCGGCTAACTTCACAGGTGAGTGTCATGGGCAACATAAGACCGACTTATATCAAGAGGGTTGCCATCGAGCTGGTCCAGAGATACCCAGACCAGTTCACGAGCGACTACCAGCACAACAAGTTGATGGTGTCCAAGCTCACCGATGTCCGTTACGTGTCGATGAGGAACAAGATCGCCGGATACGTGACGAGGTACAGGACCCACTACGAGGCCTAGTCGCCCGTCCTGACACCCGATTCTGCCATCTCACTCGTGGCGTAGCCATTTCCGCCCCTGTTCTGTCTGGCGCTCGATGTACCCCTGGTTGCTCGGGATAAAATTATATCAAACACAATGGATAAATACGGCCAACCCGATAGGGCGTTGGCCGAGCGAGGCTCACATGCAAGCTGCGGTCGAAGTCAAGGCACTCTCAAGGGTGTTCGATCCAAAGAAGAAGAAGGAGGGCAAGTCAGTCCGGGCCCTCGACTCAGTCGACCTGAGGATAGAGCGCGGAGAGCTCTTCGGTCTCCTAGGCCCGAACGGGGCGGGCAAGACCACCCTCCTCAAGATACTCAGCACGCTGCTCCTGCCCACTGGTGGCAAGGCCTTTGTCGCAGGCTACGACGTCGAGAAGCAGTTCATCGAGGTCAGGAAGCGCATCAACATGGTCTCCGGCGGGGAGATCTCGGGCTACGGCCTGCTCACCGTCAGGGAGAACCTGTGGATGTTCACCCAGTTCTACGGCATAAAGAGCAAGGTCGCGTCCGATCGCATAGACGAGATGCTCGCAAGGTTCGAGATGTCGGACAAGAGGAACGAGAAGGTCAGGACCCTCTCGACCGGCCAGAGACAGAAGATGAACATCGTTCGCGGCTTCGTGACGGACCCGGAGATCATATTCCTCGACGAGCCGACTCTTGGGCTGGATGTCAACGCCAGCAGGGTCATCAGGGACTACATCGTCGAATGGGTCGAGGGGAGGGCCGACAGGACCGTCCTGCTCACGACCCACTACATGGCCGAGGCGGACGAGCTCTGCGACAGGATCGCCATCATAGACCAGGGCAGGATACTCGCGTGCGACACCCCCAGAAACCTCAAGAGGATGGTCAGGACCAGCACCACCTTCAGCCTGGACGTCACGCACATGCGCGAAAAGCCGTCCTTCGACGCGCTCAAGGGTGTCGGCAAGTTCAGCTTCACAGACGATTCCGAGAAGGGGCTCACCCATCTCAGGTTCATCCTCGAGGACGAGGCGGTCGTCTCTGACATCGTCTCGGATGTTCTCAAGGCGGGTTCGAAGATAGTCTCGCTGAGGAAGACCGAGCCGACACTCGAGGATGTGTTCATCCAGATGGTCGGGAAGGGGTTGGATTGACCGACACGTGGATGATCCGCAACCTGAGGGCCGTGAGGGGGCGGGCGTACCCGCGCATCATCGGTCTGACGAGGGAGCCTAGCTGGGTCTTCTTCGGGGTCGTGCTGCCGTTGTTCACCGTCGCGGCTTACGTCTACGTCTACAAGTTCATGGACGCGAGGCCCGAGTTCATCGGCTACGTCGTGCTCGGCGGCGCGATGACCGCGTTCTGGCTGAACATACTGTGGTCGATGGCATCCCAGCTCTACTGGGAGAAGGAGATCGGCAACCTCCAACTCTATCTGATCGCGCCCATATCGCGCATGTCCATACTCGGCGGGATGGCCGCCGGGGGCATGGTGGAGACCACCTTCCGCGCGTCGTCGACGTTGGCGCTCGGCATATTCGCCTTCGGAGTGAGCATGACCCTTACGGATCCGCTGATGCTGATTGCGGTGTTCGTCGTCACGATGGTCTCCCTCTACGGCATGGGCATGATGCTCGCGTCGCTCTACCTCCTCCTGGGGAGGGAGGCGTACCACTTCTCGCAGTTGCTCATGGAGCCGGTCTACTTCGTCTCCGGGTTCTACTTCCCCGTGAAGTACCTCGGCCGATGGGTGGCGGCGGGCGCATCGATCATCCCGATAACCCTGGGCCTGGACGCCCTCAGACAGCTCTTCTTCACCTCGGCGGCCGAGGACGCCTTCTTGTCGGTGACGACCGAGGTCGCCATACTGGCGGTGCTCAGTGTGGTGTTCATGTTCCTCGCGAAGTACTCGCTCGATTACATGGAGCGGTTGGGCAAGACAACCGGGAGGCTGACCCTCAGATGGCAGTGAAGGGCGACCTCAGGACGTTCAAGAGCGCCGCGTGGCTCGGCTGGCAGATGGAGGCGAACTGGACGGACCCGTTCCTCTTCGCCGTCTACACAGTCGTGAAGCCGTTGGCCGGGACGCTGATACTGGTGTTCATGTACCTCATCATAACGGACGGCGACACCGACACCGCATACTTCTCGTACATGTACGTGGGGAACGCGATGTTCATGTACGTCGCCGAGGTGCTATTCGGGATCACATGGGTCATACACGACGACAGGGAGCACTACATGACCCTGAAGCAGGTGTACATCGCCCCCGTGAACTTCTACGCCTATGTCTTCGGCAGGGCGGCCATCAAGATAGTGATCACCTCGTTCGGGGTCCTGCTCACCCTCGCGGTCGGCATCCTGGTCCTGGGGGTCGGGATAGACATATTCGCCATGGACGTCCCGTTGCTGGCGACCTCTCTGGTCCTCGGCCTCCTGTTCATCAGTGTGCTCGGGCTGGCGCTGGGAGGGGTCTCCTTCCTGACGGCCAAGCACGCCGAGGGGATAAACGAGGGGGTGGCCGGTATCTTCGCGGTGTTCTCGGGCGTCCTCTTCCCGCTCACGATCCTGCCGTCGTGGATGCATCCGTTCTCGAAGGTCCTCCCCGTGACCTACTGGATGGAGTCCGTCAGGCGGGGCCTCATGCCGGAGACGATGTCCGAGCTGGCTTCGTCGTACGATTACGACGTCACGGGCCTGGCCTCGTACGACAACGCGTTCGTGTCGGCGGTGCTCCTGCTCTCCGTGTTGGTCTTCTTCGTCTTCTCGTTCGGCCTGTTCAGGTATGCGGACATGGTCGCCCGCAGGAAGGGGAAGATCGACTGGACGAGCGCGTACTAGCCCCCATCGTCGAGGGGTAGGTATTTCTACCGATGCTCGCATGGAGGGG
>JBFYNF010000011.1:0-2522 GCA_041304525.1 Thermoplasmata archaeon | reverse complement strand
GGAAGTTGTTGAGTATGACCTCGAACTGCTTGAGCCTGTCAGCGTCCTTGTCGAAGATCACGAGCTCCTTGGCGAGGGCCGGCGCCCCCTTCTTCTGCGCATCGAGGAGTGTGTCGACCTTGAATCCCTTCCTCCGCCACTGCTCGATCCTCTCCGTACCCGGGTCCGCGTCCCTCTGCTCCTCGGCCTCCTCTGTCTCTGGCGGCGGAGGGGGTTCGGGGGCCTGTGCCGCTGGAGCGGCAGCGCGGACGGGTGCCGGCGTCGGAGATGCCTTGGCGACGGTCGTCCTCGGCCCGGCGATCCACGAATCGGGGAAGCGCCTCTCGAACTCCTCGCTGGAGACGCGGCTGTGGAGCTCTATGCTCGAGCCTTTGTCCTGCGAGTCCTCGAGGATGAACCTGAGGGACTTCTCGCCGGTGTATATCCTCCTGAGCTCCCTGGGCTTGGATTTCTCGAACTCGTAGATGGCCATTACCGGGGCGCCCTGCTCGACGACGATGTATCCCATCGAGCTCATGATGTCCTTCTCGAGCGTGACGCGGACGTAACCTGAGAAGCCGTACTGCTTGAGGTCCGCGAGGATCGCCTTGAGAGAATCAGGGCCGCCCTTCGCGGTCCTTACTACGATGCCCTCCGGGATGCGCAGGTCCGTGACCATCTCTGGTCTCCAATGTGTGAAAGGGACACTAGGTAGAAAAGCCTCTCGCTGTGGTCGCGACGCCTGGACCGGTCCTGTGGGGACCGGTGGGTGGTCAAAAGGCTTAACTAGGGAGACAATCTTCCCAACAACCCCGATGCCACTGTAGCTCAGCGGCAGCGCCTACACGGCGCCGCGAAAGAGCGGCGGTTTCGTAAACCGCAGGCCGGGGGTTCGAGACCCTCCAGTGGCTCCATCCCTTCTCACATCCGAACGAGACGCGCCAAGGCTAATATGCCTGCTGCCCCATCCGATCATCATGGCCGAGGGGGCAGTCGTCTTCGTCCAATCTGTCACATGCCCTGCATGCGGTGCACGCTCCTCCGCGTATCTCGGGATAGCGTCCCCGACGGAGGGGACGATGGCGTGCCCGCGGTGTGGCGTCTCATCACGTCACTCCTTGCCGCAGCACTACGTCCCCCAGGTCCCACCGGCAGGGCTGGCATCGTATCCAGGGCGGGGCCGGATGGCGCACTACCCAGGGCTCTACAATCGGCCGAAGGAGACGCCCAGGTTCGACATAGGGGGCCTTTTGAGGATCGCTGTCCTGCCGTCCGATGGGTTCCAGAGGCTGATGGTGCGGACGGATTTCCGGCACTCGATGGTCGTCGTCATCGTCACCGCGTTCGTAGGGACCATCATCGCAGGACTGGTGTCGTGGTCCCTGCTCGATGAGCTCGGGTACTACACCTCGAACAACCTCTGGCTGGCGGCGGCCGAAGCAGTGAGCTTCGCGGTGCAGCTCTTGACGTTCTTCGTGTTCTCCTTCGCGGGCGCGTTCCTCTCCAAAGGACTGTTCAATGGCCGCGGAGACTACGCGTCCACTGCTTCCCTGATGGGTTACGCGTTCGTCTGGTACACCGCATTCTCGGTGGTCGCCTCCGTCGTGTTCGCGGGAATCCGGTCCGGCGCGGATTCGGGCGACTACAGCGTAGTCTCCGATTCGCTGTTCGCCCTGGCGCTTCTGTTCATGCTCGTCATCTCCGGACTCGTCTGGCTCCTGTGGGTCTCGGGCAGAGCGGTGAGCGTCGCCAACGACATCTCCCATGGTGAGGGGGCCCTGGTGATCATAATATCGGCGCTCATAGCAGGAGTCGTGAGCATCGCAGTCAGTGCGTTCGTCACGCTCCCCATAGGGATATCACTGTGAGCTAGGCCTCACTTTTCGAGGATCCTGTCCACCATCTTCATGGCGCAGAGGTCCCCGCACATGGAGCAGACCTCTGGGCTCCGCGGCTTCCTCCGCTTTCTGTAGGCCTTCGCCTTGTCCGGATCCATGCAGAGGTCGAACATCCTCTCCCAGTCGAACGCCTTCCTGGCGACGGACATCTTGAGGTCCCAGTCCCTGTCCCTCCCTCTCGCGAGGTCTGCGGCGTGGGCCGCTATCCTGGACGCGATCACGCCCTCGCGCACATCATCCACCGTCGGGAGGGAGAGATGCTCTGAAGGGGTGACATAGCAGAGGAAATCCGCACCGTGGTACGCGGCGATCGCTCCTCCTATGGCGCCTGCGATATGGTCGTATCCGGCAGCGACGTCGCACACGAGCGGTCCGAGCACATAGAACGGGGCGCCCTTGCACACCGCCTTCTCGATCCTGACGTTCGCCTCGATCTGGTTTATCGGGACATGGCCAGGGCCTTCGACCATGGTCTGCACACCGGCCGCCCGCGCCCGCTCGACGAGTTTCCCGAGGACCATCAGCTCGTGCATCTGGGGTATGTCCGATGCGTCGGCCGTGCTCCCCGGCCGGAGCCCGTCGCCGAGGCTGAGCGCGAACTCGTGCTCCTTCGCGAGCTCGAGCAGGTAATCGTACTCCGAGTAG
>JBFYNF010000010.1:0-36501 GCA_041304525.1 Thermoplasmata archaeon | reverse complement strand
GCAGATATGCCACCGAGAAGATGACAGGAAACCAGCTCCTCGAGGAGAACCTGATGAAGGCCCACATGAAGATCCGGGCGGAGGAGTACTACGCGTCCGTCATCATGTCCACCATCATAGCGGCCGTCATAGGTATCGCGATAGCGGTCGGGGTCGGTGTGATCCTGTTCGGACTGCTCGGCGTCGGCATCATCCTCAGACTGCTCATATCAGTCGTGGCAATCATGATGCTCCCCGTGATGGCATACTTCATCACGTCAGGTTCACCGGCCTCCAAGGCGAAACGCAGAGGGAGGGACATCGACAAGAGGATCGCCGCCGCCATGAGCTTCATATCCGCAATGGCCTCGGCGGACGTCAACATCGATGTGATATTCAAGGAGCTGTCGAGGCAGAAGGCGTATGGCGAGATTGCGGCCGAGGCGGCCTGGATCACGAGGGACACCGAACTCCTTGGCTCAGACATACTCACGGCCATCAAGAAGGCCGCGAAGAGGTCACCATCGGCGAAGTTTCAGGAGTTCCTCCAGGGTGTCATCACGACCTCCACATCTGGCGGGCAACTGAAGCCGTACTTCCTGCTCAAGGCGGATGAGTTCCAGAAGGAGAACAAACTCGCGATGAAGTCCCAGATGGAGACCCTTGGAATGTTGGCTGAGTCGTTCGTCACTGTCGTCGTGGCGTTCCCCCTGTTCCTTGTGCTCATCATGGCGATCATGGCCATCGTCGGGGGCGGCGACTCGGACATGATGGTCCTGCTCCTCTACATGGTGGTCGGGCTCATGATCCCGATCTCCCAGTTCGGGTTCATCTTCGTCATATGGAACATGTCCAAGGAGAGTGCTATGTGATGGCTGCGACGAAGACGCTCTCCCATGCAGAGCAGCAAAGGGCGGTCAAGAGGATACTGGCCACTGAGAAGACCGACAGGACGAAGGCCATAGTGGGTATCTCACTCACGCTCGCGGGCGTGTTCGGGTTCATGGGGTTCATAGATGCCATAGGCAGCCTCAACCTGCCCTTCGAACCCGTTGACTACATGATATTCGCCCTACTGGCGATGCTGGGCCCGTACGGGTTCTACGCCTCCACGAAGGAGAGGAACATAAGGGAGATTGAGAGGAGACTGCCTGACTTCCTCAGGGACGTCGCCGAGGCCGGCAGGTTCGGCATGACACTCGCAGATTCCATCGTCGTCGCCGCCACCGGGAGGTACGGCAGGCTCACGCCCGAGATCAAGAAGATGTCCGCTCAGATAGAGTGGGGCGTGCCAGCGTCCGAAGCGATACGGCTGTTCTCGGAGCGGGTGAAGACACCTCTGGTCGTCAGGATGACTTCGATCATCCGGAAGGCCAACGACGCCGGCGGCAACGTCGCGGACGTGCTCACGATGGTCTCGCACGACGCTAAGGAGACGATCCTGACCCAGGAGGAGAGGAACGTGACCATGTCCACATACGTCATGGTCGTGTACATATCCTTCTTCGTGTTCATCGCGACCATCCTGATCCTCAATTTGCAGTTCCTTCCGAAGATGGAAGAGGCGGGCACGACGGTGAATGATGCCGCGAAGGAGATGGGCCTCACCGAGATACCTGGCGTCAACATCAAGGTGGCTGTGATCGACCAGGTGGCGTTCGTGTTCCTCCTGGCGGTGGTTGTCCACGCCGTAGGCGATGGGCTGCTCGCGGGCGTCATCTCGCAGGGCAGCATATCCATCGGGATGAGGCACAGCTTCATCATGCTGCTGACCGGGTTCATAATGCTGAGGATATTGTTTGCGTGATCAAGATGACCGAGACAGAGCAGGCCAAGATACAGACCACGGCCGAGCCGACCGTCCCTGTCGCCCCCGAGGCGGAGCAGGAGAAAGCCAAGAGCGGAGGCGTACGCGCTGCGTACTTCGGCGTGCTCATGAAACTCAAGCCGAGGCCCACCAGGATCACCGTCTCCAAGAACGAAGCGAAGGTGGACTTCAGCCTGATCACCGAGATACCGAAGATAGCCGAGGCGAACATCGACGAAGTCGAGATGAGCCCCGTCAAACAGAACTACTCCTACGTCAGGATAAGATATGACAACAGGGCGAACGAATACACCTACGAGGTCATCGAGCCGAGACTGACCGATGACGAATCCGACGTCCTCGAGCTCCTGAAGGAGACACTGGTCGGCTCGGTCGATAAGATGTCTGAGGCGGAGCACTCCGAGAAGGAGAAGTACCTCAGGAGGATCGTGGACGAGCTCATGAACAAGCTAGGCTTGACTCTCCACCCCATCTCAAAGGAGAAGGTGGTGTACTTCGTCCTCAGGGACTTCCTCGGATACGGCACCATTGACGTCATGATGAACGACCCGAACGTCGAGGACTGCTCGTGCGACGGTGTTGACGTCCCGCTGTACATCTATCACAGGAAGTACGGCTCGATCAGATCCAACCTGAGATTCGAGAAGGAGAGCGTGCTCGATGGATTTGTCGTATGGCTTGCCCAGAAGTGCGGAAAGCACATCTCCGTTGCGAGCCCGCTGCTGGACGCCACGATCCCCGATGGTTCCAGGCTGCAGGCCACCCTCGGAAAGCACGTTACCAAGAAGGGGTCGTCCTTCACAATCAGACGGTTCAAGGAGAATCCGTTCACGCCCCTGGACCTTCTCAAGTTCAAGACCATGAGCACCGAGATGATGGCCTATCTGTGGATAGGCATCGAGCATGGCCAGTCGATGCTGGTGTGCGGAGGCACTGCCAGCGGCAAGACGACGACTCTGAACGCCGTCCTTCTGTTCATACCGCCCCAGATGAAGATCGTCTCGATTGAGGACACCAGGGAACTCAACCTCCCGCACGAGAACTGGGTCCCAGGCCTGACCAGGGAAGGGTTCGGGGGCAAGAGCGCCGTGACCGGCAGGGCGGCGGGCGAGATAGACATGTTCGACCTCCTGACCGCGGCGATGAGGCAGAGACCCCAGTACCTGATGGTCGGTGAGGTCAGAGGCAAGGAGGCCTACGTCGTCTTCCAGGCCATGGCCACGGGCAAGACATGCTATTCCACGTTCCACGCAGAGGACGTTCAGGCGATGGTCCACAGGATGGAGAACGACCCGATCAACCTCCCCAGGGCGCTCATAACCGCACTGAACATGGTGCTACTGCAGGCGCAGGTCAAGGTCGGCACGAAGATGACCAGGAGGGTCAAGTCCCTCACTGAGATTGTGGGCATCGACCCTGAGACGAACGAGCTCATAACCAACTCCGTGTACACCTGGAACCCGGCCGATGACACTTTCAACTACAGCGGCCACAGCTACGTCTACGAGAAGGTCAGGATGGCCAGGAACTGGTCGCCCAGGGAGATGGAGAGGGAGATCAAGAGGCGCGTGGACATCCTCGAGTACATGAAGAAGGTCGGGATGGACAACCACAGGCGCGTCGCCACGATCATCTCGGCATACTACAAGGACCCTGACAAGGTGATGAAAGAGGTCAGGGCGAAGCTCGCCGAGACAGGCTGATCATTTCTTCTGACCACAGGTCCGGGAACATCCCGTGACCCATATCCATCTGGTCGATTGTGCCCAGCGGAGCGCTGGCTTTTCCGCCACGAGTCGCATTTTCAGAGAAGTAAAGGATGGTGAAGAAGTTTAGGGGTTTGTTCGGAGGAGCGGCGGGCTCACTGCTGCTCCTCGTTGTTCTCAGTGCCCTCGCTGCCGGACCCATCCCTCGAGATAGGCGTCTTGATGATCTTCTTGGGGACGACCTTCCTATCAATCGGCCGCCTTATGACCATCTTCGGGGCGGCCTGTGGCGGTTGGCCTGACTCCACCGGTGGCTGCGCTTGCGACACGACCAGTGAAGGAGCTGGTTCCGCTCCTGCGCTCGGCGGGGACGGGGGCATCTGTCCCCCTTCAGGGGGACCCTTGGCGGCCCCGAACACTGTGCCGCACTTGCTGCACACAGTAGCCTCCTTCGGATTCAGAGTGCCGCAGACAGGACATGCAATCGGGCCTTCCTTGCGCTTCTCCTCCTCCTTCGCGAGCCAGTCGTCGAAGCTGATGTATGTCGGCTGTGTGACCCACCACTCCTCGAACTTCTTGTCGCTGAACTTCTTGCCCAGCTCCGCCTTCGCCAGTTCGCGGTACTTGGAGACCATCTCGTCGTATTCCTTCCTCATATTCTCGAGGTAGTCCTCCTCGCCAATCTCCTCACCGACGAACTTGACGCCGCAGTTCGGACATTCAGAAGACTCAGAGGGCACCCATGCTCCGCACTCCGAGCACTTCATCGTACCCACTTCGAATTCTACACCACACTTCGGGCATCTCTTGCTCGCTGCCGGTATGAACTCGCCGCACTCGCCGCACTCCACGAGCTTACCAAGCCCATACACATATGTGTACGCCGTGAAGCCGATGACTACCGCAGCAATCGCACCTATCACCACGATCCAGACCAACAGCGGTATGCCTCCGCCAGAGACGGTACCGTGTATCTCAATAGACTCTGCTTCGCTTTCGCCAAGACCTGTGACCATACACACGATCGAATACGTACCGCTCTCTATCTCCGGCGGTATCCCCAGAGAGAACGATGCGGTTCCTTCAGCTGTGGTGTACACATCATCCGCTGTCGCTATGACAGTGCTGCCGGATCTCAGTTGAACGGACACACCACGCAACAGCGGGACCGGGGTCTCGGTGCCTGCGTACTTGATGATGACGTCGACTACAATGGTGTCCTCGGCTTCGTACTCTGTCGCCAACCCGGACACTTCATAGTCGACCTCCAGCTGCTCAATCACGAAGTCGAATTCCACATAGTTGTTCGTCTCGTTCTTCTCCGTGTAGAGGTGTTCACTGTCTGCCATCACATATAACGAATACGTGTCGCCGTCCGTGATGTTGATAAGGAAATTAGCGCGCGCATCGCGCGACATCCTTGGTTCGACACTGATGTTCACAATCGCGATTGGGGTGTCGGGGTAGAGCGACATCCCGAACTCGATGCTGACATTGCCCGGATTCGTTCCGCCAAGGTTGTAGATGTTAGCCACGATTGTGACTGTTCGGCCATAGACAGGATTTGTGGTGTTATCCACGCCGTACAAGACGTATACGTCCTCGATGCTGACCTTGTAATCTTCCCTGATATCGAGGACTGTCAAGGTCGCCGACTCATTATTGTTCGCATACGTTGTCTCGGCAACCAACAGAGCGGGGTTCGCTGCAATCTGGAAGTCGAACTCGGTGGTGTCCGTTACTGTCGGGACATGGTAAGCGAACTCCAAGAGGTATGTGTCCTCCTGCTCCATCACCGCAGTGATTGTCTCGTAGAACGTCTCTACTGTGGCTCCATAGGACACCGTCATGCGCACGGTGAAATCTGATATCGGCGCTTCACCATGGTTCGTCATGACTGACCTGACCACTATATCCTCTCCACCCGCAATGCTCGTCACCGCCTCAGCCAGGCCAGCAGGATAGAATTCCAGCGGACCTACACCGAGGTCAGCGTAGTTCAGAGCATCGACGACAATGGATGCATTGTTATTTGCGAATGTCCTCTCGTCGAACACTGCACCGTCATTGACAACGACCCAGAGCGTGTGCGCACCAATGGTATCTGGAGTCCACAACACTGAGACATCCTCGAAGCTGCCAGCGGACACCACATCTGTCGAGTAAGTGTCTATGAACTCGGCTGTCTCCAATACCTCGCCGACGTAGAAATCGACGGTTGCGTTGTCAGCCTGCACCTCACCATTGTTCCAGACCCGCGCGATGATTGCGCACTCAGTGTTGAGCACGACATTTGGCGGGTCCACCCAAATCTCATCAGAGGAAACCGCAAGGTCGGGGAGCATCACTGACGATATCGTGAGAACTGCGAATGTCGCGTTCTCCGTCAGAGGCGCGGTGTAAGGAAGCACGCTAACACTCACTTCCTCGTCAGATACGTGCTCGACCCCGTCGCTCCAATAGGATGCATTGACCCTGTACTGACCAACATATGTCGAGCCAGTGGATGTGAGCACGGTGCCAAGGGACTTCAATCTCGCAATCCCTGATGAATCCGTCGTAGAACTTGTCCAGAAGGTCTCGTTGACGTAGAACCTCGCGTATACATCCGCGCCCTCGAGTGGATAGTCCCCGCCATCAAATATGACTATGTGGATCCATCTGTATATGAACGCCATCGCGCTGTCCAGCACGACTATCGACGGAGTGCTGGTGTTCGTAACCTCGCAAACCGTGCTTCCAGACAATTCCGGAGACTGGTAGAGCAGGGAATCGAATATCGCGATGTGCGCTTCCGAGTCCCACGAAGTGGTAATGGACCCATCAGCAGAGACGCCGTTGAGCATAATCTCGGCGTCATCCATGGCCACAATACTGACCCCGATAAGATACGAGTTCATGACCTCGAGAGTACCGGAGCCCTTCACAATGATGTTCACGGGAAGGTCACTGATTATCTGGGAGTCCTCGACCACGAAGTTCGCTGTCCCATCAACGTATATCGTGCGTTCGTTGGGGTAGGACTGCACCACGCGGAACACCGCGTTCCTGAGTGTCAGAGTGCCATCGGAGGCAACAATCACGTCACCTGCGTGATAATACTCCATGTTCTCAATCAGCAGGTCCGGAGGAACGACGAGCCATCTCGCAGTGTCTGGGCTCTCAGCAGAGATGCCCTCAACGTCGACTGTAACATAGAATTGCTGGTCCTCCGAAGTCATGGCAGGGTACGCAGGGAATGAAAATGTCTCCATCGACGAGTAGACTACTGAATCCTGTTCGACGGTACCTGTGAGCTCAAACGTACCGACATACAGAGAGTTCGGATACTCCCCTCCAGATATCAAATCCGTCAACAGCGGCATGACTGCGATTCCGCTTGGGCCTGTGATGCCAAATTCAGATGCATCTACACCCATGTAATCAAGTACAGATGCTGGAGGTACTGGTGCTGCGCCGTCCGCCCCAAAGTAGAATGAGGGTTGCCCTCCGAAGGTAGTCGATCCAGTAAATATTGCAGAAATCTCACAGTCGGGTATCGGAACACCGTATTCATCACCCACTGTGATGTCTACCCACCGGTAGACATACGCTTCTGGGCCGATAGTAATCACTATAGACATGCTATCAACCTGAACGCTTCCAGTTGACCCATCGTGGGCGAAGTTGACGTCAAGAGTCCCTAAGTCATCTGTCGTTGTTACCCCGGCAGCATACAGGTCGAAACTCTTCTCGACATATGCAGTTTCATCAGCATCTGGTGTTATTCCAGTAGATGCGTATGCTCCACCCTCAAGGCGCCAGACGAACGGTTCTGACCCATCGTATGTGCTTCCAACGGCATAACGCACGTACAGCGTAGCTCCATCGACAGTGTCAGAGGGACCTGCTGAGAACGTATCGATTGCCATTGTCTCTCCCGGATCAACTAGATAGATGTAACCGTCATCGCTGGCGATCAGGTCGGTAACCGCCTGGCCCGTATTATCTTCGGGACCCTTCGCTGTCGGCAATGCGAAGTAACTTTCTCCATCAGCCACTACTGAAGGTGCTCGCGACGAATATGATCCAACAAATGGTTCGAAGTGCGCACCGTACAGGTGTGCGCTGGAAGAATCTTCGAGGACCAGCACATTGTGCGTGTACCAGCTGGCTATGTCTGATACCGGGCCGAAGTCGACGTCGATGTAACTGTTGACCGCTAGGAGCGTCGAGTCGCCACTGAGGGTGAGATTGCTAGCAACTGCGCCGTCGGTCGGGAACTCTGGCAGGCTCGATATGGACGAGTCGAACATCGACAACGACGCACCGCTGACAGTGATACTAGGGCCGTCGTCAGCGGAGTCCTCGGTCAGGAACAGTGAGCCACTAATGTAAAGAGCTAGGTCCTCTTCGGGGAGTGGTTCTACCGAGCTGTCGCGCAGTATGAGTTCGCCGCCATTCTGAATCGTGATGTATCCCGGGAAGCTGAGGAGCGACGCATCGCTCGCTACTACTGTGCCGCCGTCAATCAGCAGCGTCAAGAACGGCCACGGGTCAATCTGGTTGAGGTACGACGTGAGCGTGCCATGCTCCAATGTCAGAGTACCGCCAGTACTGACTGTGACAGTCCGGGGCGTCCCGACGTTGCTTATCACCATGAGGGCGCCGTTCCTGACAATCAGCTCGCCACTTCCAGAGACATCCACGTTGCCATCGACGGGCTGCTCAATGTTCTCTATCGTATAGGTACCGCTCGTGACAATGAGGTCACCGATTGGTGCCTGCGCCGCCGACGGGGGAGGCGAGGCTACGATATACAGTCCTGCGAAGGCAGACAGCACAAACGACACCAAGATCAACGCGCTCAGAGATCTGTTGGCCAGAATAGGGCCAGCTCTGTGTTCCATAAGTTCACCCACCCAGAAGCTGGGTATTGCGTAGCAAAGTAAGCAGTTGAGCTATATAAAAAGGTATTTGCCACGTTCTCATACTGAAGAAGGTTCCGTCGAACGCCTGGCTAGACCATCTTTCTCTTCACAATCTTCTTCACGAACACCTGCGGCTTCTTCTGCTCCTCCGCGACATCCTTCGGGGCAGGTTCCGAGACCTCTCCTCGGCGCCTCAGGTCAGCGCCACATGCGTAGCACATGATAGCATCCTTACTGACCATCGTCCCACAGCCCTGGCAGGCGACCTCCTCCTCTTCCGCCGCACGGGGCTGCTCGACGGGCGCTTCGGTCTCCTCGACGGTCGGTTCCTCGCGGAGCTGGTAGCCGCATGAGTAGCACATCACCGCGTCCTTGCTGATGACAGTGCCGCACTTCGGGCAAGGCATCTCGTCCTCGCCCATGACGCGAACATCCTCGGCATCCTCGGGTTTCGCTGACGTAGGCGCAACCATGGCCGCGGTCTGCCTCTGCAGGACCATCTTCGCGTCCTCGGACAGCCTCTCCCTGTCCTTCCTGAGGTCCTCCTCCTCCTCCGCGAATGACCGCTCCCTGGATATGAGGGCGTCCCGCCTCGACACGACCTGCTCCATGAGCTTCTGGACATCCTCCTCGGACTTCTTGAGCTGCTCTTCGCGGTCAAGAAGGGATTTCCGCTTGTCCGTCACCTCCGCCTGGAGCCTCGAGCACTCCTCGAGCGACTTCTGAGCAGCGCTCTCGCGCGCCTCCGCTGTCGCGACCGCCGCCTTCGCACGCTCATCCATCTTGGAGACCTCTGTCTCCTTGGCCTTGAGCTTGTCAGCATGGTCCTGGGCCGCCTCTTCGCGGCCCTTGACCTCAGCCTCCTTGGTCTCGATGGACGACTCCTTCTGCCTCAGGCCGTCCTCCTTCTCCCTCAGACGCTCCTCGAGGGAGTCAAGCTCTGTCTTGCGCTTCTGGAGCTCGTCCTTCTCGGCCTGGAGCTCACGCCCCTTCTTCTGGACCTCTGCCTCCTGGGCCTTCAGTCGCTTGATCGCATCCTCGATTATCTGGGAGATGGTCTGGTCTTCTGTCATCGTACTCACATCTGCTTTCGGACCTGGTATTCGGATGATACTCATCGACGATTGTAACGGATTCCCGTCGTGCAATCACATAATGCGTGGAGCCGTACTAATACTGTTCACTTTCAACGTAGCGGCCGATGCATCATGTGCTGAGCAGTGGGCCAAGGACGGTCATGCCGCTCTTGGTGACCTCGATCGCGTGCTTCTCCATGCTATGCTCGGAGGCCCTCATCTTCTCCACCTGGAGGTACCTGACGAGCTTCCCCCTCTGTCTGTCCAGGCCGAGCATGACGATGCCGTCCGCGAGGAAGCCCTCGTTCCCCAGCAGCTGCGACTCGCCGGAGAGGGAGCGCTCCATGATGATGAATGTGACCAGGTTGTTGTCCCTGAGCATCTTGAAGAAATAGAACATCTTCTTCCTCATCTCGGCCGACTCTGACATCAATGAGTACAGCGCGCCGAGCGAGTCAATGACCAATATGGAGAACTTGTCCCCGTGGGTCCGCCGGAACCTCTGTATCATCTTCTCTATGAACAACACGTAGTCAGTCTGGGCTGAATCGCCAATGACCTCGTCGATCTGGTCTATCTCCCTGAGGTCGGTCATGTCGGAGATCTGCATCTTCGCGGAGAGCTTCACGCCCATGCTCTCCATGTTGTGCATGTGGCTCTCGGCGGTCTCCTCGAGGGTGGCGTACAGGCCGAACTCGTTCTTGTCCCTGAGGTAGCTGGACATGAGAGAATAGCAGAAGCTCGTCTTCATGGAACCAGGGGGGCCGGTGACCAGGATGACCTTCGGCCTCTCGATGTCGTTCTTGAACACCTTATCCAGTCCTGGAATGGAATCTCTAAACAAGTCAAAGACCTCCTCGACGGGTGTTCGCTTCCGCCTGATTTCAAAGGGATGTGCATTAATAAAGGTTTGTGGGTCGTTATCATGAGTGAGACGGTGGCCAGGAGGGGCCTGGCTCACTCGTCGCCTTCGCCTGGCCCGTCCTCGTCGCTCCCCTCATCCTCGGCCTCATCTATCTCCCCGTTCTCGTTCGGCTGATGGGTGACCGTCATCCCTGTCTCGATCATGCGTGCCTCCTCCGCCTGGGGCACGAGCCTCGCGATTGCGACCGCGCGGTCCTTGTCCCTGAGCTTCATGAGCCTGACACCCATGCTCGCACGGCCCACGAGCCTGATGCCGTTCACGGGCATGCGTATGACCATGCCCCGGACGCTCGTGACTATTATCTCGTCTCCGTCGCTCACTGGCATGACCTTGACGACATCCCCGTTCCTGTCGACGGTCCTGATCGTGATGACGCCTTTGCCGCCACGCTTGATCTTCCTGTAGTCACCCACGAGGGACCGCTTGCCGTAGCCCTTCTCCGTGACTGAGAGAAGAACGTCCTTGGGGTCGACTATGGCCATGCTGACGACCTCGTCCCCCTTCCTCAGGCGGATGCCGCGCACACCATATGTCGCGCGGCCAGTGGACCGCACATCCGTCTCGCTGAACCTGGCTGCGAACCCCTTCGTGGTCGCGAGCACGACCTCCCTCGTGCCGTCTGTGAGGGCCGTGTCGACGACCTCGTCCCCCTCCTCGAGCCTTATCGCGATGATCCCGTTCTGGCGCACGTGGGAGTATGCGTCAAGCCTGGTCTTCTTGATCAGGCCCTTCCTCGTGGAGAACACCAGGTACATGTCTCCCTCGAAGTGCTTGACCGGTATCTTGCTCATGACCTTCTCGTCCTCCTCGAGGTGCTCGAGGAGGTTGACGATGGGCTTGCCCTTTGCGTGCCTGCCCCCGACCGGTATCTTGTAGGCCTTGAGCCAGTACGCGCGCCCCTTGTTGGTGAAATACATGACGTAGTCGTGGGAGCACGTGACGAACATGTCGACTATGTAGTCCTCCTCCTTGGTCTCCATGCCGATGAGGCCCACGCCGCCCCTGTTCTGCGCCTCGTATGTGTCGAGCGACACCCTCTTGATGTAGCCAGTCTGGCTCGTCATGATGAGCACGTTCTCCACTGGTATGAGGTCCTCGATGTCCATGTCCATCGCGTTTGCCTCGATCCTGGTGCGTCTGGCGTCGCCGTACTTGCCCTTCAGGGCCATGACCTCGGACTTGATGATGCCGAGTATCTTCTTCTCGTCCTTCAGGATGGTGCGGTAATCGGAGATGAGCTTCGTGACCTGCTCGTGCTCCTCCCGGACGGCCTGCATCTCCATGCCCGTCAGCCTCTGCAACTGCATCTCGAGTATGGCCTTGGTCTGCTCCTCAGAGAGCATGTACTTGGACATGAGGCCGGCCCTGGCCTCTTCGCGCGTCTTGGCCTTCCTGATGAGCCTGATGACCTCGTCCAGATGGTCCAGCGCGACGAGCAGCCCCTCCAGTATGTGGGCCCGCTTCTCCGCCTGCCTCAGCCGGTACTCGGTGCGTCTCTTGACCACGTCGAACCTGTGCTCTATGTGGTACTCGAGCATCTCCTTCAGGGAAAGCACCCGCGGCTGGTTGTTCACGAGGGCGAGATTGATGATGCCGAACGTCGTCTGGAGCTGCGTGTGCGCGAACAGCTGGTTCAGGACCACTTCATCGATCGCGTCGCGCTTGAGCTCTATGAGTATTCTGAGTCCATCCTTGTCGGATTCATCCCTGAGGTCGCTGATGCCGTCGATCCTCTTCGTCTTGACGAGCTCCGCGATCTCCTCCATCAGGGTGCTCTTGTTGACCATGTACGGTATCTCAGTGACGATTATCTGCGCCCGGCCAGTGTCCTCGTCGTGTTCTATCGTCGCGAGGGCGCGGACGCGAATCCTGCCCTTGCCCTGGGCGTAGGCCTCGTGTATCCCCTGGGCGCCGTAGATGATCCCGCCTGTCGGGAAGTCCGGGCCCTTGATGACCTCGACCAGGTCCTTGAGGTCGACGTCGCGGCCCTGGACCTGTCTGTCGATCATGAGTGTGATGGCATCAACGATCTCGCCAAGGTTGTGCGGGGGTATGTTCGTGGCCATGCCGACAGCTATGCCCGACGAGCCGTTCACGAGCAGGTTGGGGAGCCTGGCTGGCAGGACGAGCGGTTCCTTGAGCGAACCGTCGAAATTGTCCGCGAAGTCGACCGTCTCCTCGTCGACGTCCTGGAGCATCTCCGAGGCGATGGTCGAGAGCCTGCACTCCGTGTACCTCATCGCGGCTGCCCTGTCGCCGTCAATGCTGCCGAAGTTGCCCTGGCCGTCGATCAACTGGTAGCGCATCGAGAAGTCCTGGGCCATGCGGACGATCGTGTCGTAGATGGCGGTGTCGCCGTGGGGATGGTACTTGCCCAGCACCTCACCGACCACCCTGGCGGACTTCTTCTGCGGCCGGTTGTGCACGAGGCCCATCTCGTTCATGGCGAACAGGATGCGCCTGTGGACGGGCTTCAGCCCGTCACTCACGTCGGGCAGGGCGCGGCCTACGATGACGCTCATGGCGTAGTCTATGTAGGACTTCTTCATCTCCGTCTCGATCGGCCGCAACACGAGCTTCGCGGCGATCCTCTGTTCGGGCTTCGGATCATCTGCCATGGCCGATCACCTATACGTCCAGGACCTCCACCTCTTTCGCGTGGTCCTGGATGAACCTTCTCCTCGGCTCGACGGCGTCGCCCATGAGGACATCGAAAAGGATGTCCGCCTCGACGGCGTCCTCGATCGTGACCTTCTTCATTATGCGCGTCTCCATGCTCATCGTCGTATCCCTGAGCTGGTCCGCGTTCATCTCGCCCAGGCCCTTGTACCTCTGGATCTCGGTGCCCTGGCCCATCGCCAGAACCGTCTCCGAGAGCTCCTTGTCCGAGAACACGTATGTCTCGGTCTTGCCTTTCTTCACCCTGTACAACGGCGGTTGGGCGATGTACACGTAGCCCGCCCGGATGAGCGGCTCCATGTGCCTGTAGAAGAACGTCAGTAGGAGCGTGCGGATGTGGGCGCCGTCCACGTCCGCATCCGTCATGATGCATATCCTGTGATACCTGGCCTTGGTGATGTCGAACTCGGAGTCGAAGCCCGTCCCCAGAGCCGTGAGGATGGTCCTGATCTCCGCATTCTTGAGCATCTTGTCGAGGCGTGCCTTCTCCACGTTGAGGATCTTGCCCCTGAGCGGGAGGATCGCCTGGAACGTGCGGTCCCTAGCCTGCTTGGCGCTTCCTCCGGCGGAGTCACCCTCGACCAGGAACAGCTCGCACTTGGACGGGTCCTTCTCAGAGCAGTCGGCCAGCTTGCCCGGGAGGTTCCCGATGTCCAGCAGACCCTTGCGCCTCGTGAGCTCCCTCGCCTTCCTCGCGGCCTCCCTGGCCTGAGACGCCAGCACGGCCTTGCTGATGCACGCCTGAGCGACCTTAGGGTTCTCCTCGAGGAACTCGAACAGCTTCTCGCTGACCGAGCTCTCGACAACGCCCCTGATCTCGCTGTTGCCCAGCTTGGTCTTCGTCTGGCCCTCGAACTGCGGCTCCGGGAGCCTGACGCTTATCACCGCCGTGAGGCCCTCCCTGGCGTCCTCGCCCGCCAGCGTGTCGCCGTTCGGCTTCAGGAACCCGTACTTCTTCGCATAATCGTTGATGGTCCTGGTGAGCGCGGACCGGAAACCGACCATGTGGGTGCCGCCCTCGATGGTGTTGATGTTGTTGGCGAACGTGTGTATGTTCTCGGAGTAGCTGTCGGTGTACTGCATCGCCAGCTCGACAGTGACTGCGTCCCTCTCCACGTTGAGGTAGATGGGCTTCTCGTGCAGGCAGGCCTTGCTCCTGTTGATGTACTGCACGAACTCGACGATCCCGCCATCGAACCTGTATGTGTTCGATTGGGACGACTTCGGTTCTGATATGGAAAGCTTCAGGCCCTTGTTCAGGAACGCGATCTCCCTGAACCTGTTCGAGAGCGTCTCGTAGCTGAGGTCGACGGTCTCGAATATCTGAACGTCCGGCTTGAACGAGACGATGGTGCCGGTGTCCGTGGCTTCCCCTATGACCTGGACCGCGCCCGCGGGGACCCCACGGGCGTAGCGCTGGAAGTGGACCTTGCCCTTCCTCTTGACCCTGACCTCGAGCCACTCGGATAGAGCGTTGACGACGCTCAGGCCGACGCCGTGGAGACCTCCCGAGACCTTGTACGTCTTCCTGTCGAACTTGCCGCCCGAGTGGAGCTTCGTGAGGACGAGGTCGAGCGTGTCCTCCTTGTACTTCTTGTGAGCGCCGACCGGGATGCCCCTGCCATCGTCCTCGACCGTGACGCTGCCGTCATCGTTCAGGACCACGTTGATCGCCGTGCAGAAACCGGCCATGGCCTCGTCGATGCTGTTGTCCACGACCTCGTAGACGAGGTGGTGGAGGCCATAGACGTCCGTGCTGCCGATGTACATGCTCGGCCTCTTTCGAACGGCCTCCAAACCCTCGAGGACCTGAATCCTCTCCGTGTCGTACGCGCTGTCATCCGTTGACTTGTCCATGAGATCCTTGTCTCCATGAGGCGGGCTCGCAAGCCCATGATTCGCTAACGCATCCCATCCGCCTTTACGGCGCTTTTTCGGGTGTGTTTCCTCTTTAATGGAACCGGCATATATAAAATCTTTGAGAATACCATCTGGCTACCCCTGAAAACACCCCTCGGTTTCCACTGGACCTTCTCGCCGATTTCACGGCTCCGATTCCATGGGAAATGTCGGCATATGACGATTGGGGGCCTAAGCCCCTTCCGCGCGGCGACTCCGATACCGGCATGGTACGCCTCACGCCGAGTCGGACGGCGGCCGCGCCCTTCCCCCGGCCAGACATCTCGCGGAGGTGCAGTCTGCGTGGTCGCTCAATCAAAGGCTTTATACTGTCGAGGCATTTAGTATCGAAGGTATCTGATGGCAGGGAAGAGGAACAAGGGTTTTCCAGTGGAAATCAAGGGGGTCTCGAAAGCCGAAGGTGTCGAGCCAGACAAGCTCATGAAGCTCGTCAAGGCAGGCAGGGTCGTAATACCTTCGAACCCCCGACACAAACGCCTCACCCATGTCGGCATAGGCGAGGGGTTGAGGGTCAAGGTCAACGCGAACATAGGGACCTCCAGGGACCACGTCGATGTCGACGAGGAGATCGAGAAGGTGAAGGTGGCCGTCCGGTTCGGGGCGGATGCCATCATGGACCTGAGCACGGGCGGGGACCTGCGGGCCATAAGGAGACGTGTCATCTCCGAGTGCCGCATGCCGATCGGCACAGTGCCCATCTACGAGGCGCTCTGCAAGACCGCTGGCAAGGGAGGAGTCCGGGCACTCGCCTCTGACGACATGTTCAAAGCCATTGAGACCCAGGCCAAGGATGGCGTGGACTTCATGACTGTCCATTGCGGGGTCACTACCAACACCGCCGCATCCCTCATGAGGCATAAGAGAGTCACCGGTGTCGTCTCCCGTGGCGGGGCCATACTCGTGGCGTGGATGCGCGACCACGGGCAGGAGAACCCGTTGTACAAGGACTATGACCACCTCCTGGACCTCGCAAAGGAGTATGGGTTCGCCCTGAGCCTCGGCGATGGGCTCAGGCCTGGGTGCACCGCCGACGCGACCGACGTCCCCCAACTGCACGAGCTGATCGTGCTCGGGAAGCTCGTCGAGAGGGCGAGGAAGGCCGGCGTGCAGGCGATGGTGGAAGGGCCAGGGCATGTACCTATGAACCAGATCGAAGCGAACGTGCGCATAGAGAAGACCGTCTGCAAGGGCGCGCCGTTCTATGTCCTCGGGCCGCTAGTGTGCGACGTGGCGGCGGGATACGACCACATCACCGGCGCGATCGGCGGGGCAATTGCCGCGTACCACGGCGCTGACTTCCTCTGCTATGTGACACCTTCTGAACACCTGTCCCTCCCCACGGCCGAGGATGTGAGGCAGGGCGTCATCGCCAGCAGGATCGCTGCCCACGCCGCCGACCTCGCGAGAGGGAGGGGGACGCAGTGGGACAGACGCATGTCAGAGGCACGGAAGGCCTTCGACTGGGAGACCATGTTCGAGCTCTCCCTCGACCCTGAGAGGGCGAAAGCCCTGAGGGACCGCAGGAGGTCGAAGAGCCCCAATGTGTGCTCGATGTGTGGGGACCTCTGCGCGATGAAGATGGTCGACCGGATGCTCTCTGAGTGACGCTCAGAAATTGATCCCGATTGGCAGGCGTACGAACACACCCACGAGCAGGGACACTATGCCGGCGGCAACCGCCGCCAAGACCGCACAGAGGGCCGAGGCACCAGTCGTCAGATCATTGGCCATGCCGACCGCCTTGCTCACGACCCACAGGAGCCACACTATGCCCGCGACTGCGACAGCCAGCATGATGGCACCGTAGACGATGGCCCTCTCCATCTCTGTGTCGGACCAGTGCTGCACGCGGTCCAGGTTCAATCCCTCGAACCCTGCGGTGAAAACCGCCAGCAGGGTGATGGTCAGCAGGACGAACCACGGGTAACAGTACGATACGAGCGTGATAGTGGAGCCCTTGTCGCCCCGGGCACCGAACACCTCGTGTGAGGCCATTGACGCCACGATTCCGAACACGAGCAACGATATGACGGACACAATCGTGCCCGCGACCCCCTGCAGGGCGAACCCCAGCGCGTCCGAGGCACTGTAGCCTATCACTTCGGCCATGCTCTCAGTCACAATCACGCTGACGATGTTCGACAGCACGGCGAAGACGATGACGATGATGAGGGCGTGCTTCAGGTCCGAGCACGAATACAGGCGTGATAGCGCCTTCGTCGGGGAATAGGCGACCCGGAGCACCTCGCCGAGGCAGAACCGAGGGGACTCCTTCGGCCTGGAATACAACCATGCGTACAGGCTCCTGCGCACGTGCGTCTGCCCTGGCTCGATGAAGCCCTGGGGGGGTAACTGCTGCACCGAGCCCGGCGGAACATCCTGAATGATGGATGCACCGCAACGAGGGCAGGTCGCGACGCCCTTGGCACCCCCTTGGACATGCAGATACCCTGAGGTCAGGAGCCCGCACGACGGACACTTGATGCTGTTCGCGAAGACCACTGACCCTGCAGACATGCGCCAGCCCATCGACTACTCTGCATATTATTATTGTTCTGAGAACGGAAGGTGGAGCCACTGGAGGGTCTCGAACCCCCGGCCTGCGGTTTACGAAACCGCCGCTCTCTAGCGGCGCGTGCGAAAACGCACGCGCAACCGCTGAGCTACAGTGGCGCCTAGGCAGGTTGGGAAGATGGTTTCTCTAGTTAAGCCTTTTGACAATGGACCGCAACACGACGGATGTTCCAGGCGTCCGGTGAAAGGACAAGGGTTTTTAGGCTTCGACCGTATTCACAACACAGACCCAGATATGGCCACGGACCTCCGTATACCAGAGGGCATCGTAGTGCGAACGGCCAAGGGCGGCCCTGATTCCCTAAAGGGCATCCTGGCCGACCTGAAGCAGTACAGCTTCACGGGATACCTCAAGGTCACGCTCGAGAAGCCGTTCATGACCTCCACTGGATACATCGTCGTCGAACAGGGCACGCCCGTGATGGCGATATACGAGTTCGAGAAGTCTAAGCCCAGGGAGCTCAGGAGGATCTACACGGGCGAGAAGTCGCTCAGGTTCATACTGGAGGACTCGCAGGACAAGGCCTCCAACATCGAGTTGCACAGCCGCGTCCCGAGGGAGGAGTTCGAGAGACGCTTCCCCGACTCGTACATAGCCACCACCCCCACGCAGAAACCCCCTGTGAGGAAGCTCGCAGAGGAACCCGAGGTCGATGACGAGGTCGACCCCAACATAGAGAGGATCGAGGATTGGCGTAGGAAAGGATTCAAGGTAGACACGCTGGAGGAGGCTCGCAGGAAGGGGCCACAGGCGGCCTCGACGGAGTTCGCGGCGTTCGAACGCGACGCGCAGAAGCTGAAGCAGTTCGAGACCATACTGAACAACTTCCCGGTGATGGGTCTTGAGCAGGAGATAGCCGAGATAAGGACCAAGCTAGACGACAGGACCAGGATCGCTGAGATCGAATCCGACGTCGAGTTCCTCCAGGAGAAGATCAGACGCAAGATCCAGAAGAGGAAGGACGAGGAGGACTCGATCAAGCAGGAGCTCGAGAAGAAGCGGCGGGATGAGAAGGCCGCCGACGTCTACGACCTCATACTCAAGTATCAGACCGTCCCTGAGACCGGGGAAGCTCCGAAGGAGGCACAGAAGTGCCCCAAGTGCGGCAGCGACCTTGACGAGTCGGGTCTATGCCCCAAGTGCCCTGCGGGGCCCGAGGAAGTCCCGAAATTCTCGAAGCCCCTCATGTCCGAGCTGAGATTCGACGGTTTCGTCATGGGGCCCGGCTCGAAGTTTGCGGCCGCCACCGCGGTGGCTGTCGCGGAGAACCCAGGGAAGACCTACAACCCACTGTTGATATTCGGGGGATCCGGCCTGGGGAAGACGCATCTGCTGTCCGCGATAGGCAACCACATGCTCAAGAAGGACCCTGGGCTCAGCGTCGTGTACGTGCCCTCCGACAAGCTCGTGGACGCCGTGGAGCAGTGCGGCACCGCTGACGGACTGAGGCGGCTGAGGGACGCCCTGAACCAGGCAAACCCTCTCCTCCTGGACGACATGCAGTTCCTGGCCGCGAACGAGCGGGCGCAGGGTGAGATGGTCCACGTCATCGACAGGATGATAGAGTCAGGGAGGCAGGTCGTCCTCGCGAGCGACCGATTGCCGACGCAGATACCTGGTTTCAACGACAGACTCAACGCGCGCATCCAGAAAGGCCTCACAGTGGACCTCCAGCCACCGGACATGGAGACCCGGATCAAGATATTGAGACTCAAGGCGCAGGACAAGAAACTCAAGCTCAGTGACGAGATCCTGGAGTACATAGCCGAGAGGGTCACACTCAACGTCAGGGAACTCGAGAGCACGTTGAACAAGATCATCGCCTTCTCGAGCATCATGAAGATGGATGTCGACCTCAACCTGGTCTCCGATATACTCAAACCGATGGCGCCGGTCCAGGAAACCAGGAAGGAGATCATGAAGGAGGTCAAGGTCATGCCCGGCCACTGCTACCTCATCGAGGAGGAGAAACCCATGTACAGCAACGTGCTCCTCAGCAGGATGATGGTCGAAGGGTACAGGGGACTGGTGATCACGCGCATGAACCCGAGCAGGATCAAGGACGAGTTCAAGGAGGTGCCGCAGATCCTGTGGCTCACGGACAAGCAGAGCTCGGTCGAGAATACCGTCCCGCCTTCGCTCGAGATGATCATCCACAAGATCCAGGAGTTCATGTCCGGCGAGGGTGGCGGTATGATCGTCCTCGACGGCATACAGTACCTCGCGAGCAACACCAATTTCGACGCGGTGCTCAGGTTCCTCAGGAGCCTGGTCGATGAGGTATCAGAGTCACAATGCGTCTTCGCCGTGTCCCTGTCCCCTCAGACGATGAAGGAGCAGGAGACATCCATACTCGAGAGGGAGATGGAGGTCCTGAACCTCACATGACCTTCCGTATCTGTTCCTTGAACTGCGTCATCTCCCTGAGGGCCTGCTGGTAATCTCCGGCCTTCATCAGGGTCCTCACGGACTTCAGTATCGTTATCATCGGGGTCGTGTTGACGTTCTTCATCTTGGCCTCGATCAACTGGCTCTTGGCCGCGTGCATCTCCTCGTTTATCCTGTCGGGGATGGCCCTGTAGAGCCTGTCGGTGGCCTGCTTGACCATCATCTCGACCCTGTCGAAGTCGTTCTCTTCGAACGCCTTGTTGGCCTCGATGAGGGCCGTCCTGGCCTCCTTCGTGTCCAGTATCAGGGTCTCGCAGTCGGCCACGAGCGACTTCAGCGCAGCGGTCCTGTTCTTCGCCTCCTTGTACCGGCCTGTGATCGGGAGCAGCTCGTTCGAAGCCTTGTCGACATACACGAACGCCGCCTCGGCGTCGCCGGCGACCCTGGCGCGCTCGACCTCACCTATGTATGTGAGGGCGCGAGAAACATCCCCTCCCAAGTCCTTGGCCACGCCTGTCTCCTCCCTGAGCTGCGTGATGGCGGACGCGAGATGGTCGTCTATCTTGCGCATCAATATCGTCCTGGACCTGTTGACGAACTCCAGCGCCTTCTCGAGCTGGCGGTCCCGGCCAGCCTCGGCGGCCTCGTCGATGAGCCGCTTGCTCTCGGAGATGTCGATGTCCTTCTCGTTAGCGAGCGTGAGTATCGGTTTCATCTCGGCAACCATGCGCGCTAGGTCCTTGCCCCTGTCCTTGATGTCGGCCCTGGCAGGTTCTGGCCTGGCTAGGGTCAGGGGCGGCGCCTGGGCGCGCGTCTCCGGTTCTGGCTCCGGGACCCTCTCCGGTCTCTCTGGCGTTGACGCGAGGCCGGGGATCGTCTCACTGATCGGCTCGGTCGTCTCCGAGTCCTTCTTGCGCTTCTTGAACCATCCGAACCCGCCGCGACCCTTCTTCCCCACGGGCTCCTCAGCAGGAGCAGGTTCCGGCTCAACCTCATGGACCTCGGCAGGCTCCGGTGCCTGGGCCCTGGCCGGCTTCGCCGGGGACTCTACTTCGGAAATGGGTGCTTCGATCTCCGTCTGAGCATGAACTGGCAGCTTCTGAGCGGCGGCCTCCTCCTCCGATTCCACGAACATCGCCCCGCAGCCGGGGCAGGTCGTTGAGTCGATGTTGACAAGGGTGTTGCAGGCCGGGCACTGGAACATCTCCGCGCCCTCCTCCGCGAACATGACGCCGCAACCAGGACATGAACTCGCATGCACCCCGACCTTCGCTCCGCATTCGGGGCAGGCGAAGTATTCATGGGCATCTGTCTCCACGGACGTCACTGCCGCTGAAGGCACCTCATCTTTGGCTATGAGTTCAATCTTTTCCTCGATCACTGGCTCCGGCTCGGAGACAAGTGAGGCTG
Source organism: Thermoplasmata archaeon (assembly GCA_041304525.1). Classification (GTDB taxonomy): domain Archaea; phylum Thermoplasmatota; class Thermoplasmata; order UBA10834; family UBA10834; genus UBA9653. The sequence goes on along the minus strand of JBFYNF010000010.1, from coordinate 15,105 downwards.
CCGTCGGGGCAGGTTCATCAACATGCCTCGGCTCCGGAGCAGCTTCGCGCATCGGCATAGGCCTAGGCGGCGCCGACAACACCTCCCTTACGCGTGAGTCTATCGACGGCTTCGGTGTCGGAGTGGGAGCCGCTGGCTGAGTGGGCTCCGGCTTCTCGATATCCATATCGAATATGGTCAGGTCAGTGCCGCAGAAGCTGCACTTCCTCGAACCTGGCTGCAGTGGAGAATCGCAGATGGGGCAAAGCTTCTCCCCGCTAGAACCTGGCAAACCGCAGGGCCTCCTTATTCATTCTTGTCGCAGTTTACGGTATGCCTGGATAAATAGTTAACCGTTTTGATTCACCGAGATGATAACGACTAGGCTGGCTCTGGGCGCAAAGCGTCGGTAGACGGGAGAAACGTATTTCCCGATGATTTGCGTTCTTGTCGGCCAGGGTTCATCATGGAGATCGAATCGGTCAGGGTGGAATTCCCTGAGGACGCCAACGTGATCATAGGTCAGAGTCATTTCATCAAGACCGTGGAGGACATCTACGAGGCCGTCGTAGGCACGGTGCCGCAGGCCAAGTTCGGAATCGCATTCTGCGAAGCTTCCGGACCATGCCTCATCCGGGTCGACGGCAACGATGAGGACCTGAAGATGGTCGCCACGGACAATGCGCGAAGAATAGGCGCCGGACACACCTTCGTCCTCGTGGTCCGCAACGCCTATCCCATCAACATCCTCAACAGGGTCAAGGACGTCCAGGAGGTGTGTGGCATCTTCTGCGCCACCGCAAACCCGCTGGATGTCATTGTCGCGGTCAACGAACGGGGCAGAGGCATCATCGGCGTCATAGATGGAGAGAGACCCAAGGGCGTGGAGGGTGAGAGCGACGTCGCGGACCGGAAGGCGATGTTGAGGAAGTTCGGTTACAAGAGATGAACCGGAAGAAGGGGCACATGAGCGTGAGACTCCGGATACGGCGCCTGGACCTCGACCAGACTCTAGGTTGTGGACAGACATTCCGATGGAGAGGAACGGGCCCTGGGACTTGGACGGGACCGATGGGCGATTGTTCAGTCACACTGAGCAGGGGGGGTCAGTGGCTTCATGCAGACTCTGTTCCCGAGAGACCGGATCTTGGACGGCGTGTCTCGACCTACCTCAGGATCGACGATGACATCCATAGTATCCATGCCGAGCTGTCCAAGGACCCCGTCATGGCCAGAGGGTTGGGGGCAGTCGAGGGACTCAGACTCGTCAAGATGGATGAGTGGGAGTGCCTGATCAGCTACGTCCTGGCCACATTCGCGAACATACCCAGGATCACCAAGATGATAGACCGGGTCGCTTCCAGGTTCGGCGACCCCATCACAGATGCCATGAACTCGTTCCCGACCATAGGCCAGCTCAGGACCGCATCAGTCGGCGAGTTGAAGTCCTGCGGCCTCGGATACCGGGCAGAATATGTGTCTGGGATATGTCGCCTGATAGATGCCGACAGAATCGATGAGATGAGGCGGATGTCCGACGAGGACCTGAGAACGACGCTGCTTGAATTGCCGGGCGTCGGAAACAAGGTCGCGGACTGCGTCTCGCTCTTCGGTTTCGGGAGGCTCGGGGCGTTCCCCATCGATGTGTGGGTCGAGCGCGCGCTCGCGCGACTGTACGATGCGCGCGGCCCATACGATGCGCTCAGGGATTTCGCAGCCAGGCGTTTCGGCGGGCACGCGGGATATGCGCAAGAGTACCTGTTCTACAACGAGCGGGTACTGTCTGGAAGCGGCGGGTGCGTCTTCACGCGCCTGGGTGGCTCTTCCGGTAGAACTCCATGATCTCCCATTCAGATATTGAGCCCTCATCATCCTCTGAGATCGCAAGGCCGAGCCTGCGCGCATGGGCGGCGATCATATCCCTGCAGCCTTCCTCACCCACGACATCCGATATCGAGAGGCCGTCCTTCCTAAGCCTCCCGTCGAATGAGCCTATCATCCGCGACCCCGAGAAGACCGCGTACCTCCCTGTGTCGGGCAGGATGTCCCTGTACGCGGCCCTGAGGAATGTCGTGAGGCTATCCGATGGGGACAGGACCACGCCCGCACGAGCGTGAGCGTGTCCAAGCCTGTCGAACGCCTCCTTCGACGCCCAGTGGATGATGTTGGAACCGCGCAGGAGGTGACCTTTCACTAGGGAGCCATCGGCTTCCAGACGCCTCAGACAGGCCCTGACTTCACGCATCGCCAGGTCTCCGCTCAGCAGGAAGGCGAGCGTCTCCGCGGTCATGACGCCGAAGGACTCGAACATCCTCCTGACCACACGGTCCCACGCGGTCTGGCGGGACATGCGCGTCCTCCTCGCACCCACATACGCGTTGGTGGCGTCGAGGAACACCTCAGACGACAGGTACAGCGACTTCGCGGCCTCGAGCGTCTCCTCGGGGCCCAGGGGCGAGATCGTCAGAAGTCTGTTCCTGCCGATCGGTTGCTGGTCCTTAATCACCCTCAGAACCAGCCTCTCCTCATCTGTTCTCTCGCCTGCCCTGGCGGCTCTGTACACGGCCGCCTCCTCTTCGCGGCAGAATCCTGACCGATCAGGCACTAGATGGCCCCTGACGAGGTGGCCGCGCTTCCTCATGCGCTCGATCGGTTCGAAACGCTCGACCCTGATCAGCGCCTCCGAGTCGTTCCTCAACCCCCCGAGCAGGCCGATGACTGCATCCATGTCTTCGAGCCTCTCCCTCTCCTCGAGGTGCTGGAGCGAGAAGACGACATCGATCAGCTCCGAGCGCTCGAAGCATTCGGGGACCACCGAACCCCTGACGAGCATGCCGTTCGATTCGAAGTAGCCGTGCGACTGGAACACTTTCAGATGCTCTGGTCCGAGGGCACCGACATCGGCCCCGAAGACGCCCTTGACCCTGAGCACATCGGCGTTCTGCGAGGCGTAGAACACCATGACCCTGTCGAGAGCGTCGAGGAACGGCCCCAGCAGGGAGCGGTCCTCGAGCACGACCTCCCTCACCTCCAGGGCGCCCGCCATGAGCCACTTCTCGACCGTGCCGACGACCTGGCCCCTGTGAACGACCGGGAACATCCAGCCCTCGCCGTACCTGGCCGTGACGGCTGCCCACTTGTCGCTCAGGAATGGATCGTACAGTGAGATTATGCGGACCGAATCGTCGACACCGTGGGGCGCCTCGACCACCTTCAGGTCCTCTGGGAGCAGGAACATCTCTGTCCTCTCGAGGCCGACCGAAACGACCTTCGCCCGGACCTTCCCGAGGAGCTTCCTGGCGATATCGGGTTCGACATCGAGATACAGGGCGGCCTGCATCAGAGTGACCGGGCCGGACCCGCGCAGGTACCTGATCAGGACATGTTCGAACGCGCCCTCATGCACCGGCGCCACCTCGCACGGGGCGTAGACATTCCTGGAGGCCCACGCCTCACCGCCGTCGTACAACCTTATCAGATACCCCTTCCGGTCGAGCGAGTCGAAGTGCTCACGCATCGCGTCATGAGGGAACTTGACCGCCTCGGATATCTCCTGGTAAGTGCCGGTCTCGAGTTTCTCGAGCGCGGACAATATGCTGTTCTCGAACCTGTTCAGCCGCTCTCTCCGGAACGCGCCGAGATAGTAGGCGACGTCCTCGACCAGGATGTATCTGAGCCGTCCCCTCAGGAACCGCCCAAGAAGCAACTCACCGCTAGACCTCAGCGAGTTGAACTCCTCCATCGAGAAACGGCGCACGCGCTGGAAGACGTCGTACGCCATGCCCGCCTCCCCGACCTTCTCGAAATACTCACGGACAGAGGCGGCCTGAGAGAACTGTTTCCGCTCGAGGTACGTCCTGACCTGTTCCCTGTCCAGCGCGTTCGCGCCCTTCGACTTCAGCTTGATGTAGTCCTTGGCCAGGATGTACTGCTGGTGCTCGCCCACCACGAATCTGCCGGAGACGACAGCCTCCCTGGACACCAGGCCCTCCAGGGACTCGGACACTTCCTGTTCCGATAGACCGACCTCGTACGCGAGGTCCTCGACCGCGAGCGGGGCGTGGAACGACAGGTGCCTGACGACCGCATCTTGGATGCAGTCATGTCTGGCGAGTTCGGGCACGGGGGCTGCGGTGTACGAGAATCGCTCCGCTTTCATCGAGCACCTGAAGACCATGTTGGCAATCTCCAGCCGCTTCAATGCCTCCCTGACATCCTCCTTCGGGACAGCCAAGGACTTCGTGATCTCATCCTGGTCCATGCCGTCGCCTGACAGGATAGCGAGGACCGATGCCTCCAGAGGGGATGGCGAGTGGGCTCTTGTGTGCAGGCAACGGTACATAGGCCAATCCTCGGACGACACATAGACGTCCTCACCTACCCAGACGGACCTGACCTTGCCCTCGCGGAGGAGTTCGGAGGCCCATGTTCTGACCGTGTCGAATGGTTGGTCGGAATGGGAGAAGACGTTCTCCCCCTTCTCCCTGAATATGTTCATCGGCCCTGCCTCTCGCAGCAGGGCGAGCAGGCCCTGTTTCGAGGATATGCGCGGGAATTTGCGCTCGAAGTACTCGGCCACCGCGTCTTGGTCGAACTGGTACTCGGACAAGGCCTCGTCGCCCATGACGCGCGCGAGCACCTTCCTGTGCATCTCCCGAAGGAGCATGCTACGGTCTTCCATGAGCACTATGTCCGAAACGCCTACGAGTATCACGTTGTGCGCGAGCGGGGAGGGCACTCCGGAGAACGGGATGTATTCGACCCTCCTTGCACCCGACTCGATGGTCGCGAGCACACCCTGCGCGTTCTCCAGGTCCATGACATCCGTCAGTATCTCGGAGTATGTCTCCGACATGACGGGGAAGTCCGAGAGTTCGTGGAGCGCGTCCAGAAGCCTCCTGGACCGGAGTTGCTGCCGCGCCACCGACAGCTCACGGCCCTTGTAGTTCCTGAGGACCATGAAACTCCTCGTGGCAGTGTGTCTGAACCGCTGGTGGAACAGCTCCGAGTCCTTCACCGCGGACCTCAGGATACGTTCGATGTCGCCAGAGGCCACGAGCCGTTCCATCCCCTCCAGTTCGAACCTCTTCGTGGCTGTGAGCATGAAGCTGTCGTCTGTGACGCTTATGTTGACATTGCATCCGAGCTTGCCCGAGAGAGCGTGGGCGAACGCCCGGCTGAGGGCGTCGTTCACCCTGCGGCCGAACGGGAAGTGGAAGATCGCGTGCCTGACACCGGACGCGTCCACATATCCCTCGATGACGAGCCGCTCATCCGTCGGGAGCTTGGCCACGAGCTTCTGCTCCTTGAAGTAGCTCACGATGGTGTTGGCAGACCCTTCATCGACGTTGAATTCCTCCATGAGCCAGGAGGATATCTCCTTGTCCGGCACCGTGCCGAGCCGCTCATCCATCTCCTTCCTGAACCGACCTATGAGGACGGACAGGTCGAAGCTCCGCGGGAGCATCTCACCGGTCCACGACGGCACGGTCGGCCTACGCCCGCTGGCGCTCTTCACGAAAGCCTTCGTGCCCTTTGTCCTGACGAACTCGTAGCTCCTCCCACCTAGAACGAATATGTCCCCAGTGGACAGGCGTTCGACGAACTTCTCCGAGAGCGAGCCCAATGGAGCGCCCCTCTCGGAGTACACTTTGTAGTCCGCCTCCTCAGGTATCGTGCCCTGGTTGAGGTAGTAGATCATGCGGGACCCGCGACGCTTCCCGAAGGTCCCGACCTTGTCGTCGTACCATATCTTCGAGTACACTCCCTCGAACTCGTCCTTGCCCCCGAGGTACCTGAGCACACTGAGGAGGTGCGACCTGGCCAGGCCCCTGTAGCAATAGGAGCGTCTCAGAAGCTCGAAGGCCTCGTCGACGGTCCAAGGCCTCTCAATTGACATGCCCACGACGACCTGGGCCAGAACGTCCAGGGAGTCCTTCGGTATCGTGACCCTGTCGATCATCTTCCTGTGGGCCGCCCGGCACAACACGGCGCATTCGACCAGGTCGTCGTTCTCGAACACCAGGATGCGGCCCTTCGATGTTCCCCCGTACTGATGGCCTGCCCGACCGATCCTCTGCAGGCCTTTCGCGACTGATTTCGGGGAACCGATCTGGACCACGAGGTCGATGTGACCGATATCTATCCCGAGCTCGAGCGATGTGGAGGATACGACCGCGTTCAGTGTGCCCGCCCTGAGCTGGTCTTCGACCTCGAATCTCGTGTCCCTGCTGAGGCTGCCGTGGTGTGCCCCTATCCTCTCCAGCCCCCTTTCCCTCAGCTTGTATACGACGCTCTCGGTCCCGCTCCTCGTGTTGGTGAACACCAATGTGGTCTTGTGCTCGTCGACCATCTCCTTGAGATGGTCGTACATCTTCGAGTTCACGACCTCGAATGAGAGAGCGGTCATGTCCTTGGCGGGGCAGAGCACCTGCAGGTCGAGGGCGCGCTGCGCGAAGACCTCGACGACCTTGACGTCCCTGGGCTTGCCATCCTCGAGACCCACGAGGAACTCTGCCACATCCTCGAGCGGGGCGACCGTGGCAGAAAGCCCGACCCTGACGAAGTCCTTGCCACAGATGCCCCGGAGTCGTTCCAACGCGACTGAAAGGGCAACGCCCCGCTTCGAGTCGCATATCTCATGGACCTCATCCAGGATCACATACTCGACCTTCTCGAATTTCTTGCTGAACACAGGGGTGCTCAGCACGAGCGAGAGCGATTCAGGCGTCGTGATGAATATGTGGGGTGGGGAACGCAGCTGCCTCTGCCTCTCGGAGGGCAGCGTGTCCCCTGTCCTCACGGCTACCCTGACTTCAGGAGGTTCGGTGCCCCGCCCCTCGAACTCGGCCGATATCTCCCTGAGAGGCCTGAGCAGGTTCTCGTTGATGTCGTTCGCCAGGGCCTTGAGGGGGGAGACGTAGACCGCGTATATCCTGTCCTCCAGCTCATCCCGTTCATCCAGGAGGATGAGCTCGTTGAGTATCGACATGAAGGCCGTAAGCGTCTTGCCTGAGCCAGTGGGGGAGGAGACCAGGACACTCTGTTTGGCATGGATGATCGGCACGGCCAAGGCCTGGGCCTCTGTCACGGTCCCGAACTTGGCCTTGAACCACCCCGCCACGACGGGGTGCATCAGTCCCAGGACATCTTCCGTTCTCAGCCTGTTAGTAACACTCTCTATCATGCCAGTCAGACCGTCGATTCATCTTCGTTATCAGGTCCGTGTACTAATACGTTATTAGCAGGGCCGATGAATCAAGTTCGAATCTCCAGGCACGGCAAACGTATTTATCGAGACGAGGTGATTGTTGCTGACTGAGAACGGGACATGGCCAGGGACTCGATGTTGTCAATCCGATTGGCGTCGCTGTTAATCGTGTCATTCATGCTCGCCTCCGCAATCGCATTCCTCCAGCCGATGACCGAAGAAGAACCTCTTGTAGCAGGCATCATGCAAACTGAAGACACGGGGGCGATATCCGCCTTCGTGACGGACGATGTCGGGCGATTCATCGTGGGCGCGGCCGTCACTATCGTAGGCACGAATCTGACATATACGAATGAGACGGGCTATGCACTCATAGAGCATTTACCGACAGATCTCAACTGGACACACTACACTGTATATGCGAGCAAGGAGGGTTACTACTCGTCCGCAGTTGTCGACGTGACCGTCTCCCCAGGGAACATCACGAATGTGACATTGGAAATCATGGGAGGGACATTGTACGGGATCGTGCAGGATGCCCTCGGGCCAGTATTCGGGGCTAACGTCTCGATACTGTCGCTAGGATATTCCGACACGACGAACGTCGACGGGGTGTATTCAATCGAAGGCGTGCCAGGTGACCGAACGCATTTCGTGAAGGTTTCCGCGCCTGGATACGACAATCAGACAGACGATATCTTCATGGACACAGGTGGATTCGAGATACTGAACTTCCTCTTGGTCTCGCAGACCGGGACAATCTTGGGGACCGTGCGGCATGCGAGCACCGACGAGGGGCTATTCAACGTATCCGTCTCGGTCAGGGTCGGCACCGTTACTCTGACTACAATGACCGAACCGGACGGGACATACGACATTTCCAGCCTGCCATCAGGGACGTACACGGTCACAGCCACGTTGACGGGATTCGAGTCAGCATCTTTGTCCGGCATCGTGGTCTTGAGTGGTGGGATCACCGAGAACGTTGACTTCCTGCTCGTGGAGAAGCCGACGAAACTGTACGGCATCGTGCGCTCAGGCACTTTCCTGGTGCCCGGAGTGCTAATCACAGTCATCGGTGCAGACTTGTTCACAAACACATCCATCGACGGCGAATACGAGATCACCAACATCACCGTTGGGACTTACGACGTCATGGCGTCACTCGAGGGGTACGTTCCCATGACCATCACGGGTGTGATAATCCAGAGGGGTGGAGAGGTGGTGGCAAACTTCAACCTGCAGAGCATACCCGGGTCGTCCCTGTCCGGACTCGTGCTGTCGAGCAGGTCCAATTCACCGCTGTCCGGGGTCGAGGTCGTCGTGCTCGGCCTGGCTACTCAGAGAAGCACTATCACCAACATATACGGACAGTTCGAGGTCACGGGGCTCATTGGCGGCAACTACACGGTCAGGTTCGTGCTGAACGGATACCAGCCCAAGGAATTAGAGCTGATCAACGTGGCCATGGAGGGCGAAACCACATTGGAACAGGTGATGCTCGAACCCATATCGGAGAGCTTCGGAGGGTTCATCTTCGGCTTCGACCTGGCGCACTCGATGATGATACTGGCGCTCTTCCTCACCATAATCATACTCGCACTCGCGGTCATGCTCAGGATCCGGACCTTCGAATCGCCTGAGAAAGCGCCGGCGGTGTACGACCAGGACGAACCGCAGGAGGGCGAGGTGGCGATCGGGCAGGAGAGGCGTGAGGAGCCCGCGCGTGAGAAGGATAGACCGAAGAGGAAAGAGAAGAAGAGGAAGTGACCGGGCACTGCCCGGTGTTTATGACTTGAGGCCGAGCTTCTGGCGGACCTTGACCTCGTTCTCCTTGACCTTGACCCCGACATCGGCGAACAGGTTGTTGCCGTGGGCGTCAATGGCGACCGTCAGGGGGCCGAAGTTGTCGGCCTCCATGATCCATATCGCCTCAGGCATTCCGAGCTCGTACCACTCCACGCCCTTGACATCCTTGACCCCTTTGGCTGCCAGGACCGCCGCTCCGCCAGTGATGGCCAGGTAGACGCACCCGAACTTCTTCATCGCGTCGACCGTGGGCTGGGACATCCCGCCCTTGCCTATGATCGCTCCCGGCCTGAACTTCTCTATGAACTGCGGCTCGAGCGAGTTCATCCTCGAGGACGTGGTCGGCCCGGCCGCAACTACCTCCCACTTCTCCCCGACCTTCCTCATGATGGGGCCGCAGTGGAACAGGGCCGAGCCCTTGAAGTCGACAGGGACCTTCTTTCCCTTCTCCGCGTACTCGAGCGCGTGTATGTGGACCTCGTCCCTGCCGGTGTAGACGATGCCATCCAGATAGACCGTCTCCCCGGCCTTGAGCGATCTCGCATCCGACTCCGACAACGGTGTCTTCAATCTCTTGGCCATCGTCATCACCCCTCATGTGTCGGGAACTCGAGTTTCCCGTCCTTGTGTATCCTCACGGTGCCTCTCCTGCCCGCCCAGCACTGGACGTTGATGGCGACGGGCAGGCTCGCCGTGTGGCAGTATGCGTACTCTATGTTCAGTCCCAGCATCGTGGTCTTGCCTCCGAGGCCCATCGGGCCGATGCCGAGCATGTTCATTGCCTCGAGCAGCTCTGTCTCGAGCTTCGCGATCTCAGGGTCCTTGTGCCTCTGGTCGATCGGCCTCAACAGAGCCTCCTTGGCCAGCTTCATGGATATGTCCGCAGACCCGCCTATCCCCAGGCCTATGATGGTCGGCGGGCACGGGTTGCTGCCCGCCCTCAGGACCGTGCTCAGGGCGAACTCCTTGATCCCCTTGACGCCGGCGCTCGGTGTCAGCATGGCCAGCTGACTCATGTTCTCCGAGCCAGCTCCCTTGGTCATGACAGTGATCTCGATGTGGTCCTTGTCCCACACCTTCCAGTTGATGTAAGGCATCCTGTCGCCGACGTTGTCCCCCGGGTTCTTCCTTGTTATTGGGTGGACCGCGTTCGGCCTGAGGGGGACCTCCTTCGTCGCCCTCCGGACACCCTCGACTATGCCCTTCTCCACATCGACCCTGCAATCCCTCGGCAGGCTCACGTAGAATATCGTCACGCCCGTGTCCTGGCACATGGGGGTTGTGGTCTTCTTGGCAAGCTCTATGTTGTCCACGATCGCCTTCAGCTGCATCTTCGGGACCTCGTCCGTCTCGTTGGCGTATGCCTTCAGGATGGCGCTCTCGACATCCTTGGGCAGCCTGACGACCGTCCTGCGGAGCAACTCGACGACTGCGTTCTGAACACCTTTCTCGTCGACCATGAATGCCGCCTCTGTCCGGGGTAGGCGGAGTTAGAATTAATGTCTTCTTATCGAACGCAACACGTTCAGTACGACTACCAGCTGTCGCTGAGCACGTATACGCCGAGCCTCGTCTTCGCGAGGCGTATCTGATCCCCTTTCCGCACATATCCCTGGGGCTTCCTGAGATCCAAGGGGGTCATGCTCTCCGGGTCGAGGACCTGGACATCGACATCCGTCTCCATCAGCACGACCGCGTGTGATATCTCGGACGCTGGCCTCGAGACCTTGAAATCAGAGGCCTCCTTCATCTTGAGCGGCCTGCTGTCCCCCGTCCTGAGGTCCACGGCATGCACGCTGCCCTTGGACATGCTCCGTATGAGATAGTCCCTGGATTCGTATTCCACGATGTCACCAGGGCCGAACCCCGGGAGCCTCACCAGGTACGTCATGCGGGACAGTTCCTCTCCCGCGCGCTTGCCCCAGAGGCTCGACGACTCCTTGTACTCAGCGCACCTGGTATCCTGGAGCTCCCTCGCTATGGACCTGGCGGCCTTGGCCGTGCTGAAGTAGAAATCGAGCCCGCCCCTGACGCGCTCGGTCCTGCTGATGAACACGGACCTGCTGCCCTTCCTGAGGGCGTCGGTCCTGGACCGGACGAACGACTCTATCTCCTCTTCAGACTCGCCCTCCCTCTCACGGCCAGACGTGCGGACCTGGACCGTAGCCTCGTAGTACGACCCCATCATCTTGGAGCATTCCTTGCACGAGCCGCGCTTCATCCTCACGACGGTGCTGAGGCTCCTGTCGAACTCGAGCCCGTGCGTGGTCAGCCTGACATCCACGGACGCGAGCATGTTCCTGGGGTCCCTCTCCTCCAGTCGGACCTTGAGGTCGATCAGCTTTGCGCCGTCCGGCAGCTCGAGCGAACTCCTGAGCACAGTCTCGATGCCCTCGCCGACGGATCCGATGTCCTGCCAATCCTCGCCGACCTCCATCGACGAGCAGTGGGTGCACAGCACGAGGTCCACGTGGTCCGGGAGCCTGGCCCACACGTGCCTCTTCGCGTAGCACTCCGGGCATATGGATCCGATGAGCTCCTGCCCCTCGACTCCGCACTCGACACAGAACACCTAGATCATCCTCATCATCTGCGCGTGGGGGACGCCCCCGATCGTGATAACGCAGGCCCGGTCCACGAACCCGTTCTCGACCGCTATGTCCACGGTACGCTTGCCCGAGAGGTTGGCGACCGTTGCCAGCTTCAACCAGTTCACGAGCGCCTCCTCATCCATGTCCTCCCCGTGATAGAAGGATTCGGACACATCGAGCACGAGCCCGTCCGACCTGAAGGTCTTGCCAACGATGTCGGGGTCGCATGCAGCCACGAGCCTCTCGCGCCCCTGCGTGTAGACCTTGATGCAGATCATCCGATGCGCTCCTCCGTCGCGAGCTTGTAGTAGCCTGGCTGCGGGGAATAGACCTCTCCCGCATCGCTGAGCCTCTTCAGCAGCGCGCGGACCCGCTCCTCGGGTATGTTCTCGGAGCCCGCCTTCTGGACTAGCTCCTCCATGCTCACGCCCCTGCGCTCGTCCGAGAGCTGCTGCACGAGGCTCTTGAGCACGTATATCTGCTCTCTCTGGCTCCGGCTCGTGCCTGTCGCGATGAGGTCTATGTCCCTCTTGCCGCCCTCGCTCGCGACCTTGCCCAGATAGTACTCCACGATCTTGATCGCCCGGTCGGAGTCCTCGGCATTCACGACCGGGTGGAGCCTGGACCGCGCGCTCGCCTCGGACATGCGTATGAGCGCCTCGAGCTGCCTCGCGGTGATCGGGACCGAGGCTTCGTCCCCCTCGCCGAGCTTCCGGATGGATACGTAGTAGCTTTCGAGCGTCTTCATCGCATCATCGCTCATGATGGGTATCGTCCGCTTGCTGTACGCCACGTACTTCCTGAGGAAGTCGCGGTCCATGGCGGGCACGAGGGCCTTGCTCTCGTTCATGATGTCATCGGCGTCCAGTTCCGCGGGTATGCTATCGCGTGACTCGTGCTGCATGACCTCGCCACGCCTGTGCGCCTTGAGTATGTGCGACGCGATGTTGCGGTCGTGTACCGAGTCCGGCCGGTCAGTCATCGTGAATATCGCATCGAACCTGGACAGGAGCGCTGGCGGGAGGTCGATCTGCTCCGCGACGCTCCTGTTCTCGTCGAAGCGGCCGTACTTCGGGTTCGCCGCGCCGAGGACCGCGCACCTTGACTGCAGCGTCGCGGTGATGCCGGCCTTAGCGATGGATATGGTGCCCTGCTCGAGGCTCTCGTGGATGCTCGAGCGGTCCTGGTCCGTCATCTTGTCAAGCTCGTCGATGCATGCCAGGCCCTTGTCGGCGAGCACGAGCGCACCCGCCTCAAGGGTCCAGCGCCCCTCGCCGAACTCGTCCTTGACCGCCGCGGCAGTCAGGCCCGCAGCCGACGATGACTTGCCCGATGTGTAAATGCCCCTCGGGGCCAGCATGGCCATGTACCTCAGTATCTGAGACTTCGCGGTGCCTGGGTCCCCAATCATCGCGATGTGGATGTCACCCCTGATCCTGGTCCCGTCATCCATGAGCTTGGGCACGCCCCCGAACAGCTGGAGGGCGAGCGCCTCCTTCTCTTGGCTGTAGCCGAATATCGTGGGCGAGATAGAGGCCACGATCCTCTCGAGAGCGTCGGTGGACCCCGCGAACTCGCGTATCCTGACCTCGTCCTCGGGCGTGATGACGATCTCCTCGTACTCATGCTCCTCGTACTCGACCGAGTTCACGTCCATGTTGATGTCGAACAGCGTGGACTTGACGGTCGTACCCTTCTGATGGCTCCTGAGTATGCCGTTGATGATGACCCTGTCGCCAGGGGACACCTTGCCCGATAGGTCGTCCTCGATGAATCCCGTGAGCCTCTCAGGCTGCGAGCCGCCCCTCAGCCCCTCCGGAGGCTCCTGTATCTCTATCTTCTGCGTGTCCACGAAAGTGGATGGGTCCGTGAGCAGCCTGAACTTGGTCGAGCCTGGACCCCTGCCGCAGCCCCCGTCGTCCTTGGAGCACTCGAGCGGCTCGTGGTACTGCATCCCCTCCTGCTCGACTGACATCATGTGGCCGCACCTGGCGCATTCGAACTCCGCCACGGTGACCCTGGGCCTCACCTCGGTCGCCTTCCTCACAAGGCCTTCGACCGAGACGAACGTGCCCAGGTGCTTCGCCCTGAGCTTGCGTATCTCGACCCTCGAGTCGCGTGGCAGGCCCTTGATCCTGAAGTGTATAATCGGGTTCGTGAGCGCGTGGGACACCATGTGCTTCACGGCGTCCTCGGCTGCCGTCATGGACTGCGCGGGGTTCGCGAGCAGGTAGTTGGCCAGGTCCGGGTCGAACTTCTCGATGGCCGAGAACTCCACGTACATGCTCCTGACATCTGGGTACAGGTCGGCGATGGCCGACACTTGGTGCCTCTGGTCCTCGGACCCCAGGAACTCCTCCCAGACAGCTATCAGGTCCTCGGGCGTGTACTCCTTTGGCGTTACTCGTCCCCCCGGTGTTCTTCGATGATGGGCCCTCCGTCCGAAGTCTTGGAGAAGGGACTACGGGTATGACCGTGCTATACAAAATGGTTTGTCAGTCTTAACCTTGCCTGTACAATCAGCCTACGCCTAGGAGCTCGTTCTGTATCCTCACGACCTCGGCGCTGTCCTTGGCGGCCGCATAGAGGTCCAGTGCCTCCCTGTTCATGGGTAAGAACGACGGACCCCACTTGAACCTCGCCATGATGCGCTCGGCCTGCTCCCGCTCCCCCAATATGTACAATGTCGCCGCGAAGGCCTCCGCGGTACTGAGCCTCTGCGCCTTGCCGAAGTTGGTCGGGTTCGTCGGCACCACGAACGGCAAGGCCCTGTGCCTAAGCCCCGCCCTGATCCTGGGGAACTCGGTCAATCTGTTCCACGAGCAGTCGAGGGCTAGGAGGCCGTACCTCTGAGCGACCTCCCTGTCCTCCGCGGATATCGACTTCTCCGAAGATGGGTCGAGTATGATAGCGCCCCTGGGGACCCTGCGGATAGATGCAGCCTTGGCCTCCCCGAACCTGACCATGCGGGCGGCGGTGCACTTCCTGGGGTCGTCCTCGTGGGCCATGATGATGTAGATGCGTACAGGCGGCATCGGGACGTACAGCAGCGGATGTACTATTTCATGGATGCACCTGGCCGACGCGGGCGCCCCAGGTGGGAAAAGGGTTCTTAAGGGCTCGATGGATATACGATGACGCCACGATGACGAAGACATTGACGCTGACTCTGTGATGAGAGACGGGCGATCGGAGTGGCTGCCCCTCGCGTCGGGACCGAGGTCCCCGAGGGGCTTCGACGGGAGTGACCACGATGGTGACAGGGTTCGACTATCTAAGCCAGGACAAGATGCTGCAGGAGCACTGGCTCAAGCGGTTCGCCGCGGTGGTGATCGACTTCGCGATAGTCTACACACCGATATGGCTCGTAGGGACAGTCCTCGGGTACCCGTACATGTTCCCGGGGTTCTTCTCAGGCGTGGCGCTCTTCACCTATGCATTCCTGTTCGAGTCCGCGATCGGCGGGACCGTGGGGAAGATGGTCGTGCACCTGAAGGCCGTCCCGTTGCACGGGAC
>JBFYNF010000009.1:0-8104 GCA_041304525.1 Thermoplasmata archaeon | reverse complement strand
GCTCAAGGGAGAGGTCGTCCTGTTGCGGTTCCGGGGCCGGCGTCAGGAGCGCATTCCCTGAGCTGGCTGATGCGATTTCCAGGGACAGGTTGGCCATGGTGGAGGCCGCAGGTGCGGACGCGGTCGTGACATCGTGCCCGTGGTGCGTCCAGAGCCTGAGGCAATGTCAGGGACCGAAGCCGGCCGTGGAAGTCCTGGAGCTAGTGGACCTCGTCCATGCCGCGCTCAGAAGACGATGACTGGCGAATCGTCTTTCACTCCAGCATCGCTTCTCGGAGATTGCTGTAGGTAGGACCCTTTGGTCCCAGAACGCTCTTCTTCAGCCTGATGGAGCCTATCGTGAAGGAGCCGAAGTCGGACGCCGCCCTCTCACGCAGGATCGCTTGGACCGCCCCCATCCCTTCCGTGCCCTTCGCTCTCGCGATGGTCAGGTGGGCCTTGAACCCTTTCTGGTCCCTCTCGAACCCCAGTTCGCTGAGTGATGAGTCGAGCCGTCGGGCGATCTCGGACAACACGCCACCATCCTCCATGCCTATCCAGACGACCCTGATGTTGGACAGTGAAGGGAACGCTCCCGTGCCAACGAGTCGGACCGTGAAAGGGTGGATCTCTTTGACCGCACATTCCATGCTTGAGAATATCTGTTCGATGAGTTCCTCGTCCGCGTCCCCGAGAAACTTGAGGGTCACGTGCAGTATCTCTGGCCGGACCACCTTGAGGCCAGCGCCGGCGCGCCTGAGGTCTGTCAGGATGTCTCTGAGCGCCTCGCTCGGCTCGATGTCAGCGGCTATGAACGCCCTGAACTTCATGCGACGAGAGTATCCACCAGGCGGTATTTCCCATTATCCGAGGCAGCTGCTATGATTACCTGGTGCGTCTCCAGCCGCGCCTGCGGTCCAGCTGCTTTATCTTTCCCCTCATCACGCTCACGCCTATCGCGACGATCGTGAACGCCGCGCCGAGGCCGATGAGGTATGCGGAATCCCCGAGGGTGTCGTAGTAGATGATGCCGAAGGACGCGGCGAAGTTGAATCCGCTGTGCATGGCGACGGCCCCAAGGTAGTATGGCAACCAGCTCTTTCCCTGAAGCGCGCTCCTGGCGATGCCCAAGCCGACGAGCGAGGAGGATGTCGCGTGCAGAAGGGCGGATGAGAGACTCCTCAGCACGGCCGTGGCGATGAACGCTTGCACGCCGTCCGTGAGGTACGCCGTGCTCTCGTACAGCAGGTTCTCGGTCGCCGCGAAGCCCAGTCCCGCCGCGGCCCCGTACACGATGCCGTTCTCGAGCTCGACGATCATGCGCTTCTTCCTGGCCCTGAGTATCCCCAGCGCCTTCGTGATCTCCTCGACGAATGGAGCGATGACGCAGGCCAGGATCAGCATCGGGATGGTCGGATGTTCGCCGAGGAACTCGTACACTCTCTCGATGTTCTGGCCGAAGAGGGACGATAGGATGACTTCGAGGATGATGGCAAAGAGGACGGACAGCACCGCGCCGTATGCGAAGACCTTCAGGAGCATGCCGTACGGCTCCCTTGAGTGCTTCTCGGTGTTCCTGATCCAGACCATGTACACGAAAGACGGGACGAAAGCTACGAGTATCAGAACGGACCAGAACACCAGGGGATCGTCCAATGACGCACCGGACTGTGATTATGGTACGCTCTATTTAAGGGTTGAAATCGTAAAAGGCCGATCGAGCAGTCAGGACAGGGACATCGTCATCGTCCGAACCTGCTCGAGGCGGAGGAAGAGTATATGGTCGCGGGGTTTCCGAGAACCTCTCAGTCCTCGAGCTTGATCGCGTTGTTCGGGCACTCGTCAACGCACGCGCCGCAGTCGAGGCACTTCTTCTCGTCCACGATGGCGACGTCCTCACAGGTTATCGCGCCCTCAGGGCAGACATCGACGCATGCTCCACATGCAACGCACTCATCCTTGTTGATCTTAGCTGGCATTCGACTACCTCCGTAGTGATTCGGGGAATGTCTCCCTGGATATAAAGTTTCTCAACCGAATCCAAGGTTGTTAGATTTATATTCGGTTCGATTATCAAATTCTGGATTCGTAGTTCGACATGGGCCGTTCCGTCCATCACATCATGCTCGTCGCGAAAGTATTAGGTTCGTGGATACAATGGCCCACATGCCATGAGCAGGACTAGCATTGGCCGATGGTTGTTCACTCAGGACGGGATCGCCGAAGGCTACATCCTTCTGGATGGTGACGATGTGGTAGAGGTATGCAGGGGCCGGGCTCCTGAAGGGTCCAGCCGATCCATCGTGCTCCCGGGGTTCATCAACGCCCACACACACATCGGGGACTCGTTCGCCTACCCAGCGCCGAAAGGGTCCGTCGAGGAGATCGTCGCTCCACCGAACGGTTACAAACACCGGATGCTGAGGACCGCATCAAGGGAGCAGAAGGTCGCCGCCATGCGGGAATCCATCTCGCACATGGCGATGACAGGGACATCCGCCTTCATCGACTTCAGGGAGGAAGGCTCGGATGGCATAGACATGGTCAAGGATTCCGTCGGCCAGACGCCGGTCACGGCCATTGTGCTCGGTCGGCCCATCCATTCGAATGCATCGCTGGATTCGCTCTCCGATTTCGCATCGCACTGTGACGGTTTCGGGATGAGTTCGATCAGGGACTGGCCCAGAGACTTGCTTGAGAGGGCGTCAAGGGCCGCGAAGATGCGGGGCAAACTGTTCGGCATACACGCAAGCGAGGTGCTCAGGGAGGATGTCGACGTGGTGCTCAGCCTGAAACCGGATTTCCTCGTCCATATGACTGCGGCCACCGATGACGATCTCAGAGCCGTGGCGGACGCACACGTCCCAGTGGTCGTTTGCCCCCGTTCGAACGAGTTCTTCGGTATCGACCCGCGCATACCTCAGCTCCTCAATGCAGGCGTCGAGGTCGCGCTGGGAACCGACAACGGGATGATATGCCGGCCGGACATGCTCGAGGAGCTACGCGCGGCCTACCGGTTGAGCCTCCCCGGAGGAGGTCTGGCTCCTGCCGATGCGGTTCGTCTGGCGACTCATTCAGGGCGCAAAGTATTAAATGCGCTACGTAACATAACTACGGAAATCAAGCACACTGACGACCTCGTGGTGGTCGAAACGCAAGGGGATGACCCCTTGGTTGAGGTGGTCTCCGCCACAGGTTCCGCGCGTGTCGCGGCAGTGTCCCGTGGAGGAAGGTTGCGGAGGATCTGAGATGGACGGAATCAAGAAGATACTCATTGCGACGGACGGGTCCGACAACACGAAGGAGGCCGTGTCGTACGGTCTTTGGCTCGCGAAGGAGCTGGGGGCGGAAGTCGCGGCGCTGTACGTCATAGACCAGACCTCGTTCGTTAGTTTCCCCATGGATTCATCGATCGTGAGCGTCTACTCCTTGCTCGAGAACGAGGGCAAGAAGGCAGTGGATGATGTCAAGGCCGAGGGCGATTCCGTGGGCGTGAAGGTCACCCCCATGGTCCTCGAAGGTTCGCCAACAAGGAAGATTGTTGAGGTGGCGACCGGTTTCGACCTCGTCGTGCTCGGCACCCTTGGCCGTTCGGCCCTGTCGAAACTGTTCATGGGCAGCGTCGCGGAGAGGGTCACGAGGTACGCTCCGTGTCCTGTGCTGGTCGTCAGGGCCAAGAAGAGGTGACAAACCGGATGAAAGTCAAGGAGATCATGACGGAGAACCCGATAGTCGCCGAGCTCCCGGGCACGCGATCAGAGGTTCTGAAGCAGCTCGTGAAGCACAACATCACTGGCATGCCCGTCATCAAGTCGGCCGACGGCACGCTCGCGGGTTTCGTCACTCGCCAGGATATATTCATGAAGCCTGAGGAGGAGCAGCTCGCCCTCGTGATGAGGCGCGACTACCCTACCATCAACGTCAATGCGAGCGTCAAGGACGCCGCGCGCATCATGGTCGACCAGGACCTGAGCCACCTCCCGGTCGTGGAGAAGGGCAAGCTCGTGGGAATCGTCACCCCGACGGATTTGCTGATCGTGGTCGAGAAGACGAACCCACAGGTGTCCGTCGAGGAGATCGTGAGGTCTCCGTGCATCCCTATCTATCATGGCGCCCCGCTATCGGTCGCGCTCGCGACTTTCAGGGCGGCGAAGGTGGCCGCGCTCCCGGTGCTGGACGACGATGCGAAGCTAGTGGGCATCGTCACGGATAGGGACATCTTCAACCAGACCATAGTGGACAGGACCGTCGCGATGAGCGACCTCGGGATCAGCGACGAGGACGACAACTGGACCTGGGAAGGCCTCAGGAACGTCATGAAGCTCTGGTACGAGGTGTCCAAGGTCGACCTGCCCAAGCTCACCGTGAAGGAGATCATGGTGAAGAATCCCATGACTGTCTTCAGGAAGACGCTTGTAGGGGACGCTGCCAGGACCATGAGGAAGCACGACTTCGGACAGCTGCCCGTGAGGGACTCGAAGGACAACCTCGTGGCGATGATTTATGACATAGATGTGGTATCCACGCTCACAAAGTGATGTACATGGACCCACAGGAGATACTTTCCCTCTGCAAGCGCAGGGGTTTCCTTTGGCCATCGTTCGACATCTACGGCGGCATGGCCGGGATGTACGACTTCGGCCCCCTCGGCGTTGCGCTCAAGAATAACATAGAGAACCACTGGAGACGGTTGTATGTGCTCCAAGAGGGCTTCATGGAGCTGTCATGCCCCCTGGTGTCCCCGGAGCCGGTCTTCAAGGCCTCAGGGCACCTGGACACCTTCTCCGACATGTACGTGGAGTGCACCAAGTGCGGGGAGACGTACCGCGCGGACCACCTGGCGAAGGACCTGCACGAGAACCCCGCGACCCTGGACGAGGTCCAGCTGGGCAAGCTCCTGCGTGAGAACGGCGTCAAGTGCCTCTCGTGCAAGGGCGACCTCACGGAGCCGAAGAGGTTCAACCTGATGTTCAAGACCATGGTCGGCGCTGGCAAGGCGAAGCCGGGCTACCTGAGACCGGAGACGGCCCAGGGCATGTTCGTCAACTTCCAGCAGGTCTACAGGCTGGGGCGGGAGAAGCTCCCCGTGGGCGCGGTCCAGGTCGGCACGTCGTTCAGGAACGAGATATCCCCGAGGCAGGGCCTGATAAGGCTGAGGGAGTTCCACCAGATGGAGGCCGAGCTGTTCGTACACCCTGATGACAAGACCTGGCCCAGGTTCGGGGCCGTGAAGCACGAGAAGCTACTCCTGGTCGCGAACTCCGGCGAGACGAAGGAGCTCACGCTCGAGCAGGCGGTGAATGACAAGGTCATAGTCAACGAGGTTCTGGCGTACTTCATGTGGCTCACGTACAGGTTCGCGCTCGATGTCGGCCTCGACCCGAAGAAGATGAGGTTCAGGCAGCATGAGAAGACTGAGATGGCGCACTATGCCTCCGACTGTTGGGACCTCGAGGCGGAACTGGGGTACGGCTGGGTGGAGCTCGTCGGCGTCGCGGACCGAGGGTGTTACGACCTGTCCGCGCACATCAAGCACTCGGACGCGGACCTCACGGCGTTCGAGAAGTTCGACGAGCCGAAGGAGGTCGAGCAGGAGACCGTCAAGGTCAAGTTCGACGTCATGGGCAAGATGTTCAAGGGCGACACGAAGATGGTCGCTGAGGCGCTGTCCAAGATGCCCCTGGAGTCGTTGAAGGGCCGTGAGACGGTCCCGGTCCAGGCAGGTGGAAGGACACACGACGTGCCCGCCGAGTGCTTCGAGGTCGCCATGAGGAAGGAGAAGGTCACGGGCAGGAAGTTCGTGCCACACGTGATCGAGCCAGCGTACGGCGTCGACAGGATCGCGTATGCGGTCCTCGAGCATGCGTATTCCAAGTCCGAGAAGGAGGACTACATCACGCTCAGGCTCAAGGGGCTCGTGGCGCCGTTCAAGGCCGGCGTGTTCCCGCTCATGGCAAAGGACGGCCTGGACGGCATCGCGTCCGAGATACACGCATCGCTCTCAGAGGCCGGCATGCACACATACTATGACGATGCTGGCTCGATTGGCCGCAGGTACGCGCGCATGGATGAGGTCGGGACGCCATGCTGCATCACGGTCGACTACCAGACGAAGGACGGAGGCACTGTCACGGTCAGGGACCGGGACAGCTCCGAGCAGCGCAGGGTTAAGAAGGAGAACGTCGTTCTTGCGGTGACCAGGTTGGTCTCGGGAGTCGGTTTGAAGGCTCTCGAGGGGCTGTGAACAGGAGAGATAGAGCGGTCATGTCCTTGGACTCCCAGGGGGACCCGGCGGATAGACGAGGTTTCGCGAAGCCCGTGGATCTGTCAGGCGAGTTCGGTAAGTACATCGGCAAGCAGGTCAGCTATGCCACTCACGGCATACACAGGTACCCCGCGAAGTTCATACCCCAGATACCTGGTTTCTGCATCCAGTCATACTCGAAGGTCGGGGACACGGTCCTCGACCCGTTCATGGGCTCTGGGACGACGCTCCTCGAGTCGTACATCCTCGGGAGGCACAGCTACGGCGTGGACATCCATCCGCTCGCGAGGATGATCGCCAAGGTCAAGACGACCCCGATGGACCCACAGAGACTCCAGGGGTCCGCGGACGCACTCCTGGAGGACATAACGGCCGACCGCGGCGACAACTCCGCTCTCGCCCCGGAGATACCCAACAGGGACCACTGGTTCAGGCCTGAGGTGCTCGCAGACCTCGCGACGATCAAGAAGCATGTCTGGGCCCTGAGACGAGGCGACCAGCAAGATTTCTTCAAGATATGCTTCTCATCCATCATCAGGAAGATGTCCAACTCGGACGCCGACTCACTCATACCTGAGGTCACGAGCTTCCGCAAGAAGCTGGACGAGCAGGGCAAGACCTCCTTCGAGGCCCTGCCGAAGTTCGAGAACACCGTCAGGGGCAAGCTGCTGGACGCGGAGGAGCTCTGGAGGATCTCGAAGCATGTGGCGAAGCAGTACAAGGGCGCCCCGTCGATAGGGATCGTGGGGAAGGACGCGAGGGACATCTCGCTGGAGGACTCGTCCATCGACCTCGCGGTCACATCCCCGCCGTATGCGAGCGCAGTCCACTATGTCAGCGTCCACAAGCTCGAGATGTTCTGGCTCGACCTCATGCCCGACATGGCCAAGCTGGACGGGCAGGTGGTGGGCACGTCGAGGGCCTATGTGTCCGAGTACCGGCCGTGGGAGCCCAAGACCTCCATCCCCGAGCTCAAGAGCGTCATGACAGAGCTCATAGAGACGGAGAAGAAGAGCGCCTACATCGTGTACAAGTACTTCGAAGACATGCGCCGTAACTTCTGCGAGGTCAACAGGGTCCTGAAGAGGAACGGGGCGTACTGCGTCGTGGTGGGCGAGAACACGTTCAGGAAGGTCCGCATACCCACATATCGCATCCTCGCGAGGATAGCCGAGAAGTGCGGGTTCGAGCTGGAAGGCACCTATGTCTACGATGTCATAAACCGCCACCTGGACATACCCAGGTGGAACGACAGCAGGATCGAGAAGGACCACATCCTGGTCATGCGCAGGCACAGGAAGCCGACGGACGACTCCCTCTGAACGGCGCCTCGGTCGCTATCTTATTATCCGACGAGCTTCATCCAGTCCATCAAGGGATGGGATATGAGAAAGGACTTGCCCCTTGAGCTGAGGGTCTCCAGGCTAACAGTCGTCAGCCTGAGGAATCTGTGTGACGCGAAGAAGCTCTCTGGATGGTCGAACCTGTTGAAGGAGGAGCTCGTCCGCTACATGCTCGACAACATGGACCGGAAGGCGCTCGAGGACTTCTGCACCGCCCAGGAGGAGATATACTTCGTCGAGAACATGGCGAAGGCCATCAAGTGGGCCGGTGGAAGGAAGGTGGTCGACCTTGACCCGAAGAGCGACGATACGATCGTGAATGCGGTGTTCTCCCTGAGGAAGTCGGACGGGTACGAGGTCTATCATGTCAGGTTTGTCAACCAGACGAACGAGGATGTCGACACCTCGTGCGAGTGCGTCGACCATCGCGAGAAGGGGTATTTCTGCCCCCACCAGATGGCCGTCCTCATCCGGTGCCTCCAGGAGGGACTGTTCACGCTGGACCAGTGGGCCGGAC
>JBFYNF010000008.1:0-13631 GCA_041304525.1 Thermoplasmata archaeon | reverse complement strand
GATGTCGTTCAACCGTGACTTCTCGGACTCGCTCGTGTCCAATCTCATGTTCAAGGACTTCTCGAAGAGCTACTTCATGAGGACCATCGTGCCATCCAGCTGGACGGACTCTGACGAGGGTGCCTTGTTCGCCGACACGAAGGAGGACGGGCTGATGGAATCGCTGGTGAACTTCCTTGACGCCAACGCCCCCAAGAGCCTCGTGATCGTCGACTCGCTCACGGACTTGATCGTTTCCGACACGGTGAAGTTCGAGGATGTCGTGTCATTGATGAAGGGCATCCAGAGGATGGCCAAGAAATGGGGCTCTGTGTTCTACATCATACTCACCGACGGCATCCTGGACAACCGCCGTCAGCAGATGATTATTGACAGTGTCGACGGTGTGCTCAAGTTCGAGTGGGCGAAGTATCATCACACGTCGAAGAGGCAGAGGTACCTTTACGTGGAGAAGTTCATGAGCGTTCTACCGCACTTGGACCAGGAGCGCATCGCGAGGTTCGCGACGCTCATCACGTCTCAGAGCGGTTTCGTGGTCATAAACACGGAACGAGTGGGGTGACAAGATGGCGATTGGCAGGGTTAAGACTGGTGTCGATGGTCTGGATGAGATGCTCCAGGGGGGCCTCCCCGAGAACCACATCGTCGTGGTGATGGGTTCGTTCGGCACGGGCAAGACCACATTCGCCCTTCAGTTCATGGTCGAAGGGATCAAGAACAACGAGCCTTGCATCTTCATATCGTTGGAGGAGGACAAGGAGTCCATCACGAAGAACGCTGCAGCGTTCGGCTGGGACATCGCGAAGGCCATCGACTCGAAGAAGCTCGGCCTCTTCAAGCTCGAGCCATCGGATGCGAAGACGACCGTGACTAGGATCAAGAGCGACCTGCCGAAGTTCATCAAGAGCTTCGGGGCGAAGAGGGTCGCCCTGGACTCAGTCTCGCTTCTCAACATGATGTTCGATGACGACACAGAGCGTAGGACGAACCTCTTCAACCTGTGCCAGCTCCTCAGGAGCACGGGCGCGACGACCCTCTTGACTGCGGAGGTCAAGGATGAGAACCCCAGGTCTTCCCGGGACGGTCTCGCGGAGTATACAGCTGACGGGGTAGTGCTGCTGCAGTCCGATGAGGCCAGGGACGGCGGGGAGGTCCAGCTCACCGTGAGGATTCTCAAGATGCGAAGGACAGGCCACTCAAGGCGCGTGAAGCCCTATTCCATCACAGACAAAGGCATCGTCGTGCACGCAGGAGCAGACGTGTTCTAGTTCCTGCCGACGAGCGTGCCTCTGACCGCGTCAGCCATCCGTTTCTCGTCCTTGTCAGCGGTCTTGTCCCACTTGGAGACCATCTCCTGGTTGATGACAGAGCCGAGCCTGCGGAGTCCTTCGGTGATCATGTCTTCCTTGGGATGTGAGAAGTTGAGTCTCATAGTGCTGAACCCGTCCCTCGGGTCTGGGAAGAACGCCCTTCCGGACACGAACGCCACCCTCTTCTTCAGGGTCTTCTCGAGCAGGGACGGCGACTCCAACCCTTCGGGCAGTGTGACCCAGAGGAACATGCCGCCCTCTGGTTTGAGCCATGTGACGCCATCGGGCATGAACTCGTCCATGCCCTCGAGCATGGTCTTGAGCTTGCGACCGTAGATCTCGCATATCTTGACGATCTGCTTGTCCATCAACTTGCGGGCCATGTACTCGTGCGCGATGGCCTGGCCAAGCACGTTAGTGCACACGTCGGTCGACTGCTTCGCGATGATCAGTTTCTTGAGTATCTCCGGGTCCGCGACGACCCATCCTACCCTGAGCCCTGGGGAGAGCACCTTGGAGAATGTGCCCATGTAGACCACCCTCCCCTCGTCGTCGAACGCCTTGATCGGTTTGAGGTGTTCGCCCACGTACCTCAGTTCACCGTAGGGGTCGTCCTCCAGTATGATGAAATCGTACTCGGACGCGAGATCCACGAGCCGCTTCCTGTTCGCTTCGGGCATGGTGACCCCCGCAGGGTTGTGGAAGTTGGGGAGGACGTAGACTATCTTCGGCTGGTTCGACCTCTTCGTGAGCTTCTTCACTCTCTCCTCGAACAGGTCCAGACGCATGTTGTCCTCGTCGATGGGGATGGGTTCGAAAGTCGTCTGATATGTCGCGAACCCTGTGAGTGCCGCGAGATATGTCGGCGCGGAGACGACTATGACATCCTTCGGGTCGATGAACACCTTGCCCATGAGGTCGATGACCTGCTGTGAACCGCTCACGACCATCACGTTGTCCACCGAAGCATCCATCCCCTTGTCTCTCATCCTCTCCGTGATGGACTCCCTCAGAGGAGGAAAGCCTTCGGTGACGCCGTACTGCAACACCTTTCCGCCGTCCTTTGACAGCACATCGGATGTGATATCTCGGATGAAGTCGATTGGGAAGGTCTGGGGATCCGGCATGCCCCCGGCGAAGGAGATCATGTCTGGGACCTGGAGGAGCTTCAGCAGCTCTCGGACGTCCGATGCCTTCATCTCCCTTGCCCTCTGCGAGAAGTGCCTCGAGAAACCGCTGGCCATCTCTGTCGCCTCAGGTCGGTTGAGGGGTCCAGAAACGCATAATGCTTTTGACATTACAACGCGCCGTGCGTGCGACATGGGTCCTACCAAGCGCGCAGTCAGCGCGCCTCCGCCGTACCCAAACCCTTAAAAGGAGCCATTGCTTACAACGCCACCGTCAGCCATGAAGATGATACGCCAGGGCAAAGTGAAGGATGTCTACGAGGTCGACGCGCACTCGCTAGAGTTCGTCTTCTCAGACAAGATCAGCGTGTTCGACAAGATCATACCGTCCCTCATCCCACACAAGGGCGAGACACTTTGCAGGACGAGCGCCTTCTGGTTCCAAGTCGCGCGCTCGTGCGGCATCAAGACGCACTTCAGAGAGTTCATCCCGCCTAACAGGATGCGGGTCCACAAGGTCCATGTCATAGAGCCCTCGAAGCTCACCAAGAAGACCGCGAACTATCTTGTGCCCCTCGAGGTCATATGTAGATATTACGTCGCTGGCTCACTATGGGACAGGATCAAGAGCGGGGAGATCAAGACCTCCAAGCTCGGATTGAAGGGGTCCAAGGATGTCAAGTATGGCGACAAACTCCCGGAGCCGTTCGTCGAGGTGACTACGAAGCTCGAGGAGTATGACAGACTGCTTACCAGGGCGGAGGCCATGAAGATGGCCGCCATCAGCGCCCTGGAGTACAAGGCCATTGTCGACTCGGCCCTCCAGATCGATGAGAAGATTGCGGAAGAAGTCGAGAAGCGCGACCTGATCCACGTCGACGGCAAGAAAGAGTTCGCCTTCGACGAGAGCAGGAACCTCATGGTGGTCGACACGTTCGGGACCGCTGACGAGGACCGATGGTGGGACTGGAGCGAATACTCCAAAGGAGAGTTCATCGAACTGAGCAAGGAACTCGTGAGGCAGTACTATCGTGAGAGAGGGTACTATTCGAAGCTCACGGAAGCGAGGAAGCAGGAGAAGCCGGAGCCGAAGATCCCCGCTCTCCCCGCAGACAAGATCAAGCAAGTCTCCGAACTCTACGTCTATATGTTCGAGAGGATTACCGGCGAGAGCTACAGGTGAATGCCAACCCAGCGGCGAAAGGTTAATCCCTCACGTTCTCTAAGGTGTTTATCACATGGAATTCCAAGGCATAGAGGAGTTCATGAGGTGCCTGAAGACCAAGTATGACGAGAGCCAGCGCAAGCAGGAGTGGCGGGCGCTCAGCGGCAGGGACCACGTATCCTCCTCATACGACACTTTCATCTTCACAGACCAGAAGGTCTACCAGATCAAGTCGCTCGAGCTGATGCCCCAGAGGATGGTGGCGGTGGCGAACGAGGTCGGAGGGCCGTCCCCGGACATGCTAGACCTGGTCAGGGGCGGGGCGCCGGTCCCCCTTAGCGTCATCTCGAAGGCGAAGGACGCGTCGGCGGTCGTCATGTTCGGCATGCAGCAGTACTCCTCCGACGTCGCGGATGTCTTCAAGCGGGAGTACTACGGCTCGAAGCAGGACCAGCTCAAGGCGGAGCTGGACAGCAGGGTCGGGTCGTTGATCCAGAGGCCTGAGTACAAGCACGCTTACAGGAGCCTGAGGGAGCGAGAGGACGGCTATTTCGCCTGAGACGTTTTCAAGCTCGCTTCAATAGTGTAAAGAATACTAGAGCGGCCGCCCATCGGACGGCCGGTTTGGGTTTATATCGCTTGGCTCAGGCCATCTTGCCGTCCAGGTACTGCTGGTAGCCTCCCAGGTCGAGCAGTCCGTGCCCGGAGAAGTTGAACGCGATGATCTTCTCCTCGTTCTTCTTCTTCGCCTCGAGCGCGAGGTCGATCGCCGCCTTGATGGCGTGACTCGTCTCGGGTGCGGGGATGATGCCCTCGCTCCTCGCGAACAGGTGGGCGGCGTCGAAGACCTCCTTCTGCTGGTACGAGATGGGCTTGATCACCTTCGACTTCACGAGCGCACTCACAGTCGGCGCGGCCCCGTGATACCTGAGTCCGCCTGCGTGTATTGCAGACGGGACGAAGTCGTGGCCGAGCGTGTACATGAGGAGCAGGGGAGTCATGCCGGCCGTGTCACCGAAGTCGTATTCGTATTTGCCCTTCGTCAGGCTCGGGACCACTGTAGGTTCCACCGCGATGAATTCCGTGTCCAGTTTCCCCTTCAGTTTCTGCCCGATGAACGGGAATGTGAAGCCTGCGAAGTTGGAGCCGCCTCCGACGCATCCTACGAGGTAGTCTGGCGTCTCCCCGAGCTTCTGGAACTGGAGCATGGTCTCCTGGCCGATGATCGTCTGGTGCAGCATCACGTGGTTCAGCACGCTCCCGAGGCTGTACTTCGCGTTGCCGTCCTTGATGCAGGTCTCGAGCGCCTCGCTGATGGCGATGCCCAGGGAACCAGGGTGCTTCGGGTCTTTGGCGAGCAGCTTCTTGCCGAACTCGGTGAGCGGGGTAGGGGACGGGTGAACCTCGGCCCCGTACATCCTCATGACCTCGCGCCTGTATGGCTTCTGGTCGTAGCTGGCCCTGACCATGAACACCTTGCACTTCAAGCCAAAGTAGTTGCTCGCGAGGGCCAGCGCCGTGCCCCACTGCCCTGCTCCGGTCTCCGTCGTCAGGTGCGTGACGCCCTCCTTCATGTTGTAGTATGCCTGGGCGAAGGCTGTGTTGGTCTTGTGGCTGCCTGCAGGGCTCATATCCTCGCGCTTGAAGTATATGTGAGCGGGGGTACCTAGCGCCTCCTCGAGCCTCGTGGCCCTCTGGAGCGGGCTCGGCCTGTTAATCAGCATATACGATTGGAGTACCTCCTCAGGTATGTCGATGTACCTCTCCGAGGACATCTCCTGGGCTATGAGTGCCTTGGGGAAGATCGCCTCCAGGGCCGAGGGGCTTATCGGTTGCTTCGTCCCGGGGTCCAGCGGCGGAGCGAGCGGTTCCGGCAGGTCTGGTAGTATGTTGTACCATTTCTTCGGCATCTCCTCAGGGGTCAATGTGGTTCGTATTGGTCTCACGATAGCCCTCCTTGTGGATTGCCCAGAAGACGCGTACACTATATATCGTTTGCGAGCATTGATGTACTAATATGTGCTAGAACCCCTCACTTCAGATATATCAGTCGGCCGAGCCGGCCGTCCCAGACCCAGTCGTCCTCGGTCACCGCGTCCCTGCGCCTGGAGATCATGTACTCGACCTTCGCATCAGTGTCGTCCGCTTCGTGGACTGCGAGTGCCTCTGGGGTCATGGGCTCCACGGGCGACCCCCACTCGCGCTTCCCGAAGTGCGCGAGGAGTATGTGCCTGATCTTCAACGCGATGTCCTGGGGGAACCCGTCTATGGAAGCGATGTGAGCCATGAGTTCCTCATCGCCTATGACGATGTGGCCGAGGAGGTTCCCCTCCACCGTGGAGTTGATGTGTGTGGTCACGTGAAAGCTCCTCACCTTGCCGATGTCGTGCAGGAGCGCCCCCGTGAGGACCAGGTCCTTGTCGAGTTCAGGATGCTGTCTCACTATCTCCAACGCAGTGTCGACCACGTTGAGCGTGTGGTACAGGAGGCCGCCCACGGCCGCGCCATGGAGCTGGATCGAGGCAGGCGCCGTCGAGAACCCCTCCATGAACTCATCGTCCATGAAGAACGACTCGAGTAGCGCGCGCATATGCGGCTCCTCCACCTTGGCAACGGACGACAGCAACCTCTCCCTCTTCCCGGGCAGGTCCTCGATTGTGAGGACCAGGGTCGATATATCGTACGCTCCGTCTTCCACCCTGGCCAGAGTGCCACCGTTCTCCTTGCTCACTGAGACTTCGACCTGGCCTCTGTACTCGGAGGTCGTGCCGCTTATGCGGACGACATCGTCCTTGTCGAAGGACGAGTACAGCCTCTGGACCGAATCTCGGTCCCTGTCCCCCCAGTACTTGACGGTCAGCTGACCGCTGCTGTCGGTCACGCGGACCTCGAACATGTATCCGTTCCTGTACTCAGTGACGGGCTTCTTGTAGTTCACGGAGAAGTAGCTCTCGACCCTCTCGCCTGGCTTGATGTCGTGCGCCATCTGCTTCCCCTTCGCCGAGGACATTTCTTTCGTCACCTTCCTGAGAGGGGTTATGGGCATCGGGGTGTAAACCCTTTTCACGATGGGTGGACCGAAGGCCCTGCCCCTCATCTGGCAGACCGCGGTATGCTCAATCGCCGTCCCCGCGTCCGTGAAGACATGCCCCCACGGGAACCTCGGGCCACTCATGTCTCCTCGAGCGCGGCGGTCCTTGAACTCCTTTCACATTACGTGTATAGTACATGGTCGGCATGTGAGAATAAAATGAAACCGCACAGGCCCGCACCCCTAGGGCCATGTGCGCGTTTGTGTTCCCTCTTCTTGTTCCTACCAGCACTTCGAGTAGCCGCAGGTCCTGCACACGACGCAGCCTTCGACGTACTCGACCATGCTGCCGCACTCTGGACACTCGGGACACACGTCCCCCTTGTCCACGTGGTTCTGCTTCTCTGCAGGCGGCGCGGCCGCTCCCGCGTCGATCGTCTTCTCGATGTTGGACGACTGGAAGTCTTTCACGAACCTCTCGAGGGCTTTGGCCACCGCATCGCTGCACGACAGCACCATGCCTCCTGGCTGCCAGAGCGGGGCAGGGCATCTGATGCCCTTCAGCTGTTTCGCGATGGATTCAGGGTCTATCCCGGAGCGCAGGGCGAGAGATATCAGCCTGCCCACGGCTTCGGACTGCGACGCGGTACACCCTCCTGACTTCCCCATCTGGGTGAACACCTCGCACAGGCCCCTTTCGTCCACGTTGATGGTCACATAGAGGTGCCCGCACCCGGTCTCCATGCGTTGGGTCGACCCGCGCGTGACCATGGGCCTTTTCCTCGGGACACGTGCGTCTCCTTCCAGCTCCGAAGGTTCCTCCTTCTTCTCCTTCTCCGCCCCGACGCTCAGCACTTGGTCCTCTCGGCTACCGTACCTGTAGACCGTCACGCCCTTGCATCCGAGCTTGTAGGCGAGGACGTAGACGTCCTCGACGTCCTTGGGCGTGGCTTCGCTCGGGAAGTTGACCGTCTTCGACACAGCGTTGTCCGTGTACTCCTGGAAGGCGGCCTGCATCTTCACGTGCCACTCGGGCGCGATGTCGAGGGCGGTCACGAAGATGCGCCTTACATCCTCGGGTATACCTCTGATGTCCTTGATCGTACCCTTGGCTGCGATCTCCTTCATGAGTTCGTCCGTGTGGAACCCCTTGGCCTTGGATACTGCCTCGAATATCGGGTTGACCTCCGGCAGGATGTCCTTGTCCATGACGTTCCGGACGTATGCGACCGCGAAGATCGGCTCGACGCCGCTGGACGCGCCCGCGATGATGCTGATGGTGCCAGTTGGGGCGATGGTTGTCACGGTCGCGTTCCTGAGTATCTCGAACCGCCCTTTGAGGGTGCTGTCGTTGAAGTTGGGGAAGCTGCCCCTCTCCTTCCCCAGGGCGACCGAGGCCTTGTGCCCCTCGTCGTCCACGAACTTCATCAGCTTCCTTCCAAGGTCGAGCGCCTCGTCGCTGTCGTACGGGACGCCCATGGTCAGCAGCATGTCCGCGAATCCCATGATGCCAAGCCCTATCTTCCTGTTCGATCTGGTCATGTCTCCGATCTGCGGAAGGGGATACTTGTTTACGTCTATGACGTCGTCCAGGAACCGTACAGACCAGTGGATCGTGTCCCTCAGCTTCTCCCAGTCAATCGAGTACTTGCCCTCGTCGTACACGAGCATCCGGGCGAGGTTGATGGATCCGAGATTGCACGATTCATACGGGAGAAGTGGCTGCTCGCCGCAAGGATTGGTGCTCTCGATCTCCCCGATCTTCGGTGTCGGGTTGTCCCTGTTTATCCGGTCGATGAACACGATTCCTGGCTCCCCGTTCCTCCAGGCCATGTTGATTATCAGGTCGAAGACCTTGCGCGCATCAAGCTTGGACATCGGTTGTCTGTTCCTGGGATTGACGAGGTCGTAGTCTGTCTTCTTCTCGATCGCATCCATGAACTTGTCCGTGAGCGCGACCGAGATGTTGAAATTGGTCAGTTTCGTGCTGTCTTTCTTGGCGGCTATGAACGACATGATGTCTGGGTGGTCCACGCGCAGTATGCCCATGTTGGCTCCGCGCCTGGTCCCTCCCTGTTTGATGGTCTCGGTGGCTGCGTTGAAGACCTCCATGAACGAGATCGGGCCGCTGGACACTCCTGCGGTGCTCTTGACGGAGTCGTTCGCAGGCCGCAGCCTGGAGAAACTGAACCCTGTGCCGCCTCCGCTGTTGTGGGAGACGAAGCCGTTTGCGAGGTATGCGTGGCTGTTTGGGATAGTCAGGTCCAAGACTTCCCTCGTGCCCGCTGGGGACACAGCCTTCACCTTGACGAAGAAGTGCCCTTCATCGTCGGGCTCCTCGTGCAGGCATTTCGCCGCCTCAGCCCTTATACCCATGTCGAGGACATTCACGGCGCGCAACCTCTCAGAGAGCACCTTAGAGTCGAACCCTATCTTCTCTTTGAAACACTGGAACCCTGCGACCGTGCACACAGTGAGTTTGGAGCCGGTCCTTGCGGTCGGGATACCCACATAGAACATCATGGTCTGCATGTCCCTGGCGAGCTTCTCCGAAGGCAGGTCGGCCGAGACCATGCCGTCTGGTGAGATCCAACCGTGGTCATCGAAAGTCCTGCGGAGGAAGTCGCACAGACCCGGTTCGTCCGCCCTTATGACTCTGTCGTCCACTCCCTCGCTGAATTCGACAGCTTCGTGTGGGACGGCCGATTCAACCCCGCCCAGCCAGCCGCCCAGTTTCATCACCGCAGTCGAGCCTTCCCTGAGCTGTCCTATCTTCATCCACCCGAGATCGCCGCAGTCCGTTCTGACTAGGAGCCTATGCAGTGCCGTGCCCGTGATGGAGTAGCCCTCCTCGGTCTCGACAGTGAATATCTCCTGGACCCCGTTGTCGTGCTTCTCCTGGACCGTTTCCATCCCTTCGTGGGTCTCTATCCACGATCCCGGCGCGACCGAACCCAGAGTCATGCAGCCCACGTCCGTCATGATGAGCGTTTCCGGGACGAGGCATTTGTGTATCAGTGCGGTATATTTGATTGCGTCGAATATCTGCTCCATCGAATCCCCGATTGGGAGGACGAAGCACGCTGAGAGCTGCCCGAGCTCCCTTCCGGCATTCATGAGTGTGGGGCTGTTAGGCATGAACTCGAGCTTTGCCATCATCTCGTAGAACTTCTTCGCGACCTTGTCGGCATCGGCCCCAGTCGCTCCGTAGTTCGTCTCGGCGGATGCGATTGCCTTTGCGACCCTCTCGAACAACTCACGAGGTGTCTCGACGGGTTTGCCGTCGTCGTCCTTCTTCAGATACCTCCGCTCAAGCACAGTCCTAGCGTTGGAGCTGATCTGCGGTTCGGTATCCCATCCTGAGTCTGTCCTGAACTGCCCACTTACGGGCGCGACAGAGTCCCCTTGCTTGTAGTTCGGTGTGCTAGACATCTCTCCCCCTCTGGCGTGCCTGCGCTTCCCCAACAGGCTACGATACGGGTCGCACGGGTTGATGGCCTTCCCCCTCCGCTCCCGAAGAGAAGGCGAGAGCCTCTCCCTCTACTCTATTGTGTAAACAGAGGCGAAAAGCTTTGCGGCTGCGTGCAGAGGATGGAATTGGTGCACATGATTTAAAGAAGTTTCCAGACAAGACCTGGTAATCTATTCCCTCGATTTCCACACGCACGCAGGGTCATTGTTATCTGCTTTGTTATCAGGTCGTTTACTCAATATCTGTGCCAGCTATGCCATATTCGCTCGACTTCTTCGTTTTCCAATGGAGTTCGGCAGATAACGGAGTGATGGGCCCAGCTACATCCTCCCCAACGGCCACCTCCCTGATGTTTCATGGAACGGCGCACAATTTGTATAAGTGCCTGTCACTAACCGGTCGGCAGGGCCGCGAGGTGTTCATGTGAAAGTGAAGGTCAAGCTATTCGCTGCGTTCAGGGATGTTGTCGGTACGAAGGAGGAGGATTTGGACATGCCCGAGGGAACGACTGTCGACGGCCTTCTCGACGATTACGTTCGCAGGTTCCCGACGCTTGGCCGCTACCGGGAGCACATCATACTCTCGGTCAACCGTGAGTATGGTGCCCCGGCGAGGGTGCTGAGGGAGGGCGATGAGGTTTCGTTCCTTCCCCCCGTCAGTGGCGGCTGATACTGCCGCCATCGTGCATAACCTGCATATATCCGTCGATGCATAGAGTCGCTTCACGGTGCAATACAGGTGGAGATACTCCACCTGGCCCAATCCGACGGTGGGGGACATGCGTACAAGAATCTCGATTACGTGCATGGTGCTGACGATAGCTTTCCTGTTCTCGACCCTGCTCACGTCTTCATGGTCATGTACTGAGCCCGAGGAGCAAACGTTGTCGACTCTTGCGGGTCCACCCGTGAACTATTACTACAGGAACTACACGGAGATTAGAACAATCCTCCTTCAGACCGTAGCAGATTACCCGGATATTGCTGTCTTGTACGACATTGGAGATAGTTGGGAGAAGACTGCTGGCGTTGCCGACAGGGACATACTCGCAATCAAGATCTCGGACAACGTCGAAGTGGATGAGGACGAGCCCGAGTTCCTTCTGCTCGCGCTGCATCATGCGCGGGAGTGGCCGACCTCCGAGACCGCCGTGAAGGTCATTCAGAACCTCACTGAAGGCTACGGCTCGGATGACAGGATTAGCTGGCTCATCGACAACAGGGAGATATGGATCGTCCCCGTCGTGAATCCCGACGGGCTCGACTACGCCCTGACGGAAGATGACATGTGGCGGAAGAACCGCAGAGACAACCTTGACGGTAATTTTGGCGTGGACCTGAATAGGAACTACAACGGTTCGGAGAACGGCGACCCTCTAGGAGCTTGGGGAGGCGCTGGCACGTCTACCTATACCTCTTCTGATATCTACTGCGGCGAGTCTGCCTTCTCGGAACCTGAGACGCAGGCCGTCAGAGACCTCGCTCGTGCCCACGACTTCCAAATCGCATTCGATTTTCACACGTATGATGACTCAGTCATGTGGCCATGGGGATACACCACGAACCTTACCGTGGACGATGAGTACTTTGTTGACATTGGGCAGCAGCTGGCCGCGCTGAACGGTTACGACGCTGCCCAATCCGTCGCCCTCTACCCGACGACTGGTGACTCTCTCGACTGGCTGTACGGCAGCCTGAACATCTTCCCATTCCTGTTCGAGATGGGAGCCACATCATTCCATCCGGACTACGAGGAGGATGTCCTCGAGATCGTGTACGAGAACATCGCGCCGACGCTCCTAGGGATAGAACTCTCCGGGGACCGCCTCCAACTGCCGTTCGAAATATCGCACACGCCGATCGCGGATTCCGCCTACTCTCCCTCCGGATACGATGTTTCGGCCGACATCACCGCTCACAGGGGCGTCGAGACGACCAGCCTGAAGGTGGTTTACAGGTCAGACGGAGGCTCGTGGGTGGAGTCTGCCATGTCCGAGGACTCGTCCAACGACACGTATGTCGCGACGATTCCGTCGCAGTCCCCGGGTACCCTCGTCGAGTACTACATCTTCGCTGAGGACCTCGGTGGCATCGAGTTGACGAGTCCCAGATACGCGCCTTACGCTGTCCACTCGTTCACCGTGCTCGAGGGTTCGGACGAACCACCTGTCGCTGACGCCGGGGGCGATGTACTTGTCTCCCTTGGCTCGGAGGTGACGTTCGACTCGTCGGGCTCCTCTGACGACGTGGCAATCACGAGCTACACCTGGACCTTCATGTACAATGGCTCAGAGGTGTCACTCGACGGGGCATCCCCTTCATTCACCTTCTGGACTGAAGGGACGTATGTGGTGACGCTGAACGTGACGGATGCGCAGGGAAACTACGACACCGACACGATGACCGTCACGGTGCAGGGTACTGTCATACCCGAGGTCCCCAGCTTGCTGCTGCCCGTGGTGGCACTGCTCGCGATGTTCGTGGTCATTCGAGCGAGACGACCCTGAGGCTCTTGTTCCTGGGACAGCGCACCTCTCCGGGCTCCAGTGATAAGACCTTGAACTTCATCCCGTCCGAGGCGCCTGCCGGGTGGCAGAGTCTGTAGTACTCGCACCCGACCGAGTCGCAGTCACTGCCCTCGAATGTGATCATGGACCCCTCGAGTGCGGCCCTAGCCGGCAGGGCGGCCTTCGTCGGGATCCTCTCGACCTCGACGACCCTCACGCCACCCTCGTGCACCCTGCACTCGTGCCGCACGTCTCGCACGTCCACGACTCTGTACCGTCTGTTCTCCTCGAGGTGGAAACAGACGTTCCTGACCTTGCAGTCCCTGCACTCGGCCAAGGGTCCTGTGAAGACGAACTCGAACCCTCTCCTGCACTGAAGCTCTCCGACGACCGTCACGAGTACCATTGCGGAAACCTCCTGTCTATATCACTTTCGTGATCGTCGCCAGGCGTTCGGCCGCGTCGGGGGTCAGTCCTCGGTCCCCGAGGATTGTGTACCGGTCTTTGCGGAGCTCGTGCGCATGCACGAGCGCCTCAATGATCTGCTCCTTGGATACCCCGAGCTCCTTTGCGCTCGTTGGGGCACCGATGAGCTGGAGGGCGTCCCGTATGCGTTGCCAATCCCCTCCATGCAGGTACATCATCATGACCGTGCCTACGCCGCATTGCTCTCCGTGGAGGGCCTTGCCTGGCGCGATTCTATCGAGAACGTGAGAGAACATGTGCTCGGAGCCGCTCGTGGGACGGGACGAGCCTGCGACAGCCATCGATATGCCGGATATGATGATGGGTCTGATGGCGACCCACACGCTGTCCTCCAAGTTGGGTTTGATGGCCGCAGCGTTCTCTATTATGGACTCCGCGGCGTACTTGGCCAGGTTGGCCGCGCTCGAGCTGATGAAC
This sequence comes from Thermoplasmata archaeon, assembly GCA_041304525.1. Classification (GTDB taxonomy): domain Archaea; phylum Thermoplasmatota; class Thermoplasmata; order UBA10834; family UBA10834; genus UBA9653. Next base: position 117 of record JBFYNF010000008.1, on the reverse strand, counting down.
TCGCTCCTGAGCCTGTCAGCCAGCTGCCAGTCGAGTATGGCCGCCGTGTTGGATATCACGTCGGCGCATCCAGACGCGAGGAGCCTGTAAGGTGCCTTGAATATGATCCTGGTGTCG
>JBFYNF010000007.1:0-8296 GCA_041304525.1 Thermoplasmata archaeon | reverse complement strand
ACCCCCTCGACCTCGAGCACCGTGTATCCCGCCCTCTCCACCGCGGCCTTGAGTTCTGCCGGGGAGGCCGCGGACGAATCGTATTCCACCGCCGCCTTGCCCAGTGCGAAGTTGACCTTCGCATCGACTACGCCAGGAACGCCCTTCAGTGAGTCCTGCACCGCGAGCGCGCATGTGGCGCAATGCATGCCGCCGATGGTCATATTCAGCTCATCCTTGGCCACATCATAGCCGGCGGCCCGTACTGCGGATTCTATCTGGCCCATCGACGCGCGCTTCGGGTCGTACCTGAGGAATGCCTTCTCCGTCGCCAGGTTCACCCTGGCGTCGTAGACACCATCAAGCTCGCTGAGTGACTGCCGCACAGCGTCCGTGCATGTCGCGCAGTGCATCCCCTTGATCCTTACCGTCGCCTCGCGCTTGCCTTTGTCCTTCTCCAAACGGGTGACCCCCTCGCCGGGCCTGCCCTGATTACGACATGATGTCGTTTATCAGTTGCGCCGGTCCTTTTCGCAGGGTGCGTCGGACGCAGGATGACTCATGCGGAACCCCGTTCGGATGTGTGATTCAAAAAAGTGGCATTTCGTTCATACACGAATGGATATCAACCTGTAATGGGTATGCAAAGCGATTGCAGTCCGTACCCTATCTGATGCGTTCCCCCGGCCTGTTTCCGGGGACCGTTCTGCCGTCCGATGCGGGGGCGTCCCGTCCCCCCTTGCGTGCGATTCCTTCTGGTTCATGAATCCGACTACGTGCGGCCACCGTAGTAGGTCCGGCCGGTCATTGGTGACCACCAGTCGGCCACGCCCGTACCGGTTAAGTACGCACGCACTCCATGCTCCTTCTCGAGGGATTGCAGATGGCCAACGTGACGGTCAGGTTCTTCGCCACTTTCAGGGAGGCATCTGGATGCGAGGATGCGTCTGCGGACGCCTCGGACCTCTCAGACCTCCTCAGTCTGCTCACCGTCAGGTACGGGGAGAGGTTCACCCGACTCGTGCGCAACCGTTCGGCCGATTCTTTCGTCGTGCTAGTCAACGGGAGGAACGCAGGACAGTTGCAGGGGCTCGGGACCGTGTTGAGGGACGGGGACGAGGTGTCCCTGTTCCCTCCCATATCTGGCGGTTGAGGCTCTTTGGCCTCGACGCGTTGTCACAGACAACACCCGGGGTTCTGTCCAAAGTCGGGTGATAGTCATTACGACCGCCCGAACAATCGACTCATTCCATTCGGCTCCGACCTTACGCCTTTCACAGGGTCGCAGAGGGTCATCATCACGTCATGCTGGAACGCGCCGGGGCTGAACCATAAGCCCCCTGCCGTCATGTTGAAGACGGCTGGTCGCAGCGGGCCTGCTCTCTCTCAGACGACGCCTGGATAGGCCTGTCTGAAGGAGTATATGAGGCGTGCGCGCCCATTCGGGAATATGGATTTCTCCCACATGTCGAGCGCGATCCGCTACATTCACCCAGACCGACCGTGACGGTCCGTGTGTGTGCCGTGTTTGGCATTGTGATGTCAACGGGGCCAGGGTCTTTGTGGCTTGGCATTACATATAACACCCGATGGCTTGACAGAATGAACACCCGGTAAGCTTTATATCGAGTCAGGCCATAACCGCGGCTCAGGGTCCTAAATGGAGAGCGAACCCAGGAAGGCGCCTGTCGAGAGAGACCCGATCAGGGTCGTCATCAGCGTCATATCTGTACTCATAGTACTGGCGGTCGGAGTGGTCGGGTACGTGGTGTACGACAACTCACTTCGGAGTGAGACCATCTCCAAGGTCGTCGTGGACGGCAGCACCGTTACAATGAACTACGTGGGGATGTTCGAAGACGGCCGCGTGTTCGACACGAGCATCTACGAGATTGCCTCCGACAGTGCGCTCTACCCGAAGTCATTCACGTTCTCGATGCGCGAGGAGAGTTCGTACGTGCCATTCGAGATGACTGCTGGCCTATACGGTGTGTCGGGAGGGACCATCAAAGGCTTCGCTCTCGGCGTCATAGGCATGAAGCTCAACGAGAAAAACATCATAGTTGTCGCCCCCGAGGACGGTTACGCGGTGGATCCGACCATGGTCGAGACGATCGACATAGTCGAGGCCGTGCCCATCGTCGAGACTGTCAGCGAGACGGACTTCACGACGCTGTTCGGCGCATCCGCGACACTAATGTCCTTGACCCCGCACTATAAGTGGGGATGGGACGTGCTCGTGGTCGAGATCAAGCCCGGGTTCGTGACCTACAAGAACATGCCCACGGTCGGCCAGGTCGTGGCGCCCTTCGGGGACCCGAACGACCCTGACACGCCCATGGGCTGGGATTGCGTCGTCGAGTCGTATGACCCGCTCTACGACAACGGCGATGGCCGCATCATGGTGAGGCACCTGATCACCGAGACGGATGTGTACAACCGCGAGGGCACAGACTACCTGGGCGTATCCTTCGTGCTGTCAGCGGTCGACGAGGACGCTGGCACGTTCCAGATACACAAGAGCAACACGGACACGGGCTACAACGGGGAGATCTCGGGTCGGACGCTGCTGTTCGAGGTCACCATACTGAACATCACTTAGTGTCATCGAGTGCGTCCGTGTCTTCTTTCACGAGTCTGGCTGAGGACTTCCTCACGTATCTGTCCACCGTCATCTGGACCTTCTCGTTCGTCGCAAGCATCGTCGCCCCGACTGCGAGTACGAGGCCGGCGAACACGTCCGCGAGCCAATGGACCCCGAGGAACAGGACCGCGAACACGATCCCTATCACAGAGGCGGCCAGGAAGTATACGTAGCCGCGCCTGTCCCATCCAGCCGACATGAGTATCAGCAGCGTCGTCAGGATTATGCTCACGTGCCCGCTGGGGAAGTCGTTGTTCAAGGGGTCAACACTCGTCACCACCCTTCCCCAGTTGGTGTTGATGTATAGCAGAGGCGTGAGGCCGGATTCAGAGTAGAACCCCGTGACTGTGACAGGGAAGAACATGTAGAACGGGATGAGGACAAGATAGTTGAACAACATTGCGACCGAGTACCTCCTGAGCGTGACCCTGTCGTCAAGGCAGAGGAGCATGAGCGGGGTGAAGTACAGTATGAAGGTGAAGACCCAGACGTACACCACGATGGAGAGGTCCACGACTATCTGATAGTCCAGACGGTCCTGGAGTATCCTGATCGCATTTCCGCTTATGCTGAATATCCAATTCGTGTATACGACCTCGTCCGTGGCCTCCGTGGGGTTCCTTATCGCGTTCTCGATGAGCGTCGTCAGAGGGAGGACTATGAGGAGGAGCACGTAGACGAGGTTGAATCTGGCGGATGCCAAGGCTTTCCTCCACCAGAGGTTCTTCCAGCCGATGAAGAGCAAGGCGCCAGCGAACAGGCCCGCAAGCATGGAGACCACGTATGATGCTATGAACAGCGGGTATGAGAGCGGCATGTCCACCTGGACATCAAATCATGGCCTGCGTAGAAAAACCTTTGCGACCTCAGCTCTTCCTGCTCCAGAACTTGAAACCAGTGTCCTTGGCCAGGATATCCGCAGCGAGGTCGTACGCCTTGAGGAGCTTCGTGGTGCACGCATCCACGGAATAGTCCCTGGCCGACACCACCGCATTCATCTTCATCGAGCTGGCCCTCGCGAGGCACCTCCTGATGCCTTCGGCGCACGAATCCTCTTCGAACAGGCAGCCGTTCTTGCCCTCGTTGATGAACTCGGGAATGGCCCTGCACCTTATCCCCGCGACCGGGGTGCCAGAAGCCAGCGCCTCGAGGACTACGAGCCCTTGGGTCTCGAAGGTGGACGCGAGCGCGAGCATGTCACATGTGGCGTATGCCTTGGGCAGGTCCTCGTCAGGCAGGAACCCGGCAAAGACGACCCTGTCCGCGATTCCAAGGCTCTGCGCCATGGACCTGTAGTGGTCGTACGCTGGTCCCTGGCCAGCCACGAGCAGCCTCACGTCCGGCTCCTCCTGCTTCAGGCGGACCATGGCCTTGAGCACGATGTCCAGCCTCTTCTCCATGGACAGCCTCCCCACATGGAGCACGACCCTGTGCCCGTCCAGGCCGTACCGTCCGAGAAAGTTCCTGTCGTAGTTCTTCGGCGAGAACCTCATCAGGTCCACGCCCGTGGGGACGACCTCGCACGCGTTCATCTTCACGCGGTTGGCCAGCAGCTCCTCCTTGATAGGTGCCGATGGCGCTATGACCACCTCGGACCTCTTCATCATGTTCCTCAAGTATATCCAGACGGAGGGGACCAAGAGGTCATCTCTCATCGGCAGGAATGAGTAGTATTTCACAGCCTCGTTCGCCATCGTGTGGAACGTGATCAGGTGTGGTATCTCCAAAGCCCTCGCGGCCGTGAGGCTGAGTATGGCCATGGACGCGACCCCGTGGCAGTGGAGCACATCGACCTTCTCCTTCCTGATGCACTCCATCATCGTGGGCGCGGCGTAGATTATCCTGTATCCCTTGTACGACCTGAACTCGATGGACGGGAAGTAGTGGACCGTCCGTGGGTAGTCTGGCCGGTGGGGTGTGTCAGGGGCGAACACGACGACCTCGTGCCCTTTTGCCTCCAAGCCCTTGATCTGGGTCTCCATGGACACGATGGCGCCGTCCACCGTGGGGTAGAAAGAGTCTGCGAACATGGCGACCTTCAGGATCTCACCCTCTTGGCCTGCCCGCGACAATCCTCTCGAGCTTGAAGAGCACCTCTTGCGGCGACCTGCCCAGGAGCCGTATCATGGGTTCCTTCCCCATTCCTCCCCTGTCGAATATGATGTCTGGGACGCTCCCGCGCCTGTCGATTGCGTCAAGGACGCCCCATGTCATGGACGATACCCCCTTCGGCTCCTTGGCCCTGTCAAAGGAAGTTATGGACAGCTTCGCCTTCCTGCACATTGCCAGGTTGTCCTCCGAGTACTTGATGTTCAGAGCGCACCTGGCATCCGGGTCCTTGGATGCCATGGCCAGGACGATCCTCGCCACGTGCTTGGATGCCCCGAACCTCGCGCAGCCTATCCTCTTCGCCTTCGTTCCACATCTCACGATCCTGCCGTCGAACGCCGCGACCTCGTCTGGTTCCAGCGCCCCCAGGACCGCGTAACCCATGTTGGTCCCGACCTCAGGCAGGAGCGTCGCGTCCAGCATGTGTTCGAGCTGTGCCGCGGCGTCCTCCAGTTCCTGGAGCATGGCCGCCTTCTGCGCCTCGGCCCTCAGGATCGCGAGCGGGTTAGCGCAAGGCACCCCGAGTCCGACCTTCTCCCGGGCCAGCACGGCTTTGAATATCATCGATTTCGAAGTCCTGACCGCGTCCTCGAGCTCAAGCCCCAGTGCGAGGTTTCCCGCGATTAGGGATGCCATTGCGCACCCGGTCCCGTGCACTTCCACTTCTAACCTGGGCGAGGTCACCTTCACGACCTTGCCGTCCCAGCAGAGGTAGTCCGCGGCCTCAGTTCCCTTCAGATGCCCCCCCTTCACTAGGACGGCATCCGGTCCGAGCTCCATGATCTCCCGCGCGGCCTTTCTGGCGCTCTTCTCGTCTCTGACCTTGAGCCCAGAGAGCTTCTCTGCCTCCGGGATGTTGGGCGTGACCAGCGTCGCCATGGGCAGCAGTCTCGATATGAGCGTCTCGACGAACCCTTCGATGTGCAGCTCGCTCCCGGTCGTGGCCGCCATTACCGGGTCAACGACTATGGGCGCCCTGGTCCCTTTGAGGTTCGTACTCACGGTCTTCACGATGTCCGCGCTATAGAGCATGCCCGTCTTGATCGCGTCGAGTTTGACGTCCTCGAGTACGGACACAAGCTGGTTCGAGACCTCCTCTGGAGGGATGGGGAATATCGATGAGACCCTCTTGGTGTTCTGCGACGTCACGCAGGTGACGACTGAGCATCCATGGACCCCTAGCGCCTCGAAGGCTTTCAGGTCGGCCTGGAGCCCTGCGCCGCCCACAGAGTCGGAACCAGCGATTGTAAGCGCGTTGGCCATCGCCGGCTCCATGGATTACTGCCGATAAATCACTTGTGCCAACAGGCATGAAGGGGTGGCCGCGACCGCACCACCGTTATATACACGATATCCCATCAGAACGGCCTGATGAAGGCTGACTCCGGCCATATCGTGTTCAAGGGTAAGTTCAAGTGGAAGGACCTGAAGGGTTCGTTCGAGGAGGTGCTCAAGGCCTTCCTCCAGGAGACCGATCAGGTCCCGGACGAGGAGGACGTATTCCAGATGTTCCTCAGGCTCAACATGATGGATCTGGAGAAGAACAGGAAGCCCGAGGGCTTCAACAGGCGCGGACGCCTTAGGATGGTCTTCCCCAACTCCCCTGACCGCAAGGAGATGTACATAAGGTCGGAGACCAAGACGGCCGAGGTCGTCAGGGTCACGGAGAAGCTGAGCAGGATGCTCAAGAAGGCCGGGGTCGCACACACGGTCGAGTGGGACCAGCTCAAGCACCTGCAGCAACAGACATGAGCCCCTGCTGGCACGGTCACATATTCCAGAGTCGCAGCTCACATGGATCTCAAGAAGCGTGTGGAGTCGGCGGTGGCCGACAGCTCCTCCCTTGACGGGATGAGGCGTTCTTTCAGGACAATCAAGGATAGGCAGAGCGAGAACGCTGCTCGGATGCCTGATCTGGACGCTCGCAAGGACCGCCTCAGGGAGGTCAAGGAATCGTCGGTTGGCAACAGGGAGCTGCTGGAGCAAGCCCTGTGCACGCTTCGGGAGAACGGTTTCAGAGTGGTGCTCGCCAAGACGCGCGAGGCCGCACTCAAGGCCATCCATGAGGAGGTTAGGGGTCACAAGCTGGTGGTCAAATCGAAGTCCAACGTGACCAAGGACCTTCACCTCGCGGAACACCTGGGGGCGGAAGGCATCGAGGTCATCGAGACTGACCTGGGCGACAGGATCATACAGCTGGCTGGATGTCCAGCGGCCCACCCTACGGGTCCGGCGTGTCATTTGACGCGCCAGGAGATCGCGAGACTCTTCTCATCGCACTTCGGCAGGGATATCAGCGAGGACCCGATGGAGCTCACGTCCGTCATGAGGGATGAGATCGCCTCATACATGGCGAGGGCCAAGGTCGGCATCACGGGCGCGAATGCGATCACAGCATCGGAGGGTGCCGTGGTCATCGTGCACAACGAGGGCAATGCGGCCAAGTGCGCGATGCTGCCGGACAGACACATCATAGTCACTACCCCGGACAAGGTCGTCCCGACGCTCGAGGACGCGATCGGCATCGTCAAGCTCCAGACATACCTGTCAACTGGCAAGATCCTCAGTTCCTTCATCAATGTGATCACCGGCCCGAGTTACACGGCAGATATCGAGAAGAAGGTGTACAAGGGGATGCACGGGCCGAAGGATGTCGTCATCATCCTTGTGGACGATGGACGGCTGACAGCTGAGGACAAGGAGGCCCAGTACTGCATCGGGTGCGGGATGTGCCTGTTGGAGTGTCCGGTGTACAACGTCATCGGCCCCGCATTCGGGAGCGCTGGCCACATGGGAGGCCAGGGCGTCTACCTGAGTGGCTCGCTGGGAAAGATGGACGAGTCATTGGAGGCAGGCCTGTACCTGTGTGCCGAGTGTGGGGCATGCACCGAGGTCTGCCCTTCGAAGATCGACACCAAGCGCGGCGTGAAGCGCCTTCGGGGTGCGAGCCGCGGATTGAAGGCTGGCACGAGGTCGGAGCACGACGATGTAGTAACTAGCATCAAGAACTACGACAATCCTTGGAAGGTCCCCAGGGCCCAGAAGGCGAAGTGGTCCGAGGGCATGGGCCTCAGGGCGAAGGGCGAGACCCTGTACTTCGCTGGGTGTTCCACATCCTTGCTCTCCCAGGGGACCGCCGTGAAGATGGTAGAGTTGCTGAGGGCTATGGGCGTCGAGCCCGCATACCTTGGCAAGTCGGAGAAGTGCTGCGGCTCCATTGTACGCAAGGTCGGGGAGGAGAAGCTGGCCAGGGCGAAGGCAGAGGCATGCTTCGCCGACTTCACGAAGGCGGGGGCGAAGACCGTCGTGACCTCGTGTCCTGGATGCGCATCGGCTCTGAATCATTTCGAGGACCTCCCGAAGAAGCATGGGACGCGGGTCCTGCACGTGTCGCAGTTGCTCGATGAGCGGATTGGCGAGCTCGACCTCGTACCACTTCAAAGGACAGGCACCGTGACATTCCACGACCCGTGCGACCTAGGACGCGAGTTGGGCGTGTACGACGAGCCCCGACGTGTCCTCTCTGCTGTGGTCGGTTCGCCCATCGTCGAAATGGAACGCTCA
>JBFYNF010000006.1:0-4707 GCA_041304525.1 Thermoplasmata archaeon | reverse complement strand
AGCTGGACGGAGACACGACCGCCAAGATATTCATGAAGAACATCACAGTCTGGAACGACCCAGCGATAGCCGCGCTCAACCCAGGGACGACACTCCCCGACGAGTCCATCGCGACGGTCGTCCGGTCAGACTCCTCTGGAACCACCTTCGTGTTCACGGGATACCTTGCGATCGTCAGCCCCATCTTCGAAGAGCTGTACGGGCAGGGCAAGACAGTTGCTTGGCCGAACGGCACGCTGGCGCAGTCAGGCAACTCCGGTGTCGCACAGGCGATTCAGGGCACGAGCTACTCGGTCGGATACATCGAACTCGCATACGCGCTTGAGACCGGCATCTCGTTCGCACAAATGAAGAACCATGACGGGCAGTTCGTCACGGCGTCGCTCGAGACGACATCGGCTGCTGCTGCCGCGGCGGTCTCGACGCTCCCAAGCGGGGACGGGGACTGGTCCGAGGTACACGTCTTGGACGCCGCTGGCGCGGACTCCTATCCAATCGTGACCTTCACGTACATCCTCATCTACGAAGAACTGTACAACGAGGACACGAAGATGAATAAGACAGCGGCTAGAACCCTCCTGGACTTCCTGTGGTGGGCAATCCACGACGATGGACAAGCTTTCGCGAGCCCGCTCCAGTACGCCCCCCTCCCCGATGCAGTCGTGGAACTCAACGAGGAGACGCTCAGGTCAATAACCTACAATGGCGAGCCGTTGATGGATTGAGGGCGAAACCCTTCGAAACCCCTTCAAACGAGCCCCGACCCAGCGGGACTAGGACCCTGCTGGACATGGGGTGAGGGTCAGGCGAGGATGATGAGGCTAACAACGAAGCAGGGAAGCAGGCGGGGCAAGGCCTCTCTTGAGGACAAGCTCTTCAAGTATTCGGTCATGAGCGTCGCAGCGCTCGTGCTGGCGATGCTGTGGAGCCTCGTCGTGAAGCTCGTATTCGACGCGCAGACATCCATAGAGACTTTCGGCATCGACTTCATCACGAGTACGGTCTGGGACCCTAACCGCGACCTGTATACTGCCCTACCGTTCATATTCGGGACGCTGATGACCTCAGCCGTGGCAATCGCGATAGGGGTGCCGATCAGCATAGGCATCGCGATATACCTCTCAGAGTTGGCACCAGCATGGATACGGGAGCCGCTCTCATTCATGATAGAACTCCTGGCTGCGGTGCCGAGCGTCATATACGGTCTGTGGGCCATCTACATCCTTCGACCCATACTCACGGGATCGGTCGAGCCGTTCCTGATGAACGTTCTAGGGTGGACGCCATTCTTCGAAGGCGCGGCATTCGGCATCGACAAGCTTGCGGCGGGGATCATACTCGCTGTCATGATCATACCGACGGTCGCATCGGTCTCCAAGGAGAGCATGATGGCCGTGCCCGACTCCCAGAGGGAGGCCGCGCTCAGCCTCGGTGCCACAAGGTACGAATCGACGCGGATGGCAGTCCTCAGTTACTCCAGGTCGGGCATATTCGGGGCGGTCATCCTTGGCCTGGGGCGGGCTGTGGGGGAGACGATGGCCGTCACGATGACGATAGGTAATGCGAACATCATCTCGTGGTCCCTGCTCGACCCAGGCCAGACGATGGCGAGCGTCATTGCGAACAACTGGGGCGAGGCAGACGGGCTTATGCTCTCGTCATTGATCGAGATAGGCGTTGTCCTGTTCGTCGTCGCCCTCTTGATCAACGTGTGCGCACGCCTGATGGTGGGGCGCGTCATGAAAGCCGTCCCGATGACCGGAGGGGGATTGTGAGAGGTTACAAATCCCGGAAGTGGAAGAACAGGATTGCTTCCCTGCTCGCTCTCGGGTGTGTCCTAGTGGCCCTCGTCCCCCTCGTATCGATACTCATAGAAGTCGTTAGCAGGGGAGGGCCAGCAATAGATTGGACCTTCTTGACGGAGCGTACGAAGAGCTCGGGAGCCACTGATTCCGGAATAGGCAACGCCATACTGGGGTCCCTCCTCCTGGTCATGTGGGCCAGCCTGATTGGTCTGCCCTTTGGCATACTCACCGGGGTGTACGTGTCTGAATATGGGGACAACTGGTTCGGGAGGACCGTGAGGTTCTTCAGCGACATCCTCGCGAACTTCCCGTCCGTCGTCATCGGACTGTTCGCGTATTCGCTGATAGTGACGGTCATCGGATTCTCTATGATCTCCGGGGCGTTCGCGCTCGCAATCATCATGATACCAATCGTGGCCAACACGACCGAGGATGCGCTGAGGATGGTCCCCAACTCCCTGAGAGAGGCATCCCTCGCGCTTGGAGTTCCCAGATGGAGGACCGTCCTCAAGGTGATCATTTCGAACGGGAGGTCCGGGCTCGTGACTGGGGCGCTGTTGGCCATCGCCAGGGTCGCCGGCGAGACCGCCCCCCTGATACTCACATCGTTCGGGAACAACTTCTGGGAGACGGGACTCACGGAGCCTGTCGCGGCCCTGCCCCTGGTCATATTCAGGAACGCGATGTCCCCATACGCTGACCTGCAGGAACAAGCCTGGGGGGCCGCGCTGGTGCTGATCACGATGGTGCTCTTCCTGAACATAGTCGTGAGGTTGCTCACCAGGAAGAGGATGAAGAGATTCAAGGCGGTGAAGAAGACATGGAAGGAAAGATTGTCACCGAGCGTCTGAACGCGTTCTTCGGCGAAGTCCACGCCGTCAAGAACATCAACATGAGCATACCGGCGAACGCCATCACCGCAATCATAGGTCCGTCGGGGTGCGGCAAGTCCACCCTGATACGGTGCCTGAACAGGATGCACGAGGTCGTAAGGGGAGCCAGGGTTGCGGGGAAGGTGTACCTCGACGGCGAGGACATATACGACCCCGAGACAGACCCTGTCGAGGTGAGGCGCAAGGTGGGCATGGTGTTCCAGAAGCCGAACCCGTTCCCGACCATGTCCATCTACGACAACGTCGTCGCTGGACATAGGCTGAACGGAGAGAAGGACTGGAAGAAGCTCGATGAGACTGTCGAGAGGAGCCTCAAGCTCGCGGCTCTCTGGGACGAGGTCAAGGGTCAACTCGACGCGTCGGGCGTCAGCATATCTGGCGGGCAGCAGCAGAGGCTCTGCATCGCGAGGGCGTTGGCCGTCGAACCGGAGGTGCTTCTCCTGGACGAACCTTGCTCCGCGCTCGACCCCATCGCGACCGCCAAGATCGAGGACCTTCTGTTCGACCTGAAGGACAAGTACACGATTGCCATAGTGACGCACAACATGCAACAGGCGGCGAGAATTGCGGACTTCACAGCGTTCATGTATATGGGCGAGCTCATAGAGTTCGGGGAGACGAAGAAGCTGTTCGAGAACCCGGTGGAAGAGCTCACGGAGAAATACATCACAGGGAGGTTTGGTTGAGATGAGCCCGAGGAAGGTCTACATGAACGAGCTCGCGGAGTTGGACGAGCTCGTGACCATTATGGCGACGAAGACGAGCGAGGCAATCGAGCTGGCCGTCCAGTCCTTCGAGAAGTTGGACAGGGGATTAGCTGAGCAGGTCGCAAGGCTGGACAGGGAGATGTATGACCTCAACATCGACATCGAGAAGAGATGCCTGGAGATCATAGCACTTCAGTCACCTGTGGCCAAGGACCTCAGGACCATCGGGACATACCTAAAGGTCATCACGGACTTCGACAGGATAGGGAGGTACGCGAGGGATATCGCGGAGGTGACCGAGCACTGCTACGACATGGCCCACTTCAAGCCACTCGTGAGTATCCCCCACATGGCCAGGATGGCCGAGGAGATGGTCGACCTGTCAGTGAAGGCGTTCCTGGATAGGGACACTGAGCCGACCAAGCACGTCTTCGAGCTGGAAGACATGGTCGACTCGCTCTACGACGAGATTTTCCGCGAAGTCATAACGTACATGATGGAGGACTCGAAGAAGATCACACCCGGCATCAATTATACGCTCGTCGCGAGGTATCTTGAGCGTATCGGAGACCATGCCTGCAACATATCCGAACGGGTAATCTATATGGTCACTGGCGAGAGGGTCATCAAGGAGTGAGTCCCGGCACTAGTGACGAATCACTTCCGCAGGGCACCCAGACATTAATTCATGTAATCCATATAATAATGTGTGAGGGACCGGATTTCAGCCCGGAATCTACCCCTAGCTAAAGCTCGAAGCTATAACCTTCAAGTCGAGCGCGGTAATGACAGTTGTGTGATTTGCTGAAGGCAAATAATGCAGCTGATGGCTCTGTTATCGAGCCACCTTGAGCTCGGAGCCAATGGCACACAGATTTGGCTTACGGGCGCGGGCGCACCGTGCGAGGATGACCGTACGATGTACGGGCTGCCCGTTGAGTGTTCCCAGGTCGTTTCACCTCGGAAAGGCTTATGAATGCCCTCCGACTTCACCCCCGATTGCAGGTGATGAAGCTCGCCTTCAACTGCCCGGTGCGGGGCTGATAGCTTCTACCATAGCATCGCACCACGTCAAGGCCTGGATGTAACAATATGAAGGTGAGAGGACGATAGACTCATCGACCCTGTTTCTCATGCTTGCCCTAGCCCTTGGGGCATCGATCCTCTCTATCCGTCTAGGGATATCGGTGGCTATAATCGAAATCTGCCTGGGCATGATTCTTGGCAATGTAATGGACATCGAAGTCGTTGACCACGAATGGCTCGTCTTCCTCGCAGGTCTTGGAAGCGTGGTCCTGACGT
>JBFYNF010000005.1:0-7144 GCA_041304525.1 Thermoplasmata archaeon | reverse complement strand
CATTGGTTTTCCGCCGAGAGATACGGTTGGAGAGTCCACCTCCGCGCCCATAGATTGCTGGTCGGGCCTCGGTTAGTGTTCAGAGGCCGGGCCCGGCGTGGTTCATTCCGCACCATCTAGTCTCGAGAGCATTCGAGGTGAGACCGATGTCCCATCCTCGCGGATGTGGCAGTCCGAGGTCGACGTTTATATAGAACAGAGTAACTCCAAACACCAACAGGGTGGTCCGAGATGGCTAGCAGACAGTCCACTGTGTGTGCTTGGGGGATCTTCACAGCTGCGATGATCATAGCCGCAACGGTCGTTATCTCTTGTGCGGGACAGGCATCAGACTCCAGCGTGACGGATGTCTCTCTGGCAGCTGAGCCGACGTGCAGGCTGCACGGCTGGGTCAACGATTCCGTGACACTGCTGGGCATCGTGAATGCCAGCGTGATTGCGATGCAGTTCGACTACGGATTCTGGTATAACACCACGCAGACCAACGAGACCGGGCATTATGAGATACTTGTTCCCAGGGGATTGGTCGCGGTACAATCCAGCGCAACCGGGTATCTTCCGTTCACCACGGAGGTTGACACAACAGGACAGAGTGAGTTCCGGCTCGACATGGGCCTCGAAGCGGAACCCACGGTACCATCGGCATATCTGACCTTGGAGCCGATGACCAACGTCTCCGCGCACAACTATCTGGACGTTCACGTAGTCGCGGAAGACTTCAACATTCTAATCATCGAGTTATTGATTGGGAACATACACAACAGGTCGGGGGATTGGATCAACATCACAATTGTGGATGTCGCGGTGGCCACTCCTGATCCATACACATCCTTTGACGATTTCGAATACACCTATGAAGATGATGTCTTCGATGGCAACTTCGAATGGCGGGCAACGCGAGACAATGCTGGATTCTTGGAGAACGAATCGACCCGCGAGTACGTGACCATGAACGCACAGCGCTCCTACAACGACGATGTGGACAACGGCATAGCCAGCTACTACAGCAACGACACGGTGGAGATGGAAGAGGGGATCGCGTGGTTCGATAACAGCACTGGCGAGTACGAGGGCTTCGAGTTCTTCAACTGGACGTCGGGGGACTATGTCGACATCCCCGAAGCATCCCCCGACGATCCAGCCGGTGAGATCACACCGATTCAGAACATCATCCAATGGAGGCTCAACTCGTCTTCGATCGAGGACATATATGCTATCACCCTGGCAGACAGGAACGTGCTCGACACGAGGAGCGTATCGGGGCTCACATTCGAGTATTATGACATCGCCCCGAGCGGGGAGTACGTCGCCATCCTCATCGTGATCGACGAGGCTAGTAACATCAACTGGACTGAGGGACTCTTCACGATCGACACCGACCCGCCAATCGCAGACGCAGGCGCGGACCGGACCGCCATGCCCGGAGACAATGTGAGGTTCTGCGGGACCGATTCGAGCGACAATGTAGGGATCATCAACTACACCTGGACCATCGAGGTCGACCAGCTAGGGGGCACTGAAGAGATATACGGCTCCGAACCCACATACATCTTCGAGGAGAGTGGATACCACGGCGTTACGCTGACTGTCACCGATGGCGGGTTGAACACCGGCATCGACCGCCTGATCATCCTGATCGGAGAGGACCAGCCTCCCGTGGCAGAGGCCGGTCCGAGCGCAATCTGGGTGCCCGAGGACTTCCCCGTGACCTTCGACGGCACCGGCTCCAGCGATGATCTGAAGGTCGAGAACTACTCGTGGGAGATCGTGGAACTCGGAGAGTCCAGCACAGAGCCCGTATTCGCTTATACGTTCGATACACCCGGAGTCTACCATGTCGAGCTGACTGTGGTCGATTCCTCAGGGCAGACATCCGGACCCGATTCGATCACGGTCACGGTCACAGATGAGACGGATCCGACAGCCTACGCCGGAGAGGACTTGTACGTCCAGGCCGGGGAAACCGTGGTCCTGGACGGGTCCAACTCGTCCGACAATGTGGGGATCGCATCATACTCGTGGTCGTGCGACGATATAGAGGTCTGGGACGGGTCCGGGGAGACGGTCGAGCGGGTGTTCGACTCCGAAGGCACTTACAACATCACACTCAAGGTGCTTGACGCAGCGGGGAACTGGGACTCGGACGTCGTCACCGTGCATGTCTCACCCGGGAACGAGCCGCCTCTTGCTGATGCCGGGGACGACCTCGAGGTCGAGCAGGGTGACATGGTCATCTTGGACGCAGGGGATTCATCGGACGACAGTGGCATAGAGAACTACACATGGACCTTCGAGTACGACGGCGAGACCGTGCAGCTGTATGGAGAAGAGACCGAGTTCACGTTCGACATCGGAGGCAGCTACGAGGTCAACCTCACGGTCACGGACGGGAGTGGACTGACCGGATATGACGACATGACAGTGGTGGTATCCGAGAAGACGACCATCACCGAGTATCTGCCCTATGCTGCGGTCGCGTTGGCCGTGCTCGCTGGGGCAGCCGTCGCCGCGGCCTTGCTCATGAGGAGGAAGAAGTCGGGCGCCTGACCTGCCGGAACGCATCAGTCGTGCCCGCCCTCCGCCGTGGACTCACCCCGCAGTATCCTGTGATGTCCCTCAGGGACCATCATCTCGAACCTGGCCCCCTTCCCAGGGATGCCGTCCTCCGAGATGCTGATGCCGGTGATCGAGAGGATCTCCCTCGACAGATACAGTCCGTAACCTGTGTGCTTCCCGAACCCGCGCTCGAAGATCCTCTCCTTGTCGGCGGCGGGCACGCCCCCACCATCGTCCTCGTAGACAATCTGGAGCAAACCGTCGCTGACGTCCGCACGGACCGTTATCGCGTGCACATCACCCCCGTGCATGAACGAGTTGCTGATCAGGTTCCTGAACACATTATTGAGCATCCGGTCCGCATATATCTCCCACCCTGCCACTTCGACCAACAGGCGCACGCGCGAGAGATCCAGGCCGATGGAGCCGTCCATCACCTGGTGTCTCAGATTGAGCCACTCAGGCTCTTTAGATCCCAGGGATTCGTACTCAGCCATGAAGTCTATCTGCGAGCGCATGGATATCACGGCCGCACATGCCTTTTCGAGAGATCTCATCGCAGCATCGTCCTTGCAGGAATCCTTCGCGACCTCCACCCAACCTGACACGACCGTGAGCTGGTTCAGCAGGTCGTGGCGGGTGACGCTGCCGAGTATCCCGAGTTTCTTGTTCGCAAGCTTCAGCGACGAGAGGGCGCCGTTCCTCGCGGATTCCGCGCTCTCGATACGCCTGCTTATGCGCTGGGAATACATGTCTACAAGCATCCCGACGACCGCCGCGGACCCGAGGGCGACCAAACCCGCGAAGATGGTCGGGCTGACGTCGCTCCTGATTGCCATCGTGAACAGCCATCCATCCACGAGGACGATGGCGACCGACAGTGGAACGAATGTGCGCAGGAGCATCGCCCTGATGGATGGCCCGACGAAGGCCTTATGGGGATACTGTTCTCTGAAGAACTGCGTGGCCGCGAAGCCGAGCAGGCACACGGACAGCGCGGCGCCCAGCGCTATCGGTCTGAATGACCCTCCGTACAACAATGGGGCGTCGTACGCGTACCCCACAAGCATAGCCAAGCTGAGGCACACCACACCGAACAGGACCCACGACAGCGCGCGTCGTAACAGCCTCTTACCGGCAAGCATGTCGATGGATGACGCTGCGACCGCCACAGCGATGGCGAGGTACGATACGCTCGCGACCGGGGACATGTGCGTGAGGTCGACACCCTCATAGGCGAGGTCGTCTGGAGAGATGAGCGCCTCGAGGTCAAAGCCTGTCTCGATGAAACCCTGAGAGAGAGCCGACAGGAGTATCACGAGTGCGAGGACGAGGAGCGACGCGGACCCGATCCTGGTGCCTCGTATCGGCGACTCTAACAGACCAAGCAGGATGGAGATCGAGAGTACCGTGCCGACGGCGGCCGCACTCGGCGCGATAGGATAGTTGCCAGGGTCGGCACTCGTGACGAAGTCCCAGCCGAGGACCCAGCCGGCCACGCCGAAGAGGTTCACCGCGAGCGCACTGAGCGCGCACGCCAGCACGGCCGACCGGGACCGGTCCTTCGATGAGGGCGAGTCGTCATGACTCTGCAGGCGCGAACGGCGCGCCGCGTCGCGAAACCAGCGGGTCCCTTCCACCATGCCATACCCTCCTTCTACGTCTGCCCACGCGCCTACACGCGGCCGGCACCACCGCGTGACGGCCAACTGACGATGTAATCTCCCAAGACGATATCAATCTAGTGACAAACTTGCTAGAGGACGAACAGGCGGAGACGCATCGCTCGCCTGTCCCGCGCGACTCTCTAATCACGGATGAAAAGAAGGGAAGGAGTTTGGGGTCGCGGCCGGTCCCGATGTCCGCACAGATCTCGGTCCGACTACTTGCCGCGGTACTGGGACAGTCTTCCGCCGTGGCCATTGCCACCAGCGCCGCCGTTGCCACCGCTGTCGCCGCCGTTGCCGCCGCCCGTGCCCTGCCCAATCAGCGGGCCGAGCTCGACCCAAGCGCAGTCCTCACCGACGCCGCCCGCGCCTATCTTGTAGATGGTGTAGTCGGCGTGGTCGTACGCCACGAGGTCCGAGTACGGGTTCTCAGGCGTGAGGAACTCTCCTTCCTCACCCTCAGGATCGTAGAGGTGACCTATGGAGTAGTCGACACTGTACCACTCGCCCAGGACTCCGACCCACATGCCGGAGCCAACATACGTCTCAACGGCCCGCCCGAGCCTGACCTCGGTCGTGTACACGCCCTCCTCGAGGTTCGTCGTGTCCCACAGCGTGCCGTATATCAGGTGCCCGGCCTTGTTCACCTCGCGGCCGAACCCGTTGATCTCGATGACCTTCGCTCCCGACACGGGGTCCCAGCCCGCGGCGAACTCGATCGGCTCATCGAGCACGTCCGAGGTGACTGTGACCTCGATATACGAGACCGAGACCATCTTCGTCAGCGGAATGACCCCGGCCGAGTCGGCGAGGATCGCGGCCTGCTGCGCGAGACCATCGGCGTATATCTCAGGGTACAGGTTCGTGTCCGTCCTCAGTACATCCCTCGACGACACGTAATCGGTCATGTCGAGGACCATCGTCTCTATCCGCACATAGTTGTCCAAACGCCATTGTGGCGCATACACCATGTTGTCCGCGAAGAACACCGCGCACGAGATCGGCTCCTCGCCGGCGGGCGCCGTTATCATCAACGGCACGCCGTCGTCCTCGGCGCCAATCAGACACGCGAAGGATGTCACCCCGAACAGCACGGCAATAGCCACGGCTGATATCCTCTTTGCACTCATTCTTTGTCTCCCCCAATTCTAGTCGCGTTTCCATGATACGGACTAGTGGGCAGGTGTAGTGCTGTAATACTACTTGGTCAGTCGCACGGAATCAGTTTCACGGGTCGATATTCGGACTCTCAGCCTGCGCGGTCGACGACTTCCGCCGCTCGCTTGACCGAAATCCGTCGCGCCGAAATCCATCAGCATCACGCCAAAGAGCACTCATGCCCCGGATGATTCGGCCGCAGTCAGCCCACCAACGGCCGTACCATCTTGTGCACGAGATGATAGCCGCCGGACAACCGCTTTATCCCCTTCATCAAATCCGATGCAATATGATCAGCAGAATATTGGCCTTAGGGCTTGTGTGCCTTGTAGCGGCGACCGCGATCGTGGGTGTCGGCAACGTCTCCGCGGAAGGAGATCAGGTCCAGCACACCCACGGTGAGGACCCCGGGTACTATGACGAGAACAACAACAACCCGTTCGACGACGACACTTTCCCCGGCGAGGCCATCCTGAACAGGACCGGGATGTGAACGGCCCTCTAATCGGGCCGAACATATCCGCCCGGGCCTCGGCCGTAACTCCTTCCTCCAAACCCCAAGTGAGACGAAGGTCCGGTGAACTCACGTACTGGCTTCTGCTCCCCCTGGGGGGAACCCTCTTCCACGCGGCCGTCGCATGGACAGCCCGAGCCGCCATCTCATCCATAGAATAGAGGGTCAGACGACACTCATGAAACGACGGGCGGGTGTTTCCGAGCTCTTTGCCGAGCGCGGCCGTCGACCGGAGCTTTGAAACAGGTGATGCTCCATCCGGTCCCAGCGAGAACCACAGGTGGGGACCTGTTGACGTGGCTCTCTGACTGCTACAAGAAACCCCCGCCCACATCACTGGAGATCGGGGGAACCGAGGTTGGCATCGCCGGGCTCGACGAGATCATGGAGGCGGCCCTCCAACGCATGGACCTCCCTGACGAAGAGGTCAAGGATGTCCTCATGAACGAGCTCAGGGCGCGGAACTACGTGCCGTCATCCGTCCGCGACGAGTACAAGAGGGTCCTGTGGGCGGAGTACAAGAAGCTCAGGGGCCAGAGGAGGGACGAGGTCGAGGAGGCCTACCAGGGGATAGCGAGGGAGGCCATCTCGTGGTATCCGAGGATCGACAAGTCCAGGTGCGAGGGGTGCAGCTCGTGCGTGGAATTCTGCTCGCAGAAGGTGTTCGAGTTCTACGACGGGAAGTCACAGGTCGTGAGGCCGTACAACTGCCTCGTCGGGAAATCCACATGCAAGGCGTTCTGCCCGGACAACGCGATATCGTTCCCGACCAGGACCGAGCTGAAGGAGACACTCAGACAGCTCAGGGTCAGTCGCGGCATCGATTGACGACGACGGGTTCTCAGGCGCAACGATTATGGCCTCGGAAGACCCAACGACGCCGGATGAACGAGAAAGCTACCTTCGCAGCTGGATGCTTCTGGGGTGTCGAGGCGGCGTTCAGGCGGGTCAAGGGGGTCGTCTCCGCCCGCGTCGGCTACATGGGCGGGAAGACCGTCGGTCCGACCTACGAGGATGTCTGCACGGGCATGACCGGTCACGCCGAGGCCGTCGAGGTCACGTTCGACCCCGTGGCCGTATCCTACGGGCATCTGCTCGATGTCTTCTGGAGCATCCATGACCCCACGACGAAGGACCGACAGGGCCCGGACTCCGGGTCGCAGTACAGGTCGGCCATCTTCTATCACGACGAAGGACAGATGGCCGAGGCCACGGCCTCCAGGGACAGGCTCCAGGCATCCGGCAGGTT
>JBFYNF010000004.1:0-12744 GCA_041304525.1 Thermoplasmata archaeon | reverse complement strand
GGGAGCCCGAACCTGCGGGAGAGCTCCTCGCCGACCCATATCGAATCCTCGTTCGGGAGCATCATGGTGATGCCCTTGGATACCTGCTTCCTGACAGCGTCCACGACGGGCTTCGGCGAGTGCCCGAACATGGAGCCCGTGTCCCCGAGGCAGAGGTCGAGGTACCGGTTACCATCAACATCCTTGATGTGAGAGTCCTTGGCATCGGTCACGAATACAGGGTAGGGACCCGCCCATCTGACCATCCAGTTCATGGGGACCCCCGCGAGAAGGCAGCGCTTGGCCCTCTCGAAGAGCTTCTTCGACTTCTTGTGTGCCTTCAGAAACTGAGCAGTCTCCTCATCCATCAGCGCCTTGACCCGCTTCCGGTCGACCTTGACCACGATGCTCTCCCCTCCGTGCGCGCACGCCCCGAAACCGCGTTGGCGGATTATAACCTCTGTCCCGATGGACACCACGGGTCCTTCGGGGCGTCGAGGCTCATCTCTTCTTCCCTGAGAACACGGCGATGATGTCGAGCCTCGTGATGATGCCCACAACCTTCCCGTCCTTGACGACGGGCAGGCGGTTCACGTTGTTCTCCGCTATGATCTTGAGGGCCCTGTCAAGCGAGTCGTTGTGGCCCAGGGTGAGCACGCTTTGCTTCATAGGAAGCAGCGAAGAAACCTTCGCCTCCGCGACAGCCCTCATGGACAGAGTCAGCTCCCTCACGGCCTCCCTATCCTCTGCATCTTTGTCCACGAGCTGGCATGTCGCCTCTCTCAACGACTTGGCCTTCCTGACCCTGTCCAGCACCGCCCTGTATATGTCGGTGACGCTCAGGACGCCCACGAGGAGCCCGTCATCGTCGACGACTGGCGCTCCCGAGATGTCCTTCTCCATCAGAGCCAGCCAAGCGTCCACCACCCTGTCCGTGGCCTTGACGCAGAACACATCGTGCGTCATGACGTTCTGGACGCTCATGAACCTGAATCTGTCGGAGTTCCCCTGCAAACGGACAATCCCTTCGAATGTATCGGCGGGAAGAGTAGATTATACTTACCTGGCATCGGTCTCCTTGATCGCCTGCTCGAATATGTCGATGCCGATGTCCAGCTGCTCCTCTGATATGATGAGCGGGGGCGCGATCCGGAACACGTTCCCGAACATCCCTGCGGTTATCATCATCAGACCTTTCTTCCACGCCAGACCCTGGATCTGCGGCACGTAGAGTGGTTCCTTCGACTTCTTGCTCTTGACTATCTCCACGCCTATCATGAGGCCCTTGCCCCGCACATCACCAATGATCTCATATCTGTCCTTCAGTTCCGTCAAGCGCTTCATGGCGTGCAATCCCAGCACCTTCGACCGGTCGGCGAGACGTTGCTCCAGTATCTCCTTCACGTGGGCAAGTCCTGCAGCCATGCTGATCCCGTTACCTCCGAACGTGGACGAGTGGGATCCAGGCCGCCATACATCCATGACGCTCTTCTTCGCCACGATCGCCC
Organism: Thermoplasmata archaeon; assembly: GCA_041304525.1. GTDB lineage: Archaea > Thermoplasmatota > Thermoplasmata > UBA10834 > UBA10834 > UBA9653. Next base: position 11,257 of record JBFYNF010000004.1, on the reverse strand, counting down.
CCAGAGGTATGCCACCGCCAAGGGCCTTTCCAGTGATCAATATGTCAGGGACAGTCTCGGTGGAGTTGCACTCCCAGACCTCGCCCGTCCTGGCGAGGCCACTCTGAACCTCGTCCGCTACGAGAAGCATCTTCCTCTGGTCGCACAGACGTCTCAGACGAGGCATGAACTCCTTAGGGGGCACTATGTACCCTCCCTCGCCCTGAACTGGTTCGACAAACAATGAGGCGAGGTCGTTGCTCGGACCCCCGAACTCCAGTATGCCCTTCTCGAGGTAGTCTACGCACAAGAGACCGCACGACGGGTATTCCTGGTTGAACCAGCAACGATAGCAGTAGGGATACGGCGCGAAGTATATCCCAGGGGGGTACGGCCCATGGCCGTACTTGTACTTGACACGGCTCGCCATGGCCAGCGCATTACCAATCCGCCCATGGTACGAGCCCATGAATGCTATGTGCTCGCTCCCCTTCGTGTAGTACCGGGAGAGCTTGATCGCAGCTTCAACTCCCTCGGCCCCGCTGTTCCCAAAGAACGTAGACTCCAGTGCACCGCCAGGAGAGATCTTCGCCAACAATTCGGCGAAGTCCGCTTCCTTATCGAAGTACGCGTCGTTCGCGAGAGAGTGCGTAAGGCACTCCGCCTGGTCCTTGATGGCCTGGACGACCTTCGGGTTGGACCACCCTGCGTTCAGCACTGATATGCCAGACGAGAAATCGAGGTAGACGTTACCGTCTTCGTCCATGATGGCCGCCCCGGAGGACCTCTTCATCGTGAACTGGAAGAGCCTGTCGTATGCGTGGGATACGTACTTCCGGTCCTTCTCGATGATGGCTTTGCTCTTCGGCCCTGGCGGTGGGACCTTGAGGTCCGGCGCCTTCCTGGCCCAATCGGCTACCCACTCCGGGAGGCTTAGATCCATACGGGCAATCTCCTTGTCCACGTTGTTAGCACATGTGTTGTGGACCTAACCCGTTACGGACTCAACCGATATTAAGATTGCTGGGAGCGCAGAAAGCTGGCATGATCGGCCAGACGTATTGCCTTTAGCGGACGCGACTCGACCATGGAGGTGCATCTACGATTAGCGGGTGATGAATCACGCCGTTCCGAACGTGGACGAGCTAGAATAGGAAGACGGTGTAGCACGATCCAATCGGCGACTGATGAGACTGGACTACGGCATCACAGCTTGATCCTGCCATTCTTCTCGAGGCGCTCCATCACGGCGCGGATTATCAGGGGCCAGGCTATCGTCGCGTCACTCATGACCTCGACGTACATTCCGCCCTCCGACCGCGGCCTGATCTTGCCCCACGAAACGCCCTCGGAATACGTGCAGCCTGACAGACCGCCCCAGTGGACCGGCTCCGGGCATATCCTCACGGCGTAGTCGAAGCGCTTGAAACCGCCCCCTGATCCCACCCTCTTGCTGATGATGTCCAGGTACGGACCTACCTGCTGCGCCCAGTTCCTCGGGACGCCGCCGCCTATCGTGAGTATACCGAGCTTCTTCGAATCGAGTACCCTCTGCGTATAGTCTTCGAGGTCCGCGAACGCATCGAACCTGACAGCCTTCTTCTTCTGGAGCTTCATCCTGCGGAGGTATACCCCGAAATCGAGCCCGAGTTCCGAATCTGTGAAAGAAGGGACGTAGACAGGGACCTTGCGTAGGTATGCAGATTTCAGTATGCCCCGCTGGTCGTCAGATGTGATCTTGGCGAGATGCTCCCCGATGAGCCAGTTCAACTCGAAGCTGGAGAGGGACTCGTACCTGTCGGAGACATCCTCGACAACCTTCCGGAATATGACCTCCATGTCGTCGAGACTCTTCTCGAGCTCAATCGTGTCGTAGATCCGGTTGTAGCCCTTATGATAGAGCTCAAGGTCGTTCATGGATGACTTGTACTTGAAGTGGGTAAGACCAGTTGACTCGACCATGCCGTGGGCCATGATGGCACCCGTCGAAACAACCGCATCAACCATGCCGAGGTCGATCATGTCACAGATGATGAGGCCCATCTTGGCAGGTGTCATCGCACCCGAGAGGGTCAGGACCTTGAAGCATTCGTCATCCTCCACCATCGTCTGGATGACGTGAGCAGCCTCACCTACACTCCTTGCGCCGAAACTGCACCTACCCATGGCCTCAACAAGCTCCGAGACAGACGTGCAGGCCCTGAGGTCCAATGATGCCAGAGGCTCCAACTTATCGCTCGAGCCATCGCTCAGCTCACCCATCTTCCGGGAGCCCTTCTTACCAGTGCGGGACATGAGATGCTCCTCCTATCGACATCATCACGAAACTACGCCGCGAGGCTTCATTGCTTCGGTTCGCACAGCGAATCCTGTACAGGCGCATCGCATACGAAGACTGCCGCAGCGAGTACTGTCGTGTATCCTCCGCTCTTGTCGCCCTCGGCAGTCTTGGTCACGTTGAACGACTTGACGATCTTTCCACTCATCTTGTATTCGTCCGCCCTCTCATCCCAGTCCTTGTCTGGATCGAAGGAGATGCCGAGAGTCGTCGCGAGCATCGTCGCGGCCAGATCTTCTGCCAGATGTCCTGCGGACTCTGCGTTCGCACCGTAACCATGATACTCGGAGATGTATCCGTACTGAGACCCTTCAGCCGGGACCGCGACCCCGATCGAGGCAGCGACCACCCTGTTCGGTTCGTTTGTGGAGTTCCTCGACATCACAAGGAACACGACCTGTCCAGGCTGCAGCTCCTTGAGCCCTTCCTCTCTGGTGACGATTGTGCATCCAGGAGGGAGAATGCTTGAGACTGACACTAGATTGAACTTCTCTATTCCCGCGTCCCTGAGCGCCATCTCAAAAGACTGGAGCTCGTGTTTGTGTCTGCCCACACCCTTTGTGTTGAACATCAGTCGAGGTACTATGGCCATGAGTCGAACGAATTGTGAAACCAAGTTCTTAATACTATTCCTTAGACCAGATTCTCATCACTTCTCCGTTCATGTCCGCAGAGCAGCGGCTACATCCAGCCAACTTCGGAAATCCTTCACAACGCTCAGAGACAAATTCTGGCCCCGTCACACCGGACATCTGGATGCCGAAATTCCGTAGAGATGTGCGCTGAATGGCGAATGCGGAATCATCGGCTGGCCCACTGCACATCACGGGTCGCACAAGAGACGCACAGTTGCACAACACGAAGTCATAAGCACATATGCCAACGGATACTCGCATGATGCCTTGAGCGCATTCGCCGCATCCTCAACCCTGAGACTGCGATGGGTAGCAGAAATGAGAGACGCAAGGTTTTCACACATTGCGACTTCTTGCCCCTCCGTGTCCGCGCGCTAACTACCAGGGGATTCGAGGCACAGGGAGATAGATGAAGAGCACGATCTCGGAACGCCGAGACACACCTGTGCAATTCAAGGCGCAAACCAAGCGGCAGGAGTACTACAAGGCGGTCCATCGGCCTTCTTCTCGCGGAGGAAGCTGCGTGGCGCAATCGTGCATACATGACTGCTCGCTCGCTTCGACGTCCTCTCGGGATCCAATCAAGAAGAAGACTCACAACGGCACATCGTAACATTGGTTTGTGACAAAAGCTCCGCTCACAAGTGAAATAGAAAAAGAAGAGGGGGGAGGAAGTTCTGTAAGGATGTTGTCCCCTGAGAATATAAAACCCAACGATTGAGGCCCGAAAACACCACATCAGTCATGGAGAATGTTTTTATACTTCCAGTCAGTGAACCGCACATTATCACTCATTGTACCGCACCAATGCACATTACCGGCCTTTCAGGCATCCTCGGAGGTATCCCTTCCGAGAAGCCGCGGAAGGTTGTGGCTGGTCACGCAGTCACCGTTGCGCCAACGCTCCCTGAGACACCATCCTCAGGACACGGTAGAGCACGCGAGGGATCTCGTCGAAGGACGATACCGTGAACATCTGGCCGCCGCCGTTCGATGCCATCGCCTCGCATTCGACAGGCTTGCAGTCATGGCTCTCAGTCATGACGACGAAAAGCCGCCTGTAGGCAGATGCCGCTTCCCTCGGGTCCTCGCCCACCGTGAAGTTGCCGTCCGTGATCAGTATCCCCACACGGTTCTTCGTACGCGCCCGGTGGAGTTCCTCAGTACCCTTCCTAAGGGCCAAGTCGATGTTCGTGTAGCCTATGGCGTTCGAGGACAGCAAGTCAGAGACAAGGTCGTCAAGGTTCTTCGACTCGGCGAGCCGCTTCACCGTCGTCGGCCTGTCGTTGAATGTCACCAGAAGGTAGTCGACCGTCTTGAGCCTGTAGGCGAGCACGGCAATAGCGGCGCTTGCCATGGCGAGCTTGTCTCCAGTCATTGACAAGCTCGCGTCCAGAATGAGCGCGACGGAGAGCTCTCTCGGCACCCTGTTCTCCACGACGATGTCTTCTGGCTCTATCCGCTCATGACCCATGATGCGCTCGAGCGTCTCATCGATGTCTATCTCAGCGTCCGAGCCTGGCGAGAACGACCCGCGCTCGACATGAGTGGGGAGCGAGACTGGTCCCAGGAGTTGCAGCACCCTCCTGATCGTGGCACGTATGGCAATCCTCCTCGCCAGTTCAGCAAGCACAGGAGAGTCAAGGCTGTATCTCAGGTGTGAGTAGTTTCTTGCGATCGACCAGCCCAGGTCGTCGTAGTCCAACTCGCCCCCGTTCATCTGCTCGAGGATGGGGACGAAGTCCGATATTCCCGCGGCCTTCTGGACCGGATGGCCTGACTTCCGGTCGCCTTCCCTGGGCTCCCTGGGGCTCGGAGGGCTTGCGCCCTTTGGCGGCGCCGGCAGGGAAAAGCACTCGTTAACTATCTCATCTATGACCTCGCTCACTGTAGCGTTCGACTCCTCCCTCATCTCTATCCTCGTGGGAACTGCCATCTGAGCGGCCTTTCTGACGCCTTCGATAAGGTCGTCCGAGAGCGTGCCCGCGAGCTCGACCATGCTAATCGCAGCCCTGATGCTCGCCCCGCGCCTGACATTCGGGTGTGAGCGCGTTCTACGGGCTATCCATACACATCTGAAGACCAGCTCGTGCCCTGCGTCCGGGAGCTTCCTCGAGACGATTTCAATCTCCTCAGCCTCTGGCTGATAGTCGATCAGGAGGAGCTCGAACCTGTCAGAGAGTGCTTCCGACAGAGCCGTTGTCGCCACGAACTCGCGCGGGTTCTGTGTGGCGATGATGACGAAACCGGGTTCGGTCCTGACCGTTCCGACCTTCGGCACCTCGATCATGCCTTCGTCCATAGCCGGGAGCAGTATGTTTTGAACACCCTCGGGCATCCTGTTCAGCTCATTGATGAACAAGACGCCACCCGACTGCATCGCCTCCGTGAGCGGACCTGGGACGAACGCGTCCCTTATGTACCCTTTCTGCATCACTATCGGAGGATCGAACCATCCAGACAGTTTCTGCTCCGTGTAACGCTCGTCACCGTCCACGCGGTACACCTTCACGCCGAGATGTGCGGCCACAGCCGTCGCGAGCACTGTCTTGCCAACCCCGACGGGCCCCTCGATCATCAGATGCTTCCTGGAACGCACGGACGCGAGTGCTTTCTCTAGCTCTGTCACCCTTCCGACAATGCCGTGTGTCTTCTGGACTTCCGCCACCTCAGACGCAAGATTCATCATGAATCGACGGCGGAGGATGTGAGAACAGAGTATAAATTGTTGTCCCGAGCAGCTGCCCGCGAGAGGGCCACATTAACGGCTCACTGAAGAGACTCTTCACACCGGCGGGAGTTAGTGATTTATTCCGGTTAAGCCTATGACCCGTTCGAGAACATGCCCCAGAACAAGAATGACTTCCAGTTCATCGTCAGACCTCTCAAGGAGGAAGAGCTGGGAGAGATGACGAGCGTGTGGACCGACGCGGACCTTTCCTATCGGCCGAAGGGAAGGGACTCGCCGGAGGAACTGAGGGCCCAACTCAAGAGGACCCCGGACCTATTCCTCGGAGCGTTCGACGGGGGGAAGATGATAGGCGTCGTCATTGCGACCGATGATGGCAGGAAGGGTTGGATAAACAGACTGGCCGTTCTTCCCAGCCACAGGAGGATAGGCGTCGCGGAGGCCCTGGTCAAGGCTTGCGAGGACGCCCTCAGGAAGAGGGGGCGCAGCATCTTCTCCATCCATATAGAAGGCAGGAACGCAGCCTCTGAAGGTCTCTTCATCAAGTCGGGATATCGCGACGCGAGCTACATCAGATACTATGTGAAGAAGGATGACGAGGACACCTAGGTTTCGCATCATCCGTCATCCGAGCTCGAACCCCGCTATCCCCAACGCTCCGACGCGTTCCTTCGGGTAGCGGACATCGCCCCTTACCATGAGTTTCACCGAGACCTGCTTCAGAACCTCACAGCCGCCCAGAACCGACCTTATGAGCGGCACATCGTCGAAGAAGCCGAGATCCACCCTCTCGCCCATGAAACAGCCCAGCACGGAATCCATCAAACCACGCGCATCATCCATTGACCCGGTCGCGGAGCACCATGGCCCTATGTCCCCTCCGAGTGGCGTCCGTCTCCCGAACACATAGCCCGTGAGCCTGCCATCTCGGACAATCTTGAAGCACAAGTTTGGATGCTCCGCGTGGAGCTCCTTCAGTAGCACAGACCTGTCGCCTCCGAAGAGTTCTCCGTCGAGCTCACACACCTCCGGCAAGTCTTCTCTCGACAGCAGCTCGCATCTTCGAGCCCTCTCGCCGTGATCCATGCGGAATCCGTAAGACACAACACCGCGAAGGGCCCTGAACCCGCATGACTCGTAGAGTGGTTCGCCCGCGGCGGTGGCGTATAGCAGCACGGATCTCATCCCCGCATTGTCGAGCTCACGAAGTGAAGCCTCCAGGAGTCTCCTGCCCACCTTCCTGCCTCTCACCTCACCAGACACCACGAGATGGCCTATGACCGCACTATCTCCGTACTGCACACTCGTCACGAAACCCAAAGGACGTTCGTCATCCCAAACATAACTGCCGACATGCGGGAGTCTGAGTATCCTCTCGAACTCCGGGCGCGTGTAGGCCCATCCTTCGTGGTCCGTGAGTCCGATTGCGAAATCGATGTCGCCCTTGACCATCGCTCTCATCGGGTGGCATCTCCGACGGCCTTCTCCAGCATCGGGCCGATCAGACGCTCAGCCACGTCTCTGGCTAGTTCCTCCGAGGCTGGAATGCAGAAGACGACCTTCTTCTCCGATATGAAAGCCGTCCCCCTGAGCAAAATCGCCCCCTGACCTTGCGTGCTCGATGACATTTGCCGCAACGCCTCTCCAAAACCAGGGATGGACTTCTCCTCGAAGGGGTCAATGGCCTCGAGGGTGACGTCGTCTCTTGCTAGTCCAGTGCCACCGACGATCACGATGGCGCCGACTTGGCGGTCCTCGATGCCCTCCCTGACCGCACGTTGAACCTCGTGCGGGTCATTCTTCACAGAGATGCGTCTCACGACGACATGACCGTTTCTTTCGAGCGACTCTTTGACCGCATCTCCAGAGCGGCTCTCCATCCCCATCGGTGCCGCACCCACGGAGACCACTGCGACCTTGACGCTCTTGGCGACGACAAGTGACCGCGCCTTGGACCTCATTCATCCCACCTCGCAGCCAGCATCTGACGGCAGCACGGACCCGCCTTCCGCTGGACAGTATGTCGAATGAGCACTGAACAGTATAATCCTTGCCCTGTTTCGGAATAACTGGAACAACCGTGGCCCAATCCGACATGTTTTTATAAGATGGAAAGAATCCTAACCCGCAGGACGAGCTCCTGAGGGATAGGGATGCAAGGCGTCGAGCACTGCGACAGCCACGACAAAGTAGAGGCATCCAGGCCACCCACGATACCGGTTTCCGACATGCTCGACATCCTCAAACTGATATCACGTGTCGAGCCTATCGACTTGTTGCTGGACAGGACAGCCAACACCATCACGTCCTCGTTCGGGGTGAAGTCTCTCGTCATGTGCGTTCTGGATGAGCAGTCCGGATTGTTCATCCCAAGGTGCGTGAAGGGATTCCCCGAGAACAACTCGGCCGCCATAAGAAAGCACACCTACTCGATAGATAGGAAGAGAAAGGACCTCCTTGACGAGCACAGGATCGACCAGAGGACCTACTTTGTCAGGGCGAATATCGACGGCCTGCGGTGCAACGAGGACATGGACTACATCATCGATACGTCCATGCTTTCAGCCCCTCGCGAATCGCCAGAGATCTGGCATCCACTGGACTTCATAGTCTGCCTCATGGTCGATCGGCTCGGCAACTGGATCGGCTGGATCGAGGTAGACTACACCTGTGATGGACGTGTCCTACCCAGGGACGCGATCCATCGGATACAGTTGCTCGCCGACCTGGTGGGAATAGCCATAGAGAACTCCAAGATGTACGAGGATGCCATCTCCGCGATGACCGAGTCGCAGGGATATCTGGATCTCATCGTGCACGACATCGGGAACATGGTCAACCCGCTGATATACTACCTGGACAAGATGGAGAAGAGCGGGACCCTGGATTCCGCCAACAACGATTCGCTCGTGAAGGCGTTGGCGGTTTCGAAGGCGGCGAAAGGACTCGTAGACAACGTGCGCAAGATGTCGGAGGCGAAGTCCACCCAGTACTCCGACAAGGACCGATACGACCTCAGGGATGTGCTCGTTAAGAGCATATCGGCGCTGAAGAGGGAATTTCCATCGAGAGACATAGTCGTGAGCTTCGATTGCCCCGAAGGCGAATGCGCAGTGGGCGCAGACGAGCTCATCCACGACCTGTTCATGAACCTGCTGAACAACGCGGTCAAGTACAATCCTAAAACAACGGCGGAGATTGAAGTCTCCATCCAGAACGGGGCAGGTGTATGGACTGTCACGATATCCGACCACGGGATAGGAATACCGGATGACAGGAAGGGCGCAGTGTTCTCAAGATTCGCCAAGAGGCCCGAAGGCGTCAGCGGCACGGGCATGGGCTTGTCAATCGTGAATCTCCTGGTGGAGCGGTATTCCGGTGTCATCGGCGTGACGGACAGAGTCCCTGGTGACCACTCAGAGGGGACCTGCTTCGAACTCGCATTGCCGAAGCTGAACGGCCAGGATGTCTCAAGACTCACCAGCGGCCTGGGCGCGCTCGGTTCTGGAACGACCTCGTCAGATGAATCCTAGGCATCCTCCGAAAACAATATCTACGCCTCCGACTTCAGCTGCGAATTATGGCAGGCCAAGTCCATTCGGGGGCGCCCGTGCTGAGAAAGACGGACGACTACGAGGCCGTACGAACCCTGGCTCTCAGATGTGGTCTCGAGGACGGCACATTCGAGAACGTGGTCATGGCATACGGATACTACATTGGCGACGAACTTGTAGGGTGCGCAACCCTGAAACGTGACGGGGACAGGTACGGCGTCGAGTGGCTCTCCGTCGTGGACGGATTCAGGAGGAAGGGCATGGGCCGGATGCTTGTCGGTAAGATCGAGGCCGAGGCCAGGATGAGAGGAGCAGACAGAATATGGGCGCTCGCGAGGGCACCTCGGTTCTTCGAGAGCATTGGTTTCAGGGTAACGACCTCGGATGAGGCTGGTGGGCCCACTATGTCCAACTGTCTCCTGTGCTCCCAGTACCAACGCACATGTTTCCCGGCGATTGTCACGAAACAACTGTAAGACCACTTATCTGGCCGATTCGACACATATAAGTATCGAATGTGCGTGGCATGTGCATAGAGGGCACTCCAATGACTCTTACCGACAGGAAGATTGCCGAATGCGCAATGCGCATGGTGGAGACGTGCAACGTCAAGAAGGGGGACGGCGTAGTCGTCAAAGGCGGCGCACACACCCAGCAACTGCTCGAGGACATAGCCATCGAGTGTTACAAGCGCGGGGCAACGCCGACCATCGTCGTAACCTCCGATAGGTACTCGAAGAGGATCTTCGAGGAGATACCAACCAAGATCCTGCAGACGGTCCCGAAGCAGTACGTAGGACTCGTGAAGGCAGCGGATGTGCTCATTTCCATTGAGGACCTTGATGATCCAAGCGTAGCAGAGAAGTTCCCCAGGGAGAAGCTCACAGCGCGGCAGAAGGCGACGCTGCCCCTGTACGACATCATATACCACAAGACAGATGGGAAGAAGTGGCTCTATGCGGGCTGGCCGACCAGAGCGGCCGCGAAGAGCTTCGGGATCCCGTACCCACTCCTGGAAGACATCATCATCGGCGGCATAGCCGTCCCCAGCACCCAGCTCATGAAGACGGGCAAGAGGATGGCACGGGCGTTCAAAGACGCCGAGTGGGCCCACGTTTGGGACGACAAGGGCACTGACTTCAGAGTCAATGTGCAAGGTCGTAGGCTCAACATCGATGACGGGTTCACGAGCGACCTCGACTTCGAAGTTGGTGACAGAGGCGCCAACCTCCCAGCGGGGGAACTCTTCATCGCGCCCAAGGAGACCATTGGTGAGGGGACTCTTTTCTGCCCGATTACAAGGGACAGAATGTCCGACAAGCTGGTCACGGACGTGCTTCTCGAGTTCAAGGCGGGCAAGTTGCTGCTCGACAGGGTGACCGCCAAGAAGAACCTCGACGCGCTCGTAGCGAGCTTCAAGGAGTGCGAGAAGATAGACGGCAAGCAGTACAAGCCCGTCAGGACCAGACATGTGGCCGAGCTGGGCATAGGCTACAACCCGAAGATCAAGAAGGCTATAGGATACATACTCACGGACGAGAAGGTCAGCGGAACGGTGCACGTCGCCTTCGGGTCCAACAACACCTATGGCGGTGAGTCCGAATCCACGATGCATTGGGACTTCGTCACCGCCCCAGGGGCGAACATAGAGGTCGAACGGACAGACGGCAAGACGGTCCGTCTCATGACCAAGGGCAAGCTCGTCTGAAACGACCGAAGAAGACCCTCAGACCAGGCGCTTGCCCGCCTCGAAGGCCTGTTCAAGGGCAACGTTCTTCCTAGGGCCGAGACCAGGGTCGTCCGTATGGCCCAGAAGGACCTCGCCAGCATATTGGTAATCTATGGCGGCGAAGAACGCCTTGGCCACGTGCAAGGCGGGCTCGAATATTGTCGGTTTCGATGAACCAGCGCATGCAAGGAACAGCCCCTTGGGCCTATCCCGCCCCTCATACACGCGTCTGCCCATCACATACTTCTCGACCCAGAAGCACTGGCAGCGGTCGATCATGGCCTTGGTCTGAGCGGTCACGCCCATGAAGAAGATGGGGGACGACAACACGAT
>JBFYNF010000003.1:0-5348 GCA_041304525.1 Thermoplasmata archaeon | reverse complement strand
AAGCGGAGGCGCAGGTGGCCCAGAAGATCATCGTTGCCCCCAAGATACCCGCGGGGAAGAGGGTCCGGTTCGGCCAGGGCGTCGAGGGGCTCTTCAAGAAGGGTCTCTTGAACAGGGCGCTCGTCAAGGGAGATGAGATCATCATCCCGAACATAGCGCTCATGGGAGGATTCCTCCCATTCGTGGTGGCTTCGACAACCCCCAACGGCATCGTCCAGGTATCCGATCTCACCGAGCTGTCCGTGAAAACGGAGCCCATCGAGGTCACCGAGCTCGCCAGACCCTCGGTCACATACGAGGACATCGGTGGGCTGGAGGGCGAGCTGCAGAGGATCAGGGAGATGATCGAGCTGCCGCTCAAGCATCCCGAGATATTCACGCGCCTGGGCATAGACCCGCCGAAGGGCGTTCTGTTGTACGGTCCTCCCGGCACGGGCAAGACGCTCATAGCCCGGGCGGTCGCCAACGAGGCTGGCGCCAACTTCTTCTCGATCCAGGGCCCCGAGATCATGTCCAAGTTCTACGGCCAGAGCGAGGAGAAGCTCAGGGAGATATTCACTGACGCCGAGAAGAACGCTCCATCCGTGATATTCATAGACGAGTTGGACTCCATCGCGCCAAAGAGGGACGAGGTGCACGGCGAGGTCGAGAGGAGGGTCGTCGCACAGCTGCTCACGCTCATGGATGGGCTAACGACGAGGGGTAACGTCATAGTCATAGCCGCGACAAACAGGGAGGACGCCATAGACCCTGCGCTGAGGAGGCCAGGGAGGTTCGACAGGGAGATCGAGATAGGCGTCCCGACGGTGAGCGGCCGCCAGGAGATCTTCGAGATACACACAAGGGGGATGCCTCTGGCCGAGGACATAGCCGTGGAGAAGATAGCCGGGGCCACGCATGGCTTCGTAGGAGCCGACCTGGCTGCGCTGGCGCGGGAAGCCGCCATGCGGGCGCTCAGGAGGTACCTGCCCGACATCGACCTCGGACAGCCCATCCCTGCGGAACTCCTTGAGAAGATGAGGGTCACGGCGGCAGATTTCTCGGATGCGCTCAAGGAGATTGAACCGAGCGCGATGAGGGAGGTCCTCATCGAGATACCCACGACATCGTGGGACGATGTCGGCGGGCTCGATCACATCAAGAAGGACCTGCATGAGGCGATTGAGATGCCGATTGATGACCCTGAGTCATTCGAGCGGCTGGGCATCCGACCCCCGAAGGGGGTCTTGCTCTTCGGCCCCCCCGGGACAGGCAAGACTCTCATTGCGAGGGCCATCGCGAACGTCTCCAAGGCCAACTTCATATCGATCAAAGGCCCGGAGGTCATGTCCAAGTGGGTCGGTGAGAGCGAGAAAGCCGTCAGAATGATATTCAAGAAGGCGAAGCAGGTCGCGCCCTGCATCGTGTTCCTGGACGAGATTGACGCAATCGCCCCGAGGAGGGGCGGGCACCACGATTCCGGGGCCACGGAGAGGATCGTCAACCAACTCCTCACATCGATGGACGGGCTCGAAGGCATGGAGAATGTCTTCGTGATAGCCGCGACGAACCGACCAGACATCGTCGACCCCGCCCTGCTGAGACCTGGCAGGTTCGACAAGCTACTCTTGATACCGGTGCCCGACAGGGCTAGCAGGCTCAAGATACTCGAGGTCCACACGCGGAAAATGCCCCTGGAAGGCGTGGACATCGGCCCGCTGGCCGATCGGCTGGAGGGATACGTCGGCGCCGACATCGAGAACGTCTGCCGCGAGGCTGGCCTGAGCGCCCTGAGACAGAACAAGAAGGCCACGAAGGTCACCATGGAGCACTTCGAGCGCGCGCTCGCGAAGGTGAGGCCATCGACGGACAAGGAGACCATGAGATACTACGAGTCTCAGGCCCAGGAACTCAAGACCGCAACGTCTAAGAAGAGCAAAGATGATAACGCCCTCGGCTACTACAGATAGCCTGGAGATGGGATGTCAATGCGCAAGTTCATCACCGAGCTAAAGGGCAAAACCGTGATGACCAATGATGGCCAGATACTCGGAATGATTGAGAATTTCTTGATCGACACGAAGTCGGGCGAGCTGCAGAACGTCTTGGTCATACCGGCGGAGGAGGTCGAGCCGAGGCTGTTCAAGACCGACGCCCAGGGAAGGCTCGTGCTGCCCTTCAGCGAGATGAAGGCTGTCCGTGACGTCGTCGTCATGAACATTGCCTGACGGTCTGCGCCCGAACCATCGGATTGTCCGATAGGCACAGCGGATGCTCCGCTCACTTCTTCAGCAGCTGCTTCCTCGCCCTGACTATCCTGTTGATGAGCTCGGTCTTCGTGCCCCTTGGGCTGATATCGAGCGCCTCGCAAATCGCCTCTAGCTCGGACTTCCTGTTCCTCCTAAGGTTCTGGAGAGTGAGCTCGGCGAGTTTCACCGACGACGGCCCCTTCCCTCCCACGACCTCCATCTTCGGCGGGGCTTCCGGGCCCGACTGCGGCGCTGGGTCCTTCGCAACGGGCTTGATGGACTCCGCCCTCTTCAGGTTCGACGCGGCGTCCTTGAACTGAGGGGACAGTCTGAGCGCCTCTCGGAACGACGCCTGGGACTCCTCGATCCTGCCCATCCTGAGCAACACGATCCCTCTGCTGTTGAACGCTTCTGCCGTCTCACCGAGCTTCAGCGACTGCTCGAACGACATGAGAGCCTCGGGGAGCGAGTCAAGAGTGAGTTGGGTGAAGCCTTTGTTGCTGGCCGCGACGGTCGTCGGGGATATCACCAGGGACTCCTCGAAGCATGCGATCGCCTCCCGCATCCTATCCATCCTGTAGAGCACGCAACCCCGGTTGTTCCAGGCGGCGGCGTTCGCCTTCATGAGCTTGATCGCCCGGTCGAATTCCATGCTCGCGGACTCTAGGTCGCCCTTTCTGAACAGGACGACGCCATGGTTGTTGTGGGCCTCGGAGGGGTCAAGAGACATCGACTCCGCGCGTTCGAACGACTCCGCGGCGCCGTCGAGGTCCTCAGCCTCGACCTTCAGAAGGCCTCTGTAGTTGACCAGTGTCGACAGGCTGTCGGCCGCTATCGCGTTCTCGACATCCTCGACCGCTCGCGGATAGTCCTTCCTCCGCCTCGCCGTGAATGACGCCATGACAAGACCCTGCCAGCCAGCCCCGGATGTCCTCAGGGTGTCTCCGACCTCGTGGGCACGATCCCACTCCTTCGAGTCCGTCAGCGCGGTCTGGAGGTTGACCAGGGCCGGCACGTACGACGGGTCGGCAGCGACCGCGTGGTCGTACGATTTGACTGCGGCCTCGACCTTGCCCTGCTTGTACAGCACATTCCCCGCAGCCGTCAGAAGAGGGGCGTTCTCGCCCTCCAACCTTAGCGACTTGCCCAGGAAATCGAACGCCTCGTCGAACCGGCCGAGCAGCATGAGGAGCTCGGCCCTGTCGCCGTACAGCTCCTCGGCAATCTCCTCGATATTCTGCTCCTGCTCCCTGGTGACGACATCCTCGGCCATCACGGGGGCCGGGGGAGCGGGTGGTGGCGGCACCTCCATCGCAGCCTCTGGGGCTGGTTGCTGGAAGATGTCCTCGACGATCCTCGGCACCTCGGCGAACCTGTCGGCCACCTTCTTGGACTCCTCATCCAGCGCCTTCCTGGCCTCGATGAAGTCAGGGTCGAGCCTGAGGGCCTGCTCGAAGGACGCCTTGGCCTGCATGGGCCTCTTGAGCTTCCTGAGGACCATCCCGCGCAGGTGCCAGCCCTTCGGATACTCTGGCCTGAAGCCAGTGACCTGGGTGAATGCTTCGAGCGCATCATCGTAGCGTGAGAGCTCGTAGAGCAGGTTGCCCTTGTTCATCCAAGCCTCGACATAGTCGTGCTTGAGTTCGATCGCCCTATTGTACGACTCCAGCGCCTCAGTGCCGCGCCCCATGGCGTGCAACGTTGCGCCCTTGTTGTTGTGGACCTTCTCCAGCCGGTAGTTGATCTTGAGGACCCTGTCGTATGTCTCCAACGCGTCGGGATACCGACCGAGTCTGTGGAGTGTCGAGCCCCTGTTTATCAGCGCCTTCTGCATCAACGGGTTGTAGAACAGTGCGCGGTCGTAGCACATGATCTCCTCGGTGAACCTGCCCAAGGCGTAGAAGCAGTTCCCGAGCGAGAACCATGTCTCGTCGCTCTCTGGGAGGAGTTCGAGAGCGCGCTTGTAGCACTCGAGCGCCTGCTCATGGTACCCCATTTCGTCAAGTGTGTTGCCTTTCAGCCGCCACGAGACATCGTAGGTCTCGTCGAGGAATATCGCCAGGTCGAAGGCTTCGAGAGCACGCATATGGTCTTTGGCAGCCAGTGCTTCGTATCCTGCCCTCATCGCATCCTCCAGCTTTCCGCCGGCGACCTTCGTCCGCTCGGGCTCCAACACGACCTCGGCCTTCTTCGTGTCAACGAATTCGACGACCACCTTGTCGAGGTCGAACCTGCGGAGGAGAGCAGCCAGCTTCACGCCGTCCGCATAGCCGATGGACCGTTCCTTGAGGAGCCCCTCACCATCGGGAGCGATACCGCTGACGGTGAACACGAGGGCGTTGTCCGCCCCGGTCTTCTCCATGTACGAGACGAGGCTCTCGATGTCAGTCTTCTCGACCGGTTCGTCCCTCCTCGAGAAGAAGACGGTGTACTTCTTCCCATCCGGCCTGTGCTCGCAGTCCGCGATTATGAAAGTGCCCCTGGGCCTGCTTCGGAGAATCTTGAGCTCAAGGTATCCCAGCACCTTATCAGTGATGGAACAGAACTCCTGGTCCGGTAGCGATTTCAGGGACCGTAGGATGCGCTCGTCTGAACGCTCGCTCAAGATCTTGTCAAGTTCGACCATCAGCGTCCATCCTCCTCGATGATGGCCTTGAGCCACTTCGCCGCGTCTCTGTTGTTCGGGTCGAGCCTGACAGCCTCCTCGAGGCACTTTCTCGCCTCATCGGGCATGCCGATGGCATTCAGGGAAATGCCCTTCCGCCCAAGGGCATAGGAATCATCCTGGTCCAGCTCGAGGAACTTATCGTAGGCCTCGATGGCGCGCCTGTGCTTCTCCTTCTCGAAGAGCAGGTCCGCCTTCAGCAGCCATGCGTCCTTGTCGCGCGGGGCGAGCAGGTTGTACTTGTCCATGCATTGGATCGCAGCGCCCCACCTGCCCAGCTTGTGCATGGCCTTCGCCTTTCCCAGCCATGCGCGCGGGTTGCTCCCGCTGAGCTGAAGCACCCGTGAGAAGCTCTCATCCGCGCCGCTGACCTTGTCGTTGCCAAGCAACAGTTCGCCCATGGAAAGCCACGCGTCGATGTATGACGGGTCGAGGGTAACTGCCTTCGAGTAGTA
>JBFYNF010000002.1:0-5214 GCA_041304525.1 Thermoplasmata archaeon | reverse complement strand
TCACAGAGCAATATGTCGTGTTCAGGCTCGGTAAGGAGGAGTACGCCTTCGACATAACGGCTGTGAAAGAGATAAGGGACATGGAGCAGGTGGCGAAGGTGCACAGGAGCCCTTCGTACATCGAAGGCGTCATAAACCTGAGAGGAAAGCTCGTGACCGTCGTCGACCTCAGGAAACGCCTCAGCATCGAGGCGAAGGCGTGCGACGACCTCTCCAAGATCGTCGTGGTGGAGGCGCCTGACGCCCCAGTAGGTTTCCTCGTGGACGAGGTCACCGAGGTCGTCAGAGTGAACAAGGGTGACATCGAGTCGGCGCCCACATATGTGGCGCAGGGGCTCGAAGCGGAATATGTGAAGGGGATCGCCAAGATGGGCGAGCGGCTCATCACGGTGATTGACCCCGTCAAGATACTGGAGTTGTCAACGGATGACAGCGGCAAAGCTGGAGGATGAACTGTATGGCGACCGTGCTTGTAGTGGATGACTCGGAGTTCATGAGAAGGGTCTTGAAGAACATACTCGAGGGCGGCGGCCACAAGGTCCGAGAGGCCAAGAACGCCGAGGAAGCGCTCCAGCTGTTCAAGAAGTTCGGTGCGGACGTCATCACGATGGACATCGTGATGCCCGACACGGACGGAATCGAGACCGTGAAGAGGCTCAAAGGTGCGGACGAGAAGGTCAAGATCATCATGGTCTCCGCTCTGGGGCATCAGAAGACGGTCATGCGGGCCCTCGAAGCGGGCGCCATGGACTTCATAATGAAACCTTTCACTTCGGACGACGTCCTCGAGTCGGTCAACGCGGTCCTTCAGATGGGTCGCTGAGAGGTGACCCATGTCAGACGCGGTCCGGGTGCTGGTCGTGGACGATAGCGCGTACATGCGCGTCGTCCTCAGGGACATGCTCCAGTCAGAGGAGGGCATGTCCGTTGTTGGCACCGCCAAGGACGGTCTCGAAGCAATCACCAAGGTCAAGTTACTCAAGCCGGATGTGGTCCTCCTAGACATCCAGATGCCTAAGATGGACGGGCTCGCGACCCTGCAGAGGATAATGAAGGAATGCCCGACCCGCGTAGTCATGTTGAGCGCGATGAACAAGGTCGACGTACAGCTCCCCTTGCATGCGCTTGAGATGGGCGCGGTCGACTTCATCCCCAAACCGAGCGGACCGGTCTCCATCGATATCGTCCGGTTCAAGAAGGCAATAGCCGACCTCGTCAGGAACGCTTCACTGGCCCAGATAGACGTTCTCAAGAGGATGCGAGGGCCGATACACGTCAAACACCTTCAGGAAGCGGCCCCGCCCGCTCATTCCGCCGAGACCAGAGCAATAGTCATCGCCGCGTCAACTGGCGGACCCCGCTCGTTGGAAGCGGTCTTCGCAGCGCTACCGATGAATATCCGCGCGCCCATCATGATAGTCCAGCACATACCCGCCGAGTTCTCATCGTCCTTCGCCAAGCGCCTGGACGCCGCCAAAGGCCCGAGGGTCGTCCTGGCAACCGACGGGATTGCGATAGAGCCCGGCACTGCCTATCTTGCCCCCGGGGGTTTCCACCTTAAGGTCGAGATGAAGAATAGAAAGGGAGTCGTCGCGAGGCTGGACGAGGGCAGCCCGGTCCAGTTCGTCAAACCGTCCGCGAACGTCCTGTTCGAGAGTGCGGCCAAGTGCTACGGGGACAGGCTGATGGGCGTGGTCATGACAGGCATGGGCTCGGATGGCGCCCAGGGGGCGAAGGCCATCAGAGAGGCCGGCGGACGGGTCATCGTCCAGGACGAGAAGACCTCGGTCATATTCGGCATGGCGAAGGCGGTCATAGACGAGAAGGCCGCTGACGAGGTGGTGCCCTTGGAGAAGATACCCGAGAAGATCATACAATTCATCGAGGGATGAACAATGGCCAAGGAGTTCGACCTCAACAAGTACTCGAAGCTCTTCGTGACGGAGGCGAGGGAGTACCTTCGCACCCTGAACGACTCAATGGTCCAACTGGAGAGAAGGCCTGAGGACAAGGAGCTGATAGACCAGATGTTCAGGGCATGCCACACGATCAAGGGCATGGCCAGCATGATGAACCTGGCATCGGTCACGGACACCGCGCACGCGCTGGAGGACGTCCTCGGGGCAATCAGGGACGGCAAGCTCAGTGCCATACCAGAGGTGTCCGAAGGCATATTCGAGGGCCTGGACGGACTGGAGTCGATGGTCGGCCAGGTCGAGCAGACGCTCGAGGTGAAAGAGATACCGGGGCTCGTCGACCGATTGCACGCGCTCATCACCAAGCCACCGACCACCAAGAAGAGAAAGAAGGCCGAGAGACCCGAGCCCGAGAAGGAGTCCAAGGACGAGCAGAGGATTACAGTTGTGGTTCGACTCGCCCGCAGATGTAGCTTGCCCGCGGCCAGGGCGCTCGTGATCATCAAGGAGCTAGAGAAAAGCGCCGATGTGTTCGAGACGTCCCCGACAGAGGACGAGATCGAGAGCGAGAGGCCGTTCGAGGAACTAGTCGTACGTCTGGACCCTCACAAGGGGTTCGAGGAGTCAATCTCGAGAATCGGGGTCATGACCGACGTCGAGGATCTCAGATGGGGTCATGAGGCACAGCCACGGGATTCATGGGCCAGGTTCTCGAAGCAGGAGAGGAAAGCGGCGCAATCTGACGCACCGCTGGTCCAGACCGTCAAGGTGGGTATGGATAAGCTCGATGACCTCCTGGACGACGTGGGCGAGCTGGTGATCGGCAGGAGCAGGCTGACGGACAAGGCCGGGACCGCAGACGACTACGAACTGCAGGAGATATCCTCCCTCATAGACAACCTCACATCCGAGATACAGTCCAAGGTCCTCAGCATCAGGATGATCCCCCTGGACGTCGTCATGAGCAGGTTCCCCAGGATGGTCAGGGATATATCGAAGGGCGAGGGCAAGGAGGTCGAATTCGTCGTCGAAGGCGGCGGTATAGAACTGGACCGTACCGTCGTCGACAGGATAGCCGACCCCATAATGCACATCATAAGGAACTCCATCGACCACGGGATCGAGACACCGGAAGAGCGCCAGAAGGCCGGGAAGAACCCGAAGGGGCTTATCAGGATAGTCGCCTCGAAGCAGCAGGACCACGTCCTCATAGAGGTCACGGATGACGGCCGCGGCATAGACTTCGAGACTGTGAGGCGTACGGCAGTATCCAAGGGGCAGATGTCGAAGGAGAAGGCGGACTCAGCAACGGGCAGAGAGCTCCTGGACCTACTCTTCAAGGCGGGGTTCTCGACGAAGACGGAAGTCACCGAGACCTCGGGGAGAGGCGTCGGCCTCGACGTGGTCAAGAAGGGCGTCGAGGACCTGGGAGGCTCGGTCATGATCACCACTTCCAAGGGGTCGGGCTCGACCATCTCGCTCTGGCTCCCGTTCACGCTCGCCATCATCGACGCCATGATGACCTCGGTCGCAGGGCAGATGTACGCGGTCCCGATGAGCGTGGTCGTAGAGTCGCACAAGTTCGAGGTCGGAGACGTCAGGCTCATCAGGAGCAGGGAGGTCGTCCAGCTCAGGGGTGAGGTCCTGCCACTGCTGAGGATGCGAGGGTTCTTCGGAGTGGACCTGACCGGAGATGACCAGGGCATCAACACACTCATTGTCCAGAGCAGGGAGCGCAGGGCCGCACTGGCGGTGGACGAGTTGGTGGGGCACCAGCAGATCGTCGTCAAATCGTTCGACAGGCGCCTGAGGAAGGTCAGGGGCCTCTCAGGCGGCACCATCCTGGGGAGCGGGAAGATCGCGCAGATCCTGGATGTGGATTCGATATTGGGAGATTGAAGACATGAGGCCGAAGGACGAGAGCAAGGTGTTGGACATTGTCGGCGAGTTCGCCAACGTAGGCGCCGGGAACGCGGCCACGGCCCTCGGAGCACTTCTCGACATAGAGATCGTCAACGAGGTCACGTCCTGCAACCTCCTCCCGTTGTCCAAGGTCGCGGGCTGGCTCGGAGGGGCCGAGCAGATCGTCGCGGGCGTGTACACGCAGCTGTGCGGGGACCTCAGGGGTGGCGTCCTAGTCATACTGTCAGGCGACTCGGCGACGAGCCTCATCCACCACCTGACGAAGGAGAAGCCGGACCTGTCCAAGCTCACGGAGATACAGGTCTCTGCACTGCGCGAGATAGGCAACATATGCCTCTGCTGGTACCTGGTCGCCGTATCGAGGATGATCGACAGCGACCTCATACCCGCGCCTCCGGACGCCACCGTCGACCTCCTCGGTGCGGTCCTGGACCTCCCGCTCGCGCACGTGGGCGTGAAGGTCGACAAGGTCATCGCCGTCCACACGGTGTTCAAGAGCTTCGAGAAGGAATTCGACGGGTACTTCCTGCTCCTCCCCGAGGAGCAGATGCTCGATGTGATACTGGAGAAGATGGGAGACGGGAGATGAAGGAGCCCGAACTTGTGGGGATCGCGCAGATGGCCGTCACCAAGGCCCCAGAGCAGATATGCTGCATGGGGCTCGGTTCATGTGTGGCCGTGTTCCTGTACGACCCGACGACGAAGGTCGGAGGTGTGGTCCACGTACTCCTGCCGAGGGCGCCCCAGGGCGCGAAGGTCCCCACCAAGTACGCCAACACGGCCGTCGGGAAGCTCCTGACCGAGGTGCTCGTCAAGGGCGCGAGAAAGGAGCATCTCAGGGCGAAGCTCGTGGGCGGTGCCCAGATGTTCCCCAATCTGAGCATCTCGGTGAGCGACATCGGGAAGGAGAACTGCGACGAGGCGAAGAAGGCCCTGAGACAGCTGGGCGTCAGACTTGCAGCCGAGGACACCCACGGAACCCGGGGCCGATCGGCCACTTTCGACCTTGAGACAGGACGCGTGTCGATAACCACCGCGTTCTCCGACAGCCGGGTCATATGAGAAGTCCACAATCCTTTTGTATGAGGAACATCGTCGTTACATCCGCCAGGAGAAGGCGGATGACTGACGGTAGGCCCGTTTCAATGCGGGCCGGCTGAGGAAAGTCCCCTCTCCAAGAGAAGGTGGGCCGCCAGAGCGGCAGGGCGAGAGTCCTGGCAAGGGCACAGAAACGGCACAGCCTCGGGATAACGTGATGATTCCCCTGGGGATGAAGTCTCCCGAGGATATGGTGAAACGGCGACACCCCACCGGAGCAAGCTCAAACGGCCGAACGATCTCTCATCGACGGCGGGTAGAGCGCATTAGTCGGATG
>JBFYNF010000001.1:0-2927 GCA_041304525.1 Thermoplasmata archaeon | reverse complement strand
CAATCCCTTCGGCAAGCGTCCCGATACCATGTGGCCGAATCACCTTCCATTCCTTATGGCTTTTCCCAAGACGAGCCTGATCCACGTCTGGTCGGTTGGCCGATGTCGGTCCCAGTCTCCTTGGAACGCTCTCTCGTGAGGACGGTGTCGTCCGCGGCCGATACTACAGGTTCGCGCCGCACGACTCGCAGGTCCTTCTGATGTCGTCGTTGAGGGCGCCGCAGTACCTGCACTTGATCCTCACGACCTGTCGCTCGACGATCGTCTCTTTCTCGACGCGCTCCCTCTCGACAGGGGACCGGGGCCGGGTCATGACTTCCCTGATCCTCCCCGAATCCTCGAACATGCCAAGGTCGTCGAAGACCATCACCGCATCTTCATACCTTCGCGCGAGCTCCAGGTTCCTGCCGACCTGGGGCGCTATCTTGCGGACTTCCTCCGCGCAGCAGGGACACAATCGTTCCTTGTAGTCCTGGAACACTTCACCCTCTGGCATGGCCATGACCTTTGCCTGTCCCTCATGGTACACCCTTGCGTCTTTGAAGGGCAGGCGGTCGATCTTGAACTGCCGCGCCCTTTGGACTATCTTGTCGTGCTGGTTCGGGAAGAGCAACGTCGCCGACTTTCCGGAGATCATGGTCGCCCGGGAGTCCAAGCATTCCCGGTGATATGTAGTCCCGCAGTGGTCACAGGTCCGCTTGTTGGCGTAGAATCCCATCTTCTCGTTGCATGCTGGGCAGATCTTGTTCTTCTTCGACGGTGCGCCGGGCATCGATGGTTGAGCGGTCATTCAGAGCACATGATGTGGATTCCAGTGGGGGGAGATAATGCTTGTTCTGGCTTGGCACGCCACATCCGCAACAGGGAACCAGACATTGTGGGCCACTCCGAAAGGATTATCCCTCGCGACTAGCATGTGTCTTCAGCCGTATGGGTCGGCCCGGTACAGACAGATCCGGTCAAACCAGACCACCCTGCCAGGAGGTCTGACATGTCGAGGGTTGGGCATATTTGTCTAGTGATTTCAGGAACCGTGTTCGTCCTTTTGTCGCTCGCGCTAGCGTCGGGCGGGGGGTCGCGGGCCGCGGATGCGACCGGCACATATACCTCCACGATCCCCGGGGAGGGCTATTTCGACAGCACATACCCCGCGGATTTCACGTACGACGCTGAACTCACGCTCAACCCCGGCGGGAGCGGCTACCTGTGGCTGGAATGCACCGATGTCGTCGTCAACGTGGCCGGGTGGGAATCCGCCTATGATGCGATAGGACAGTCGCAGACGGTCGACATCGACTGGACCATCTCTGGGTCCTCGGTTACAGTCACGATCTACGACAACTACGGCGGCGTATACGTGCTGCCAGTGACTCTTGACGGGAACAGGATCTACGGGAGCGGCCAGTACACAGACGTCTCATACGTGACCAACAGCTGGCAGATGGATGTCACGAAAGGCGGGGGTGGCTCGACATCGCTCGGCCTCTCGGGCATAGCGGGCATCGCGGGCGCGATCGCGGTCGGCGGGTTCCTCGTGGACTTCGCAGTGTCGTTGCTCCCGGCGCCCAGGTACATGGGCGGGTCTATCATCCCCCCGAGCCAGACGGCCCTGGGGACACCGTACGCCCCGTCCCAGTCCGTGGTCCTGGACCACAACCTCAGCTCCATGGCTAACCAGCCCGGGGGCGTCACAAGGCCGCTCCCGGAATATCCCAGGATGCGCATGGGGCCCGGCCCGATCCAGTTCCCGAACGTCGAGATGGGCAGGACGACGGACGTGCGCCCGACGGATGTCAATCAGACGGACGTCCTCTCCAAGCGCACCTGCCCGAACTGCGGCTCGACCCTGATGGTGACGGCTGCGGGCTGGTCCTGTCCTGTGTGCAACAGGGCTCCTCCAGGAGGTTTGGATCCCCGATGAACGCGATGGGGTACCCGATGCAGTATCCTGGCGCTCAGGCGCCAGCCTTCAACACGCAGATCGTCAGGAGGCCCCTGACGGACGCGGAGAGGCAGCTCCCGGGAAGGTTCTACAAGACCGTGCAGAACGGGTTGAGAGGGATCGCGCTTGCCTGCCTCATACTCTTCGTCCTGAACACGTATGTGCTCTCGGCGTTCATCACTGATACGATAACATATGACACCGTATCGACGGTGCTCTACGTGTTCATGATCGTCATGGGGATAATGGCGATCGGGATGTCCGTGAACGCCCTCATACTCAGGAAGAAGCTCGCGCAGACGCTGGCGAACGGCACCGTGGTCGAGGTGTTCGCTCCGGCGTACAGGAGCGGCATGGGCGGCAAGGGCCCGGCGTGGACCGTCGGTCCGGTGTCCATCATGCCGAACAGGGGCGTCGACGGCTTGATAGCCGAGGGCCAGCCGACAAGCGTCGTCTGCGTGCCGAGCATGAAGGCGGCCATCGCGATAAACAACCGCGGCCTGAGGACGGGCGCGAGGATCATGATCCCACCCAACCTGGAGATGATGGCCGTGCCGGTGGGGCCGATGAGCGCGCCGGTTCAGGGCCCGGTGTATCCCGCGTATGGCGGACCGACGCCGCAGGCGCAGGCGCCGCAGACGGCTCCTGACGAGGAGCCGCCACCGCCGCCTCCAGAATGATGAGGTCAGACCGGGCCCTTGGCCCCGACCCATGCTTGATTGCTCAGGCGGCGGTCGTCTGGAAGTTGGAGTCGCTCAACCCAGCCTGCGATCCAGCTCATCGACCTTGACCGTCCTGCAGATCTCCTCGGCCATGCGGACATGCTCCTCGGTGTCCGCCGCGACGGCGTCGTGCACGAAGTAG
This sequence comes from Thermoplasmata archaeon, assembly GCA_041304525.1. Taxonomy (GTDB): domain Archaea; phylum Thermoplasmatota; class Thermoplasmata; order UBA10834; family UBA10834; genus UBA9653. The sequence continues at coordinate 121 of JBFYNF010000001.1, read as the reverse complement.
GGCTCGAGGTCGAGGTCTATCGCGCCGTGATAGGTCGCCATGGCGCAGCCGACCGCGCTCAGCCCGACGATCATCACCGTGTCGCACCCCATCCCGCGCAGCATGTCCCCGAGAGGCGTCT